>JBARXI010000069.1:0-2322 GCA_049647275.1 Microcoleaceae cyanobacterium
GTGTAGGGGCACAATGAAATTGTCCCCAAAGAATAAATATATCTTTGGTCAGCTAAGAACAGACGAAGCAACACGGATTTATCCTGTTGGGTAGTATCAACTTAGAATCCCCGTGACTTAAGTCCGGGGAGTAGTCAATTGTCTTCCCACTCTCCCAGATGTTTAATATTTCTTGACAAAAAACCAATGCCCCTGATTTATCTTTCCTGGTAATATCATCTCCGGTTGAATACTTAAACTTTGGTAGTCTGAAGGCAGAAGGCATCCCCCCTACTCCCATTAGACATCTCCAGAAAAGAGAGAGTAGGGAGTAGGGGGAAATAATTGATTATTTCTGTATGATAATTGATTTTATTTTTTCTTATTGGAGATGTCTATTTGAAAGTGGGAGAGGCACAAAAGAAGAAGCACGGTTGGAATAGATAAGGTTTTTGTTTTGCTCCAGCAAAACGCAAACGGCAAAATATAACGCGTTAGCTGAAGGGAGTTATAGCGCTAATTATTCAGAATTGATATGATATATAGCAGTCGCCATTACTATTAGGACATTCTCGCTCCTCTCAAATTTAGTCCGTGCTGCGAATGTAGGGGCGAATGGCCTTCGCCCTGACTTCTGACTTCGAGATTGCTTTCCTTTCCTACCGAATGCGGAGCAAACGGAATGCGGAGCGTTGCGAGCGGAGCAAACCCTCCGCGCTTCTGACTTCAGCTATAACTCCTGAATAAATTATAGACTAACTAACTTATAGAACCCATTTTCTATTTATATAATTACCATAGTTAAGTCTTCTCACGCATCAATTTTGAGAAAAAATCTGCTCTGTTTGTAGAATTTTTCTTTCTTGCTTCTCTCCACATCTTCCCTATTATCTCCTGACTTCTAACTACAAAAACGAAAGCATTATCAAAGATACCAAATGGGTTCTATATAGGAATCAGAAATCAGGAATCAGATGTAGAAATTTCAGTATATTTATTTGCGAATTTTACCTATCACCTACCACCGCCAAAAACTCACGACTTAAATAGAATTGCTATATGATAAAAACAATCTTTTTTTCATTCAAATATTAACCAGCCGTGGAAATTTCATCCAGTGGCACATCCAAAAGAGAAAACTTTTCCCAACCTACTGCATCAAAGTGCCACCATTCTGTCATTAACGGTTCAAAACCATATTTTTTCATCTGATTTTCCAGTAATTCACTATTTCTCTGAACTTCCGGTTTATTACCTAAATAACTGCGCCAAGCTTGCTCAGAAAAATCATCAAATTCTGTAGGCATTTCTAACTCTTTGCCAGTGCTTAAATCAATCAAACTTACATCAACTGCTGCCCCACGATTATGTCTCGAACCTTTGGCAGGATTAGCGACATAACGAGAATCTGGTAATACTTCCCACATCTTTTTTGTCACTGATAATGGTCGATAACAATCGTAAACTTTTAAACCTAATCCCATTATTTCTAAATCTGTCTGAACTTGTGATAATTTCTCAGCTACTTCTTTTCTTAAAGCACATTTGGCTACAGGGTATAATTTTTGATTTAAGAAATTATTTGTCGTGGCGTAGCGAATGTCTAAAATAATCTCAGGATTGATTGTTTTTATATCTACTAATTTTGCCGATTCAGGAATTTCAGATTCAGCCATATTCTGAATTAATATTGGTTGACTTATACCTATTTGATTTTTGGGAAACTTTATAGATATTGCCAATATAAGTATTGCCAAAATTATAATCAGCGATGTTTGCCAAAGCATTCGTAGGACAGAAAATTTCATATTTTTATTTTTGCTACAATTAAACTATAGTCATATCGTTTCCGGTTGAATACTTATCAATAAATTCAGATTAAAGAAAATATTCTCATACAAATTCAGGAGTAAAATTGTATCTAACTTATCTCCTATGAGCACCCTTTTTAACAGCAGGATTTTATTCTTGATTAAGGTAGATAGGGAGGTATTCAATAATTAACAATTAATAATTAATAATTACCTCTTCTTAAGACGGATAGGATTGACTAAAAGGATTGTTTGTCTTGATTTATCCTTAAAAGGAGAGGCTTCAAACCTTAATTACTCGGTGAAATCAGAATATAAGGAAATTTTTATCTCTAAGGAAAGACAGGGTCATTTCATTCTTGATTTTGGCAATGAATTTATTACTTTCAGCCAGCGAAAGATAAAATCCCTAAAACTTGAAATAACGTGGTTTCGTAAATACAGAAAATGGCACATTTTAGAATGAAACAGCCCTGAAGGAAAGGACAGTTAGTTACATTATTAAGGAGATACTTTCAACAATTAATAATTA
>JBARXI010000070.1:0-3248 GCA_049647275.1 Microcoleaceae cyanobacterium
CTTTTTCTGTTAAACTTTTTGTCCGTATTTTACTTGACTTTTTGAGTCCATCAGTTGATGGTGGCGCGTGAACTTGTTTTGGCTATCTAACCCCAAACGCCTCTCAAGCTCTGCTATCCTTTCGCGCCGTGCCAGATCATCTATCTCTAGCCTCTTGATTTTTTGCTCTTTTTCTTCTGGACTCATGGTTGAAGACTACCAGATTTTTTCCCTCATGGGAATATTCCTTTCTTTCCTACCAGGGCAGTTACAATTTTTGTTTTAAACTTATTATGACTGTTTCTCTAACTCTGACTTCATCCGCTCCAAAGTCAAGTTCATTTGCTCAAACATTTGCTGAGGAGTAATACCAAATTGATTCAACTGAGTTTTGAGCTGCTCCATAGTCATTTGAGCCATAAAATCTTCCGATAATTCAAAGCGCTTCATAAAAATTCGGTAGCGCCCCATAATACTTTCCATCTGTTGAATGTAAATTTTTTTTCCTTCCCGGTCAAATTTACCATATTCACCGCCAAGTTTAATTAAGGATTGGTAATCCTCAAATAACTGTTTAGCCTCTTGCTGAACTACTTCTGAATCAAAGAACCCCATAGCTTTCCTTTTTTTAATTTGCTACTAAACTAATTAGATTTTGAACAGGGAAATACCCTAATTTGGCAATTATTGACGCTCGACTTAACACTTATTTTATCTGTTAAGAGTAGACTTATAGGAAATTATTCTAACTTTTGATACTTCCACAACCTTTTCAAGTATAACATTTATTCGATTCTAACTTTATCATTAATAATGGTGTGGAAATACGCCAATTTTTGTTCGTCAAACCCGAAATTGCATTTACCAATTGTTGTTAATTTTCTATTTTCTATATAACCAGGGTAATATTAATTTGAGTCGTGAAATAAATGATATATAAATATAGCTTGTATGTGTTATCACACATCATAAAAATTTCTTGACATAAGAAATGTTAGATCAAAATGAGGTAAAAAAATATTCGGCAAACAATGCTATAGTAAATATTTTGTCTATCAAACCTATCTAAGCAGCCTCTCGCTCTAACAACAAAGTTACAGGACCATCATTATCAATTTCAACTTCCATCATTGCTCCAAATATACCAGTTTCCACCTTCAAACCACTTACTTTTAATTTATCTACAAATAGTTGATAAAGTTGTTTAGCAGCTTCAGGAGATGCAGAACGGTCAAAAGATGGCCGACGACCTTTGCGACAGTCTCCATAGAGAGTAAACTGACTCACTACTAATAGTTCACCACCTATATCTTTAACAGATTTTTCCCAACGATTACTATTACTATCTATATCTATGTCAGAAAATAAACGCATATCCAAACATTTATGCGCCATCCAATCCAGTTCTACTTCTGTATCATTCGTTGCTATACCCACAAGTAAATTTAAGCCTTTACTAATTTTACCGACAATTTCTCCATTAACTTTTACTTGAGAATATTTAACCCTTTGAATAACAACTCGCATAATAGATTTTCAGAAAGAAGTAAAAAAGAACAGAGAAAATATTTTTAAGTAGTAGGGGTTTGGTTAGCAAACCCCTACTAAGTAGGTGGGCATAAATAAACGTTTCCGTTTGTCATGCTGCGCAAAAAAAACGAAAAATTTGAATAATCAAGTCAGAAGCAAGTTTTGAACAGGTTTTTACCGTTTTGAATCTCCATCATTATTTTACGAATAATTAAACCCACCTACTTAATCGAGCGTGGAAGTGTCTTAAATCACTAGAAAATTTAAACCATATTGATTACCTTCTTCCAGATTCAAGCTTGACTTTATTTATGACTTTTTAAGAGATAATACAGTCTTCTAATTGCGATCGCAACTTATCATGGTCTAAATTCTGACCAATCAAAACCAATTGATTTTTCGGAGTACCTTTCCACTCATCATCATCAATAGTAAACCGCTTACCACTCAAGTGAAATATATGTCGTAGAGGGCTTTCTTCAAACCACAAAATCCCCTTACCCCTGAAGACATTTGCTGTTAATTGATTATCCAAAAAATCTTGAAATTTCTTAATAGAAAGAGGCTGATCAGTTTGAAAAGAAATTGAAGTAAAGCCATCGTTTTCTAAGTGGTCAGAATGATGGTGATGTTCATGGTCGTGATGGTCATGGTCGTGATGTTCATGGTCATGGTCATGGCCATCATTTAATTCTTTGTTATCAAAATACTTATCCGACTCAAACAAACCAACACTCAAAATCAACGGTAAACCTACTTGAGATTGCCTAGTTCTGATAATTCTTGCATCTTTTTTAATATCCCTAATTTTCACTTCCAATAAATCCAAATCTGCCTCATCAACCAAGTCAGTTTTATTCAACAAAATAACATCACCATAGACAATTTGACTATATGCTGCTTGACTGTTGAACAAATCAATACTGTAGTTAGCAGCATCCACCAAAGTAACAATTGAATCCAGGCGAGTCATATCTCGTAACTCAGTACCCAAAAAAGTTAAAGCCACTGGTAAAGGGTCAGCCAAACCAGTAGTTTCCACCACCATATAATCAAGTTTTTCTGGTCTTTCTAAAACCTTATAAACAGCATTAACCAAATCCTCATTAATAGTGCAGCAAACACAACCATTACTAAGTTCGACCATGGTGTCATCTGCATTAGTAGAAACAATTAACTCATTATCAATGCCAATTTCTCCAAATTCATTTACCAAAACAGCAGTTTTAACACCCTGTTGATTTTCCAATATATGGTTAAGCAAAGTCGTTTTCCCGCTCCCCAGAAAACCTGTAATTATTGTCACTGGTAAACCATATTTTGGCATATCCATATTTGAGGTATCTAACTGAGTTGTTGTTGATTGCATAGTAGTCCTCTAAAGTTAGGTTAATCTTTATTTATTGCTTGTTGGTACTAATGACTAAAAAGTAGTCATGCTACATCCGGTATATCAAAATTGAAGCTGTCCTACAAAAATAGATAAATAGGAATACTTTCTGTTTAGTTAGGACAGTACGATATATTATAGTATCAACTTCAATACCGCTCAACTAAACTTACTCAAACTTACTCAAAAGCCTGAAAGCTTAGTTGAACGCAAGTGGCTCGGCCACTACAGGGTTAAACGGCAAACCCTTTATTCCTTGGTCCAAGACATCAGGAATTACTTTTTTAATAATGTTCAACGATCCATTTACGTCTGCATTTAATAATTTATTTTCTCTGGTTTTATACAA
>JBARXI010000071.1:0-4877 GCA_049647275.1 Microcoleaceae cyanobacterium
CAGAGTTAAAAGGAAACTGACGATTTTT
Source organism: Microcoleaceae cyanobacterium (assembly GCA_049647275.1). Lineage (GTDB taxonomy): Bacteria > Cyanobacteriota > Cyanobacteriia > Cyanobacteriales > Microcoleaceae > JASJEE01. The sequence goes on from JBARXI010000071.1 coordinate 29, forward strand.
CCTCAGAGCAGAAATTGCATATAGAGACAGGCTATCGCTCATATTAATCCCTAGAATTTCCCGACACTTATCACAGCAGAAAATCCAAAACAAAACTCACTATTTTCCAAGATGAAATTTCACAGCTTTTACTTTCAAAGTCAATGGTAGGCTCAACAACATCTCGCTCCAACAAATCCACAGCTTTTCCTATCGCCAAACCAGCATCACTTTCCAACTTCAACTCTGCCTCTTTTCCCAAACATTCATAACATCGCAAAACCCAACCTCGATCGTTCTCCGACCGTTTGAGAGCCATTAAAATTAAATTCTCAGCTTCCCAACCCAAAAAACGATAAACCTGTGGCAACTTTCCAGTAGATTTTTCCTCACCAATCGACGGCATGAGCTGCACAAGCAAAGGCATATTTAACTCATAACCCCGTTGCACAGTTCTAGCATTTTCCCAACTTCCGACATGAGGATAAATAGCATAAGTAAATTCGTGAATTCCCACATCAGCTTCCGGGTCAGGCCAAGTCGAACCTCTCAATAAAGTTAAGCGTAATTCATTTGGCTTCGCATCATATCCATACTTACAATTATTCAGCAAACTTAGTCCATAATTATCATTACTAATATCTGCCCAACGTAAAGCCGGAACTTCCCATTTTGCTTTTTCTGTTTCTGTCTGAAGTTTAGTCGTTCTCTTAATTGCTCCACAAGGAATTTCATAAGTAGCAAAATCTGCTTCTATATTTATGGGAAAAGCAGCTTTGACTAAAATATGACGCTCTTGCCAATTTACCCTACTTTTAATTTTTAACAGTGGGGAATTAATTTCGAGAATATAATCCTGACAAAACTCAGATTTACCTATTTTTCTTTTCACCCGCAAGCAAGTTTTTAACTCGCCTCTTTTCACCCACCGAATATCTATTAATTTGGCTGGAGATAAAGGATGTTGCTGATAATTTGGGTTGATATTCCAAGCATCCCAATATTCACCTTCATCCCGAAAAGCTTGCAGTTGATTTCCCTCCGGTTTTGCCAATACTTCTCGCTGATTAATCTTGTCAAAAATACTCGCTAAATTTCCTGTCTTTATCTCTACTTTTACCCGTAAAAAATTATTCTCTAAAACCCAATTTTTACTCTTTGAACTAACAGTATTGACATATTTGATTTTTTTTGCTAGTCTAGTTGTAAAATTAGCGCTAGGTGTGCTCATATATAGTCTCTTGCCTACATCCGATAATTCATAGCACAACCAAAACACCCGATAACCAACCCCAGGCACATCAGAAGCCATAAACAGTAAATTGTTATTGTTATCCGATATCTGGGAAGTAAGTAGTTGCCCGGCAGCATCATAGACCTGCCAGTTATATTTTTCTGGAGGCGCTGGCGATGCAGTTTTACTTCCATCTTTTTTATCTGGTTGTCTGAGTATTTGGTTATTAATACCATCAGATTTCTCCGAAGGCTCTGGCAAAGCAACCGAAACCAATTCCGAGCGTCGCCAACTCAGAGAATTAAACACAACCACCCGATAAACCATCCCATCCTGAGCAGCATTCAACGAAAAAGGCCGTAAAACATCAATATCAGAAGCGATCGCCACCATAGCCTCAGCCAAAATCTCCGAACCAATCCTTTGAGCCTCCTGCCAACCTTGACGAGCATCCACATAAACTTCCGGAATCGCCGAGCCAGGCAAAATATCATGAAACTGATTAAACAAAACCCGCTTCCAAGCCATTTCTAAATCAGTCTTCCGATAAATTGCCCCAGTCACAATCGAAGCAAAAACAGAAAACAACTCCGCCTGATACAACAAATCCTCACAACAGCGATTCCATCTTTTTTGGTCAGCATGAGTCGTATAACAACCGCGATGAAATTCCAGATAAAGTTCATCCCGCAAAATAGGGTAACTCTCGCAACTTTCTCCTGCAATCTCAGCCAAAAAATCCTCAGAAGTCGTAAACTCCAACACAGGAAAAAAAGCCGACTCTTGCCATCTTCTATATACCTCCAACATATCGCGAGTCGGCCCGCCGCCATGGTCTCCCATACCAGGTAACCACAAAGCATTTTTTAAGCCAGTTTTTACCTGCCACTCGCCAGCGTACTTTGCCATTTTTACAACTTCAACACTTTCCCCGATCGGCGGTAACATCAAACTTAATATCCGACTTTTATCGGGAGCTTCCCACCAAAAAAGTTCAAAAGGAAACTCCGTCGAATCATTCCAGCGTAACTTCTGAGTAGCAAAATATTCGATACCTCCGCCTTGAAAAATTTGGGGAAGTTGCCAACAGAAACCAAAACTATCTGGCAACCAAGCCACGGCGGAAAGTCTGCCAAATTTTTCTAAAACATAATGTTGACCGTATAAAATCTGTCTAACAATTGATTCGCCGTTCACTGTATTTAATTCTGGTTCAACCCATAAACCTGCTGCGACTTCCCATTTGCCTAACTCAACTTGTCGTTTAATTTTATTAAATAAGTCTGGTCGATTTTTTTCTATCCATTCATATAGTGCCGGAGTAGAATGACAGAAAATTAGTTCGGGGAAATCTTGTTGTAAATCTAGTACAGATGCAAATGTTCGTTGTGCTGCTTCCCAAGTTTTTTCAACATCCCATAACCAGGCTAAATCTAGATGAGCATGACCTAATAATTTAAGTTTCAAACCATTAATATAATTGCCAGAAAATTTCCCTATTTCTGCATGAACATTTTTGAGCGAGCGCTGAATTTTTTCTCTCTCTCCAACCTCCAGCCAATCTATCAAAGCCACCGCAGTTTTTATTCCGTCTATATCTAATTCACCCTCAACCTCAACATTTACCAAATATTCATTCAAAACCTCCAACTCATCCGCCACAAATCCAGGGTCTAGCTGATAGTTATCCAATTTTTCATACACACACCAAGACCTTACCAACGCTCCCCGATCGTGTGCCGGACTTACCAGCTTAATACCGACAACAAAACTATCTCCAACTACCACCTTTCGACTTAGCAAAATTCGACTCGAACAGTCAAACAAATCTCCCGTTTGTAATAACTTACCATTCACATAAACTTCCGCAGACTCAGCCCACCAAGTCAAACCCAATCGCAAAGATAAACCAGCCAAAAAATAACCGTTTAAATGTGGGGGAATTACCAATTTTTGCCCTAACCATAAAACTTGTTTACCCTTTGCCCAAGCAATATGTTTTTTCTCATTGATTGAAGCTAACTGCCAACTATCTAAATTTTTAAGTGCAGTTATAGGTATATCTCCCTGGCAATATCGCCATTGCCTTTGAATATCCATTTGAGTTAACTGTCGTAATTTCTCAATTGCTGCCGAAATTTCTGGAATAGAAAACTGCATAAATTTCTGATTCAACCTTTGATTTGTGAGTAACTTCTACCAGTAGGAGCAAAATTTTTAATCCGCCCCTACAACTAGATAATTAAATTAATCAACCTCTTGTCAAACTCAAATTCAACTCCTTCATACTTTTGAGTTTCTGAGTTTTTATTTTAAGTGATTTATGATAGTTATACCAATTAAATAAAATAATGTCACAAATAAGTAATACGATTTGGAATTGCAGATTGGGGAAAATCTATGTATGGAGGAATTTCAGATTTTGGAGTGAGCAGCCACATTTTTTTGGCAAGATAGTATTATAGGTAGATATTCTTGATAACATCTTCCTCTTGTTAAACTCACATTCAACTCCTTTTTCTTTCCACCTTTAACTTTTGACTTTTTTTTGAGCATCCATTTCAGCTAACTCTCGTAATTTACCAATGACTATCGAAATTTATCCAATTAAAAACAGGATAAATTTCTGATTTAAACTTTGATTTATGAGTAACTTCTCCCCGTCGGAGCTAAAGTTTTCATCCACCCCTACAACTACAAAATTAAATTAATCAATTTGTTTTCAAACTTAAATTTAACTCCTTTTCCTCGCCACCTTTAACTTTTAACTTCCTTTGAATATCCATTGGAGCTAACTCTGGTAAGCTGATGTACATTTAAACTGGGATTTATCAAGTTAACTAAAATTTCCTGAATCCCTTTGCTATTAACTTTTACCAGTTACTTATTGCTGAGTTTCAATAACCAATTTAAATATTAAAGAGCTTAATTTATCAATCACTACCGAAATTTCTGGAATTGAAAACAGCATAAATTTCTGATTAAACCTTTGATTTGTGAGTAACTTCTAGCAGCAGGAGAAAATTTTTTAATCCACTCCTACAACTACAACATTAAATTAATCAACCTCTTGTCAAATTCAAATTAAATTCTTTCATGCTTTTGAGTACCTTAGTTTTAATTTTGAGTAACTTATGACAGTTAATTATAGGTATATAGCAAGATGAAATGAGTTGTGAAAATTAACAAGCTGAAACTCAGCCATGGTGAGGTTAATGTTGTAGAAAATTGTACAAACTATATAATTAGGTAGGTAAAAATAATTCTAAAATAGTTTAACGAGGGAAAAAGGAGGTAGTAACAGTCTAAATAAAAAAGATTATTCCAACCCCAAAAACCCACAACCTTATCCCGCTTTTATATATTTTTATACCTACCTACTTACGATTGCTATATCTCCTGAGCAATATCACCATTATCTTTGAACATCCACTTGAGCTAACTACCGAAATTTCTGGAATGAAAAACAGCATAAAATTCTGATTCAACCTTTGATTTATCAGTAACTTCTACCAGTAGAAACAAAACTTTTAATCTGCTCTTACAACTACAAAATTAAATTAATTAACCTGTTGCCAAACTGAAAGTAAAAATTTTATCCTGCTCGCATTTAACTTTTGACTTCCTTTAAATATC
>JBARXI010000072.1:0-40605 GCA_049647275.1 Microcoleaceae cyanobacterium
TCTTCGCTCTTTTGTTTCTACTGCTTCTAAGCATGGTTTGAATCTCTAGAAAGTTATTACTGAGGCGCTACTTGGTAATGTATCTTTTTTTCTCACCTCCATTATTACTAGCTAGGCAGTTACGATATAACAGCAATTTTTAACAGCAGAAGGTTAATGACCTGTAGCGAACGGGGTGAATATTTGTTACCTGTTGACTACTTCCCACACTTCCCACACTTCCCACGCTCCCTAAAACTATAAATATATGTACTTCATCAAGTTGGAAACTGCTGTAATTATTACCGTCTAACCAACCAGACAAAACTAATATTGGTCGTCCTGCATAGTAATGGTGAGGATATGTATTTTTTAATTTCTCCCATACCTCCCACACCTCCCACACCTCCTACACTCCCCACACTCCCCACACTCCCCACACCGATGGTTTTACCCAGGGCCAATAAATTATCTTGATCCCGATCGAGAATTGAAATATGATAACTTTTATGAAGTTTTGTTTCTTACCCTTGAGAGAAAATTAATTATGGATCTGCCAATTTCAGAATCGATTAAAACCTGGCTCAACTTTTTCCATCCCGCTATGATGTGGGTACTTTTGGCCCTGACAATTTATGCCCTATATCTCGGCCTCAAAGTTCGTAACAGTAGAACAGCCGCAGAAACAGAAAAGAAAAAAGAATTTGCTAAATTGAAAGACAAACATCACCAAATTGGTTCCATACTCCTAGCTTTTATGGTGTTGGGTGCTATTGGTGGAATGGCCGTCACCTATATAAATAATGGTAAGCTTTTTGTTGGCCCTCACTTGCTAGCAGGGTTAGGTATGACAGGAGCGATCGCCGTCTCTGCTTCTTTAACTCCTTTGATGCAGAAAGGCCAAGATTGGGCTCGCTACACTCATATTGTTCTTAACGTTTCCATCTTAGGTCTATTTGGTTGGCAAGCTGTGAGCGGAGTAGAAATTTTGCTAAGGATTATCAGAGATATGTAAAAAAATTGAGATATGGAAAAGGTCAGGGGAATCAAATCTTTCTCTTTCCCTGAACTTAATTTCCATTCTCTATATTCGTTTCCGTTGCTTCGGATATGGTAAGTCATAAATATTATGGAAATCTATTTGAGTTTTGTGACTCAAACACCGCGACACCTGTTGCACAATTTTCAATAACAAGCGATCGCCAGTCTTCTGAACCAAACCAGGGGACATTTTCCGAATAAAGTTGGGAAATTGAACACCCACTGTCAAATCCAAATCCCACTTAGCACCAGTCATCGTAGCAGGTAATCCCAACTTTTCAATATCATTCTGACTACAAAAGTCCTCTGTCGGTAATTCGAGCAATTTCATTTGCGATTCAAAATTAACTTCATATCCAGGTGGTGTATAATTAGGCACTGGAATAGTTCTAATCTTGTATATTCCTGCGGAATCCGGAGGCACTAACTCCAAACCAACCCTGGCCTCCACGTGGTAGCCAAAAGAACCAAACTTTCCAATCAACAAATCATAGCCATTTTCTCCCAGAGGCTCCACTTTCATTGGATGAGCACACCTAGAAAACCAACTCCGGTGAGACTCAAGATGCCTTGCTACAGTTTCAACATCTGAATACAACTCCATACACCCATTGTATTTAGTATTAAACCAGGTAGTTTTACTGCTGTCTTGTAGGTTTAATTCTGTTGCATCCAAATAGAAATTACTAGCCAATTCATTGTCCATTTGTAAAGTTCGATCTTCAGCAAAATTGTGGTGCATAATTTCGTCTCCCGTGTATTTATATATACACTATACTCAATAATTTTAGGATTCCCAAGTGGTAGTTTAGTTTATACACAAAATGTGTTTAGATTTGTTGACAGTTAGCAATAATAATTTAATCATTATCATAACTTGAGATATGAAAGCATTTGTCCCAGGAGCAACTGGCCAAACAGGTCGCCGGATCGTACAAGAGCTAGTCAAACGGAATATTCCTGTCCGAGCCTTAGTTCGTAATCTAGAAACAGCCACAGAAATTCTGCCTCCAGAAGCAGAGTTAGTCACTGGAGATGTACTTAATCCCAGCAGCCTTGACACGGCTATTGGAGATAGCACAGTAGTATTATGTGCCACGGGGGCCAGCCCTAGTTTTGACTTTACTGGCCCTTACAAAGTGGACTATGTAGGAACTAAAAATTTAGTGGGTATTGCTAAAGAAAAAGGGATTGAAAATTTGGTTTTGGTTTCATCTTTATGTGTGTCCAAACTGTTTCACCCCCTCAATTTGTTTTGGCTAGTTTTGTTCTGGAAGAAACAAGCAGAAGAATATATCCAAAAAAGCGGGGTTAATTATACCATTGTTCGTCCTGGTGGTCTCAAAAACGAGGATAATCAATTTCCGATTGTGATGGAATCTGCCGATCACTTATTTGAGGGGAGTATTCCTCGGACAAAGGTAGCACAAGTTTGTGTGGAGGCACTCTTTCAACCAGCAGCTTCTAATAAAATTGTGGAAATTGTTGCTCAGGCCGAAGCACCAGAAAAATCTTTCGAGCAGTTATTTGCTAGTGTCACTTAATCATTATGTAGGGGGTTGGCGATCGCTAAAAGCTATAGCTTCCCCATACATTTCTCTGAGATCAGACTCGCCGCCTATAAAAATCGGTAGTGGTGCATAGTAATGGTAGAAGGAGTGTGGGGGGTGTTGGGAGTGTGGGGAGTGTCGGGAGTGGTATTTTGGCAATTAATCTATTTGAGCTGAATACCAACCCTATAAAAATCGGTAGTGACGCAGAGTAATGGTGGAAGGAGTGTGGGGGGTGTTGGGAGTGTGGAGAGTGTCGGGAGTGGTATTTTGGCAATTAATCTATTTGAGCTGAATACCAAGTTTTACTCAATACCATTACTATGCAGAACTATTCAAAAAATAAACAATTTTTTTGACTAAAATTTATCTATGGTCTAGTGCCATAGGAAATAAAATAAATAATCATTTTAATACATCTGGTGTAAGAAATGAAGGGTGTTTTTTCTAATGAAAAAAAGTAGGTGCTACTATTGACAAGTTGGAGTAAACTAGGAATTTCTGACAAGACTTTATACAAATATTAATCATTCCGATAAGCACCTAGAAACTGGTTAATAATCTTTAGAAAATCCCTAGTATTATTAGATGCCTCCTGTTCAACCTAAAATCATCATCAGAAAGAAACGTAAATCTGCTCAAGTGCGTCGTATGCTCTTCAAACGTCTAATTTTTATCTTCATAGTTATATTTTCTTTCATTTCCTTTTTCCAAATATTTAAGGGAAATTCCAACCTAAATCCACAGAAATTAACCAAATTAATTCCCCGCTCAATTTCCCCCAATAAATATTACTACGATGACAGAGAAAAATGGCCTCGACTAGCAATGAAAGGTGGAGACCCTTATATTAGAGCGCTAATGCGAACTATTTCAGCCAGTGAATCTAATTATTCTCGACCCTATCATGTTGTTTATACTGGTAAAAAAGTATCTGATTTAAGCAATCATCCAGACTGGTGTATTACTATAGTATCTGGTCCTAATAAAGGAAATTGTAGTACCGCGGCTGGGCGATATCAGATGTTAACAAATACCTGGTTTTCTATGGCAAAACGTTATCATCCCAAACGTGGTTGGTTTATGTTTTGGGAATCTTATAGTTTTGAACCTAGATATCAGGATGCTGTTGTACATGGTTGGTTGAGCGATCGAAAGTATTGGAAAACAGATATTCCTGGGTTATTAAGACAGGGAAAATTAAATGAAGTATTGCGGTTATTATCTCCGACATGGACGAGTTTAGGATATGGCATTGAGACTAATTCTATGAGTCGTAATTTACCGACAGTTTATCAACAAGTTTTAGAAGATGAATTAAGTCTTTTGGGAAATGATTTTGATGGATACAAAGAAAATTCTATTATAGTTGAATATTTTCCTAAAGATGTTGATAATGGAGTGGTTGAAAAAGCCCTGAGAAGTTTAGATTATCAGTTAATTCTTTTACCAACTGTAGTAGTAGATGTACCGACTAATTCAATTTGGTTTGGTGCGGAGGTAAATAGAGAAGAGGTTAAGTTAGTTGCTGAAACTTTAATTAATTCTGGTGTGAAAATTAAAGCTATACGACCTTTTAGTAAAAAAGTAGCATTTTCTGATTTATTGATTCAAGTAGGAGCTGACCCAGAGATGGAAAATAGACCGTCTTTAACTTTAGAAGAAATTCGGAGTACATCTAATTTTACTAGAGGCGATCGCTTGAATCAAACTGCTAATATTAATTGATGATGAATTAGCTGATGATTTCGGTAGGGTGGGCAAATATTAAGTAATTGATATTGATAGTAAATCTTGCTAGATTTGCCCACCATTTAATAGGTGACTCAGTGGGCAAATATTACTTGATTTTATCTGAATATTTATCATTCAATATTTGCCCACCCTACTAGCGCGTCTAGCTTTATTTTGTAGGTAAGACAACTGCGAAAAAGCTAATCAGGTAAATATTTTTCGATGCCTTTTTTACCCACAATTTCAGCCTAGACACGCTACTACTACTCTCAATAAAAAATGTAGGGTGCGTTCGTAACGCACCATCACGTTAAGGGTGTGTCACGGTTCAACTATTGTGAAATCACCCTAAATTGCTCACTCAGGTGTGCAAATATTACTTGATTTTCTATGAATATTTATTATTGAAAATTTGCCCACTCTACTACCACTAAAAATGAATATTTAATTTCCATACCTATGTCTATTAAGTAAAGGTAAATGATAAATCCCAAATTTCCCAAACTAAAATTTATATAATCATTCCAAAATCTTGATTTGTTTCCTTTGAGTAATTTTTAACTCCAAAATACTACCAGTTGCCACAGGTTCGACATCAACTACTTGAATTGTCTTTAAATTCAGTTCAGATACAGAAGATAGCTTCGGATATTCCTCCAATATTTTCTCAGGTAAAACAACTCGATAAGCTTGACCATCATTTCCTTGTAAAGTTAAATAATTAGTTTTACTATCAACAATAGTAAAACCATTAACTTTACCTTCAATAATCGGCTCCCTACTATTACTATTACCTACCAAATTAGAATTATCGCAGAAAAGCCTTACAGGATTTCGCTTCCAATCTACACAATTAATAATTTCATCTACCCTTTTAGTAATCTTACTAAATTCCTGATAATCAACTTGATTGCCAGCTCCATAGGCAGCATCCTCCTTAATATTTTCAGGAGCATTTAATAAAATTTTAGCAACCAAATTTTGCTCTTGCTTCGACAAACTAGGAGATATATAAACACCCGACAGAGGAATCCCACGACTACGAGTAATAATCCGAAACTTTTGCTGCATTTCCCGTCTTATCAAAACACTGTAAACTCCCACCCCAATATCAGCTTCTCCAGAAACAACTTTACCCCTAATTTCTTCCGATTTATTTCCTAAATCTACTGCCAAAATTTTGCCATATAAATCATAAATTGGCATATAAAAATTAACTGGACTATTAAAATCTCCTAAAGCAATTTTAGTCTCAGATTTTATATCTGCTAAACTTTTAATCGAACTATCAATACGCACAAATAAAGATGACTCAAACTGGGGAGTATCAGGAAACATTCGAGCAGCAAAAATATAATTATTATCTTCCGCCAGCACAGATATCATTGGAGAAACCGTAAAAGCAATATCCCATTTTTTTTGTTTCATCTGTTGGTTAACTTGCTCCGATGCCTCTTTTTGATATTCAATAGCATCAATCTCGACCCTAACTTCTCTACCTAATTTTTGACTAACTTCAGCAGTTAAATATTCTGTAAAACCCTGATATTTTTCCAGAGGTCTCCAGCTAGCAGTTAATAATCCAACAGTTAAAATTTCATCCCCTCCCCAAGCAGGAATTTTTATTTCTTCTAACTTTGTTTCAGTAGATTTGTTAGTTAAAAAAGTAATAGCGATCGCCCCCACAAAAGCAGCTATTCCCAACCCGCCTAAAAACCATTTTTTCCCAGACTTACTAGGAGTGGGAGGTAAAGTAACCACAGAAGGAAAAGGAGTAGGAGTAACTTTTTTTGACTCTAAAGTAGATGTTTCTAAAAACTGCAAAACTTCATCCGCAGACTGAAACCTTTGTGCAGGTATCTTTGCCAACATTCGGTTAAGCAGCTCAGTAAACTCCGAACTCAGAATTAATTCCTGTTGCCATAACCATTCAGCACGATAACCATCCCACAAATCTAACGGAGACTTCCCCGTCATTAAATATAAAGCCGTAGCTGCTAAAGCATATAGATCGCTATGCTCCCCCACTATTCCTTTTCCCATCTGCTCGTCGGGAGCATAACCCACCTTCCCAATAACTGTAGCAGATGAGGAGGAAGTTGTAGCGCTAGAAACTTCATTCGCCAGATTAAGAGCAATTTGCTTAACGGTACCAAAATCAATTAAAATTGGTACGCCATCTGCTTTGCGCAAAATAATATTTTCCGGAGAAATATCACGATGAATTACACCCTGACTGTGAATGTAACTTAAAACTGGGAGTAGTTGCTCAAACAGTTTCCGAATATCTGACTCTTGAAAAAGTTTACCTTTTTGACGAAGCTGATAACAAGTTTGCCCATCCACAAAATCTTGAACTAAAAATAGACGTTTGCGATCGCGAAATATACCTTCAAATCTTGGAATTTGAGGATGCTCCAGTTGATTAAGAGTTTTCGCCTCTCTGTGAAATAATTCCTCTGCTTTATGGAGAGCAGTAGTACCTAATGTAGAAGGAGTAAACTCTTTGAGAACAACTTTTTTGTGAAATTTATCTGTATCTTCTGCCAAATATATTGTGCCAAACCCACCTTGAGTAAGTTTTTCCACAACCAAGTAGCGATCGCGCAGTTTACTTCCCACTGGTAAATTTTCCACATCTAAAAATTCCATAACTTCTTGAGCAGATTGAAATCTTTTCGTAGGGTCAGCTTCCAGCATTCGGTCGAGAGCATCAGTTAGTCGGGGGCTAATATTTAACTGTTTTTCCCATAACCATTCTATTGTATGAGGATTTCTCAATTCTACAGTAGGAGTTAATTTACCAGTCATTAAACACAAAGCAGTAGTAGCTAAAGCATACAGATCGCTGTGGGGTGCTACTTGACCGCGCCATTGTTCGTCTGGAGAAAAACCTATTTTACCAAAGCTAGTAGGAGATGAATAGTTGTGGTTATTGTTGTTAATTTCTGAGACTATATTTAGGGCAACTTGTTTAACACCACCGAAATCTATTAATACAGGAATCCCATCAATTTCACGACAAATAATATTATCTGGAGAAATATCGCGATGAATAACTCCTTGACTATGAATGTAACTTAAAACTGGCAGTAATTGGCGAAATAATTGTTTAATTTCTACTTCATTAAATTTCTGATTTTGGCTAAGTTTTTCAGATAAGATTTTTTGATAACTTTTGCCTTCTACAAAATCTTGAACTAAAAATAAACGTTTTTCTGCTTCAAATAATTCCCAGAATTTAGGAATTTGATGATGTTGAAGTTTGTAGAGAGTTTGTACTTCTCTATGAAATAAATTTTCGGCTGTAGGTCGAGTATTAGTATTATAAGTACCCGGAGAAAATTCTTTAATAACTACTTTAGTATGAAATCGACCTGTATCTTCTGCTAGATAAGTTCTACCGAACCCACCCTTTCCCAATTGTTTGAGAATAATATATTTTCCTCGTAATTGAGTTCCAATTGACAATTCTGGAGAAAGAATAGTTTTCATGATAGGGCTAATTTGAAGACTGGGAGGAATTTCTGTCAATGTAGTTCCACAGCGAGAGCAAGAGGCCGCACCCGCCAGGTTTTGATATCCACAATTGCCACAATCGATCGGATTCATAACCCCTTAATTATAAATTACAACAACTTCTTGTTTTGGTTTTGGTTTTGGTTTTGGTTTTGGTTTTTGTTTGAGTTTTTGTTTGAGTTTTTGTTTTTAATTTTATACAATCTTTCAACTAAAAAAGCCCCAGAGATTCCCACGGAGCTAGATATCTAGAATAGATAATACTACTTTCCCAATCTTAGGAAAGCCATCATTAAAGTTATGTGACACCTCATTAAATAAATCAAAACTCAATTTTTTTCCTCCCTATCTGCTCTTTGAACTTGCCTGTTTTTTGTTACCCTTGCCTACCTGTCATAGCTCGCAAAGAAGCTAATTTTCGACTTAACATATTTTAGTTTGCCATAAAAACATTAAGTAAATTTTCTTCATGTTTTTGGGAGAAATGATTATAATACAATTGCTAAAATTCACCTTAGAAGCCCCGCTAATTTTTGCACGAGTTAAAATTGGTAGTTTAAATCAAATAAAATTTTAGTCATCTGTTTATGTGTGGTATTAAAATACTTTAATACTTTTTAACAATCAAACTCTAAGGTGATTAAAATTATTTATTTTTATATACTCTTTTTTAAAGATGTGTCTTCTTAGAGAGACAAATATTTAAGCATTCAGTCACTGATATTCCTAAATGCTTACTGCCAGTTAACATTATGATGAAGAGTAATATAGATATCTGGATTCATCTCAAAACTAAATACCTTTGATTTAGGAAATATACTTTTGCTATGCTAATTAATGATATCAAATCCGGTAGCATTGGTATAATTAGATAGTTAATTAGGAGTCACCGAGTCAGTAGGGAAGAGAATTTAGAAAGATTCGCGCGCGTGGGCGAAGATGAAACATTTTTTTATACCGAACCCGAGCGGATTTGATATGAAAAGTATAAATATAGTGCTCCAATATTGAATATTAGATTAATTTACCAGCAAAAAATACTTCTGAATATATAAAAAAGTACTAATTGTAGCGGGTTCATATATAGATCCATTTCTGTGCTTTTTTTAGCCTATTAAGACGATCTACTGGCGATGTTTCCTCCAGTATAATTCTCAAAAAATACACCAGGAAAATCATTTATTTAGAGTCTTGATTCCAAACTTAGTTCCAGACAAATTAAACATTATATCATTTTTCACAAAGCATGAGGTACAGTTATATTTTTATTTCTTCCCTGTTCCCTGTTGCCATAAAACAGCTTTCGAGTCTTGATTCCAAACTTAGTTTCAGACAAGTTAAATATTAGATCATTTTTCACAAAGCATGAGGTACAGTTATATTTTTATTTCTTCCCTGTTCCCTATTCCCTGTTGCCATAAGAAAGCTGTCGCCTAAAACAAACGAATGCGTGTACCTCAAGCTTTTTGGGAATTGCTATATATCATTCATTTGATTGTTTAATAACTAAATAACAGAAATATCATATTATTTTTTATTAAGAAGATACTAATTTCCCACAATTGCTTCCGAGAGAAAATCAGCAGTTGCCCCCACTAAAGCAATAGCATTTTCATATACCATACGAGTTGGCCCCAAAACCCCCACACTTCCCACTGGAATTGTCCCATTGCCATAGGTTGCAGAAACCAGAGTACAACCTTGGATAGGCTTCAAAGGATTTTCTGAACCTATTCTAACAGTTACCTGCTTGCCTGTTTTTGTAGTCGGGGGTTCAAATATTAAAGGCCATAGTTGTTCTTGTTCACCTTCAAGTAGCTGAATAATAGTTTGAACTTGTTGAAGTTCCGAAAACTCTGGTAAACGCAATGCTTCAGCTATACCGCTAATCAAAATCCTTGTATGTTCTGGTGTCCGAGCACGGAGAGTCAAATTTCCCAAAAGATTTTTAATTAACTCAGCATACTTTTCAAACTCCAGGTCTACCTTACTCCAATCTAACAAAGATAATTCCTCTATTGTTCGTCCTCGTAGTTGGCTATTCAAAAAATTTGATAATATTTGTAACTCTCTATCAATATCCTCTGGATTTTGGAATGCTGAATCATCTAATGATGCCGTATGATGTATTGACTTCAAGTCCATCATCAGGGATTGAGTTTCATAAGTATTTGTCACCACTATTAGCATAATTTTTTCCGCTTCCACTTGTACCAGTTGTAAATGTCGTAACTTGGTAGTGAAAGTTTGAGGCATTGTCACTAAAGTAATATAACCACTGACAGTAGCCAAAATTTGAGCCGCTCCCCGTAACACAGCCTCTAGCCGCTCTTGTGGCCAACTTAGTTGTTTTTGTAAAAGTTCTTCGATTTCAAAAGCTAGATTTTCAGAGGGAGTAATCAATTGGTCAACATATATTCGATAGCCTGAGTCCGAGGGAACTCTTCCTGCCGAAGTATGAGGTTGATATAACAGGCCAATTTTTTCTAAAAAGCTCATTCCATTACGAATTGTTGCTGGACTAACAGCGAGATTGTATTCTTCTACGAGGGATTTAGAGCCAACGGGTTCTGCTGTCGCAATGTAGTGACGAATTGTTGCCCAAAGAATATGTTGATGACGATTATTAAGCTTTACTTCTGACATGGATGTAGGCTGAGTATATCAATAAGCTACCAGACTATGGCAGAA
Source organism: Microcoleaceae cyanobacterium (assembly GCA_049647275.1). Lineage (GTDB taxonomy): Bacteria > Cyanobacteriota > Cyanobacteriia > Cyanobacteriales > Microcoleaceae > JASJEE01. Next base: position 10,515 of record JBARXI010000072.1, read on the forward strand.
AATTTGATTTTAAGTAATCATAACATCAAATTTATTTTTCTTAATATAGCTTATAATTTATGAGACATTTGGTGGAAATTAAATATCCCTTTTCTCAAACCCTTGTAAAGACTTTCCGTGGAACATCTCTACATTAATTTTTTGAAAAATTCTGAAAAATTTTATTGCTGTATACTCCTGTTTATCGGTGGGAGCGTCAATTAAGCAAGGATAATCACAAAAGCTTTTCCGAGAAAATCCTCTGGATAATTCCATTAAATTTGCTCTAACTTTTGACAAGAAAAAGTGTATATAAGGTTACTAAAGTTTGCTAAAAACTGACAGTAACTATCTTTAGATATAGTTTTTGCAAATATAATATTGAGCTATAAATTCCTATGTCTAAAAGTAATTTTGCTCAGGGCTAACTGCTCAAAGTCTAACTAATACCGAGGTATACTTGTATCTACTACAACTGAGTAGGCATCAATCCCACCAACAATATTTTTAACATTAGTAAAACCTTTGGTGATTAACCACTGGCACATTTGGGCCGAACGCATTCCATGATGACACAAAACCAAGGTTTCTTGACTAGGGTCTAAATAAACATTAACTTGGTCTGACCATTCAGGAAATTGGCTCAAAGGCAAAACTTTAAAACCTTTGATGAATGCTATTTCTACTTCTGACGGTTCCCTAACATCTATTAACTGTAAATTTTCAGGCACTTCTTCAGCCAAGCGACTGGCTAGTTCTTTGACAGTAATTTCCGGTAAAGATTGAGAATAAAACTGTTGTGACATTTTTAAGTATAGAAATTAAAAGACTTTAGTGAGTTCCACGAACAAAATATTAACAATTTTTATAGCATTTTCTCTGATATTAGTCAAGCATATCTAAAATTTAACCGAAACATTTATGGAGCAAATAAAATGCTTTAGAGCAACTAAGTAGCCCCGGGTAATTAAATGTCGCTATGTCATTGCGACTGGAACAGAGTGGAGGGTTTACGCAGCATTCCGTAAAGAAAGCAATTCCCTTGGGTTTTAACTGGTTTACATCTTGTGACATAGTGAGGTTTATTCGTGCCTACCTACTTAAAATATGTTTATATGCTTTTTTTCCGGCTATTTTTTCCTTTCTGCTTCAATCTTTCAAGCATTTTTGTAAATCATCAATTAACTCTTGGTCTAAATAAGGTTTAGTCAAATAACCATTAGAACCCAACTGTTTAGCCAACTGACGATAGGGCTGACTACTACGAGAAGTTAACATTAACACAGGCATTTCCTCCATAGAATATTGTTTACGACAACGACTAAGAAACTCAAAACCATTCATTTCTGGCATTTCCACATCACAGATAATTGCCTGAACTTCGGGATGTTGTTGTAATTGTGCTAATCCTTCCCAACCCTCTTTAGCTTGCACAACATTATATCCAGCTTTTTGTAAAGTTTTAGAAATAGTTTGACGAGTTGTCATAGAATCATCAATTACCAAAATAGTAGGCAAATTAGGCAGACTATATTCCTTAGCTTTAGTAGTAGTTAATCTAAAAATTTCAGGAGTATATTGTTCTTCTTGTAAGATTTTTTCTAATAACTCAAGTCCATCAATCACTGGAACTAAGCTGCTATCCCCCAAAATTGTACAACCATATAAATACGATGGTGTTTTCAAGGCATTACTAAAAGGTTTAATAGTCAAATTTTGTTCCATTAATATTTGATCTATTTTCAGCGCTATTGTATCTGAACCTTCAGAAATCAATAGCAACATAACTTTGCTTTTATATTGTTTGGTATAAGAATTTTTCCAAGTTTCAACTGTTTGCTGTTGGATTTTTCCTGAAACTACAGGATAGTTATAAGCCGACAACATTGATGGTGCTATAGATACCATTTTATCCCGCCAGTGATAAATTTCTTCACCTTCGTGAATGTCTATTTCACCAGGATCTACAGATGCAATAGCTGCTAAAGAATCCAAAGGAATGGCAAATAAATTTCCTTCCATGCGAAAGACTAACAATTTTGTAATTGTTAAAGTCCAAGGTAATCTGAGAATAAATTTTGTACCTTTGCCTAATCTTGACTTGATACTAATATTGCCTTTTAACAATTCGACTTGGCGATAAACAGACTCTAATCCCATACCTCTACCTGACAAATCGCTAACTTTTTCTTTTGTAGAAAAATCGGGATAGAATAATAACTCATATAACTGTTTAGTAGATAATTTTTCTGCATCACTAGGAGAAAGGATTTGCTTTGTTACAGCTCGATTACGAATTTTTTCCACATCTATTCCTCGGCCATCATCTCTAACTTCGATATAAGTATAGTTTCCCTGATGATAAGCTTTAATAATAATAATTCCAACCTGTGGTTTTCCATTATCTTGCCTTGTTTGAGGCAGTTCAATACCATGATCGAAAGCATTTATCACTATATGAACTAAAGGGTCATATAATTTCTCCAAAACTGCTTTATCAACCAGGGTATTCATGCCCACCAATTCTAGTTTTACCTGTTTGTGCTTTTTTACGGATAAATCTCGAATCATTCTGGGGAATCGATTAAATAATGATTCCACAGGCAACATTCGTGTTTTTGTCAAATGATTTTGTACTTGTTGTAAAGTTTGTTGCCTTTTTTTTACAACTTGTTGACTTTGCTGATGTAGGAGCTTGATATCATAAATTGCTTCTCCTACTTGAGAAATTTCTTCTAGAAGATTCGGCAAGATATTTACCAAAGAAGCTAATTTATGATTTTGACGGTTGGGGAATTGATTTAGAGACTCAGAAAAGGTTGTAACATCTTGGAGTTGAACCATTAACTGATGAAATCTATGCCATCCTTTATCAAGAGTTTCTAACGATCCCTGACCTTGTTGATTATATAGAATTAAACTATTATCTTGAGTTGCTAATTCTCCGACCAAATTATTCAGTATTTCTAGACGCTCAAGGTCTATCCTGACACCTAAAGAGGAGGGAGATTCATAAGATGTTTGATTTGCCTGAAGCTGAGGTTGCTTTTTTTTTGAATTAGCTGGAGGTGCCGATACATTTGCTGCTGGCGAAGCAGAAACTTTTTTCTCAGAAGCAGATTTTTTTTGTTTTATGGCAGTAGGATGACTTTGTTTATTCCCATCATTACCTCTATTTTGATTTGTCACCCCAGATTTTTTAGTAGCAACAGCTTTAGTAGATTTGTCAACTTGCTTTGGCTTGCTATTTGTTACTGTCTTAGTAGATGTTAGTGGTTGGGTAAACTTGAGCAAATTCTCACTTGGACTGCCACCTTGAGTCCGATCGCCAGCTAATACCGCTTGTTGCGCAGCCCAAAAATTTGCTAATGCTACCTTACCAATTTTTGGAATGTATTTAGGATTTACTTCCATTGCTTTGATACTAGTTTGAGCAATAGAAGTAAACCCAGGTAGATTTAGCATTGTTCCCAGAGTAGCAAACACTTCTGCTTGTCTCTTAAGTTCTTCTGGAATTGATAAACCAGGCTCGGAATCATGGCCTGAAGTCAACAGACTTTCCCAACGCTGTAAACCAGAGGGTATTTCTTCTGTAAACAGAAAATAAGCCATATCCCCACCTTCCATTGGTACTTCTGGCAATTCTGCTGCTTCTTCTAGAGAATGTCCTAGTTTGGCTTCTAATTCTACAAAAACTTCCTTTGCCTTAGCAACAGCAGTATCCTCATCATACCTACCCGTTTGCATTTGCTGCATAGTTGGCGATTGCAAAGAGTCATAAGCTCGTAGTAGTAAATTCTCCAACTCCAAGTCAAAAACAGTGTCTTGATTATAAAGAGCCCTAATCCCATTTTCTAAATCATGGGCAATTTTTTGAATCCCTGTTAAACCAATACAAGCAGCACCACCTTTAATTGAATGAGCTGCCCGCATTAATTTATGAAGTTTTTGAATCTCATGCTCTTGAGACAGATTAATTAATCCTTGCTCAAGAGTTTGTAATAGTTCTGTAGCTTCTTCTACAAAAAATTCGTAGGCTTGATCGTCAATCTCCATCATATAATTTAATTAAAGGAAGAAGGAAAAACCGAAGTTAGTAACAAGAATAAATATAGGGCAAAGCATTTATTCTTGTTACCAACAGAGATAATATTATCTCGTTTTGGGTAGTTCTGAATAAAAAAGATAAAAAAGTATTATATATTTGAGATAAAATACTGAAACTTAAGTCTGTATTTTTACAGAGGCAGTTAATCTGGCGTAGTTAACAAACAGAATTACTTCGATTTGTCCCGAATTACTCTGGGTTAACGACTACTCAATCAGCAACCAGCCCTAAACTACGACTTTTATTTCCGGGTCGTTTTTGTGTAGTAGAGGCTTGGAAAGCAAGCCCCAATAATCAGACAAATTCATCTTCTGCTTAAACTTGCCCCTAAAAACCTGACTCACAAACAAATCCTAATTATTTACCTTAAACTGAGCGACACTCTTTTCTAATTCTCCAGCCACTGCTAGTAACTTAGCAAAAGAATTTGCCACAGTCATAGATTGTTCAGAAGTTTGATTGGCGATCGCCGCTACCTCCCGCATTGTTGCTGACAACTCGCTAGAAGTATCAGCTTGAGTAGTAGCAGACAAACTAATATCCTCAACCAACTCACTAATTTGTCCACTCACATCTAACACATCTGTGAGAGTTTGTCGTGCTCCCTTGACTAACTGAGTACCAATCATTACTCGTTTTCGCCCTACAATCATTGCTTTTACAACTTCGCTTGTTCCGGCTTGAATCTCCTCAACTATTTGCTCTATTTCCTGAGTAGCGCTAGCTGACTGCTCTGCCAAAGACCGTACTTCACTTGCAACAGTAGCAAAACCTTTATCATCCTGCCCTGCCCTGGTTGCTTCCACCGAAGCATTCAAGGCCAAAACATTTGTTTGATTTGCCAACTCATTAATCAAGCTGAGTACCCGTGAAATTTTCTTAGAAGCGTCTCCCAAATTTTTCACTTTTCGGGCAGTTGCTTCTACTGTCTTCTGAATTACGATAATTGCATCTACAGTGCGATTCATCGCAGCATCACTTGTTTGCAGAATCTGATTTGCTTGCTGCACCTTAGTTTCTGCCTCTTGAGAGTTACCCGCGACAGCCTGAATTGAATTTGCCATCACCTGAATTTGCCCAAGTGCATTAGCGATCGCCTCTGCTTGGCGATGAGCTTCACCAGACAACTTTTTAATTTCTACCTCACTACCTTCTGTCGTACCCGTTACCACCGTTGTTGCCGACTGCACCTGTAATACTAACTGCTGCAAGTTTTCAATAGTGGCATTAAAGAAGTCAGCCACAGTACCCATCACCCCTGCTGTCACCGATGCCCGCGCCGTCAGGTCGCCATCAAAAGACCCTTCTATTTCACCCAAGAAAGTTTCTATCTGATTTTCGAGTAATTCTTTTTGCTGTTGTTGCTCCTGAGAAATAGTTTCTGCTGTTTTTTGAGCCTGCATCACCTGTTCCAATAGTAAAGCTTGTTCGAGGGTAGAGCCAACTTGTAAAGCCAGTTGTTTGAAAACTTGAACCTCTGACTCTTCCCATTGCCTTGTACCAGAACATTGATGAGCGCCAAGTAAACCATAAAGTTTTTGACCAACTAAAATCGGCACTACCACATTTGCTTTCACCTGCCATATTTCCAACTGTTCTCGGTGACAGTCTGTTAAATCTGCTTTGTGAATATCTTCTGTTACTTGTACTCGACCTTGGCGATAGGGTTCTACATATTCACTGGGGAAACAGGGAACTTCTGTTTCCATCTCCATAATTCTTGACCAGTCACCTTTGACTGACTCGCAAATAATTTTTCCTCCCCAGTCATGGTCGAAGCGATAGATCACAATGCGGTCAGCTGCCATCAGTCGCAGTGATTCTTCAACGGTCGTTTGGAAAATTTGTTCCAAGTCTAGAGACTCCCGTACCCGGGCACTAATTTCACTGAGCATCCGAGCTTGCTTGGTCGCGAATTGTTGTTTTTGCAGCAGAAAAGCTTGGTCGAGGGCGTAACCCACTTGAACAGCAACTTGTTTAATCAAATCGATTTCTAATGCTTCCCAGTTGCGAGGGCTAGAACACTGGTGAGCGATTAATAAACCATGTAACTTTTCGCCCGCGACAATTGGAGCTACCAAATTTGCCTTAACCTCAAACTGTTCTAATTGTTTGATATGGCATTCTGTTAATCCAGCTTCACGGATATTATTTGTGGGTTTAACTCTCCCCTTCCGGTATGGCTTGATGTAGCCCTGAGCAAAGCATGGGTCTGCTATTTTAGCTCCTAATGCTTCTGGAAATCCCACTTGTACTGATTCTGCTACTACTGTACCTTGCCAGTTACTATCGAATTCATAGACTAGAACTCGATCTGCTTCTATAGCTTCCTGCATATCCTCGACTGCAGTATTGAGGATGTCTTTAGGATTTAGAGACTCACGAATGTGGGAGCTGATTTCATTCAGGGCAACGGCTTGTTTTGTGGCTGCCTCTTGCTGTTGTAATAAGGTTATTTGGTCGAGAGCAAAACCTACTTGGGTGGCTATTTGTTTCACAAAGTCAATTTCTGACTGTTGCCACTTACGGGGTCCAGAACACTGATGTACGATCAATAAACCATGAAGTCTTTGATCGGCGATGATTGGAGCCAGCATATTAGCTTTGACCGCAAAAGGCTCTAACAGTTCAATATAGCATTGTCCTAGTCCGGCTTCATAGATATTGTCCATAGTGCCAACTCGGCCCCGCAAATATGGTTTGACGTAATTCTCCTTAAAGCAGGGGTCAGCTATTTTTTTGCCTAGAGCTTTGGGCCATGGTTGCTCTACAGATTCGGCCACTACTGTACCAATCCAGTGAGCATCAAATTGATAAAGTAGCACGCGATCGGCTTTGAGTGCACTACGAGCTTCTTCAACAATAGTGTCGAAAACATCTTCACTACTCTGGGATCTCCGAAGTTTGCTACCAATCTCGTTTAAAAACCGAGCCTGTTTGGCAATAGCTTGTTGTTTTTGTAGCAAGAATGCTTGGTCGAGGGCGTAACCTACCTGAACCGCTACTTGGCGAATTAGGTCCATTTCTAATTCTGTCCAAGCCCTGGGGCCTGTACATTGATGGGCAATCAATAGACCCATGAGTTTCTTTTCTACTACGATGGGAGCGACTAAGTTAGCCTGGACTTCAAAGGGCTTTAGCTGATTAATATGACACTCGGTTAATCCGGCTTCGTAGATATTTTCTGTGGCTTTGACGCGTCCCCGTTGATAGGGTTGAACGTAGCGATCGGCAAAGCAGGGGTCAGCGATGTTTGCTCCTAGAGCTTTTGGCCAGTTACCATCAACGGATTCTGCAATGATAGTGCCTTTCCATTGACTATCAAATTCGTAGACTACTACTCTATCAGAACCAAGGGCATCGCGGGTTTCTTCGACTGTAGTGGTGAGAATGTCTTTAATACTTAGGGATTTGCGAATTTGGACGTTGATTTGATTGAGTCTTTGGGCCTGTTGGGTAGCTGCTCGTTGTTTTTCTAGTAGTAGGGCTTGGTCTAGGGCGTAGCCTAGTTGGATGGCGAGTTGCTGGAAAAATTCAATTTCTGATTCTATCCATTCTCGGGGTTCGTTACAGTTGTGGGCAATGAGTAAACCAATTAGTTGTTCATTGGCCAGAATCGGAGCGACGAGGTTGGCTCTGACTGCAAAGGGTTCGAGTTGACTGAGGTGGCAGTCGGTTAATCCGGCTTCGTAGATATCTGCGATCGCTCTGACTCGGCCTTTTTGATAGAATTCTACATAACGGTCGGCAAAGCAGGGGTCAGCTATTTCTGCTCCTAGGGCTTCTGGCCACTGAATATCGACCGATTCGGCCACGACTATGCCTTTCCAGTTTTTGTCAAATTGATAAACTACTACTCTATCTGTTTGTAGGGCTGCTTTAGCATCTTCTACTACTGTTTTAAAGATGTCTTTTAGGTTAAGGGATTCTCTAATATGGGAGGTTATTTTGTTTAATAGTTCTGCTCGTTCTGCTGCTGCTCCTTCTTGTTCTATTAGTAACTGAAGTTGATTTATTCTCATGTCAATATTAGAACGTAGCACTGCTAAATCTGCTGCTAGGGCATTAGTTTTAGCTTTTAATCCAGAGTCTTTTATGGCAGCAGATTGTAGATTAGTGTTGGTTTGCCAAGTAACTTCTACTGGGACTATTGCTGTTGATGATTCATTTTTTTGCTCGGTTTGAGTAGTCTCTTGCTGAGTTTTTGGGTTGTATTTGACCCTTGGATTTTGGTCTTTATTTTCTCGATCTTGATTTTTTCTATAGGGTGTATGTGTCATTTGTGTTAATAGAGTAAATAATGAATTGGGCTGGTAATTTATTGTTTTTTTATGTTCCGATGGCTATAAATTATAGCAAGGCAGCTATTGAGTATTTGGCAACTGCAACAGAGAAATAAATAGTGTATCTGACATTTTTTTATAATCCTGGTTCTATATACTGCATAATTGCTTCTATATCTAAAATCATCAAATTTTCTCCAGCTTGATTTTTACAACTTCCTTTTGTACATTTTTCTATGATCAAAGGTAGATTTTGAGGAACTACAAAATTAATTTTTGTCGTTTCATAACTTATCAAATTGCCTATTTTTTTGATTAAAAAACCTACGTTACTCTCTCCATTTTTTACCTTCAAAATTCTACATTTTTGTTGTTCATAAAACCTCAGAGATAATATAGGTTCAAATCCCATCATGTAAGCAATATCAATTAACCATAAAATTTCTCCTTGCCAATTAAAAATTCCTGCAACTGCTGTAGGCATATCAGGTATTTGTAAAATTTTAGTCGGCTCTAAAGTAATAATTTCACTTAGATGCCGAGTCGGAAGCATTACCTCTAAAGTATTACTGACTTCTATACATAAAAATTGTTCACTACTGCTCGTTGATTGTTGTTTTTGCATTGGCGTAATTTTATTTTATAGAATTAATTACTGCTTTGCATTGACCTAGACTAGCAACCTTTTTACTGTTGCCACAACTTCTTCTGCATTTATGGGTTTTGTCACATAGGCAGATGCTCCTTGCTTCATTCCCCATTTTTGATCGATTTTTCCTGATTTACTAGAACAAATAATAATTGGAATATGAGCCGTACTTTCTTGATTTTTTAGTTCTCTACATAAACCGTAACCACTTTGACCAGGCAATACAACATCCATTAAAATTGCATCAAAGTTTTGTTGATTTAGCATAGCCTTAGCTGCTTCTGCTGTAGTCACATTCAAGACATCAAAACCCGATCTTTGTAAACATTTAGCCAGAATACTAGCTTCAGTTACGCTATCTTCTATAACCAAAACACTTGCCATTGCTTGACCTTCCAATTAGAAACTAATTTAATCCTAATTCCTCCGATTACCTTTGTTGAATCTTTGGAAAAAAGTTTTTTATTTTTCATAAAAACTTTAACATATTTTCTCAATATAATCCACTCCAATATACTCTAGCTTTCAGCCAATCTCTTAGCTGCAGACAAATGTTTTCCGATCATTTGTAAGGTTTCATCAGGTTTGGGAGGTTTACTCAAAAAGTCATTTGCTCCGATTAATTTAGCTCTACTACGATCGATGAAATTATTCCTAGTGGTAAAAATAATCACTGGTGTGTTTTTAAATACTGGAGCTTTGCGCAAGAATTGATATACAGTATAACCGTTAGCATTTGGCATTTCTAGGTCGAGAAAAATTAAATCTGGTTTCTTTTCAGCAATTGTCATCAACCCCTTAATAGGATCGTGTATGTTTATTATCTCATAACCAGCAGGTTCAACAATATTTTTTAAAGTTTGACCTACTACTGGGCTATCATCAATACAGGCAATTAATGGCTTTTTCTGCTGAGTCTTGTTGATGTTTGCCTGGAAATTAGTAGTTGCCGAAGATGATTTAAAATTGGGTGCTGGTAAATCTGGAATTGTTCTTAATTGTACTAAGCCTTTTTTGACTAAGGGGAGCAAAGCACGAGTCACTGCTAAAACTGACTTTTTCAGTTGCCAGGCAATATCCCACAAGGTGAGATTTCCTTGTAAATATTTGGCCCATCCAGATAAGGCCTCTGGTTGGAGAGGTTTTTTGAGCATAGGAGCAAGATAGGGACTCAGATTCTCAAAACCTGCTTTTTTCCATAAATTTTGCATCTGAGTAACTTTATCAAAAATAGGTACTATTTCTCGATAACACAAGGTTAAACCTAGGGATAATTCTGATTTACTATCATCGTTTGGTTGCCACTCATTAGTTAGATCTGCATACCGACTCAAGGCAAATAATACTTCTAAACTAACAGTACCAATGACTCCTTTTGCTTGAGAAATAGTAATTTTTTTTTGGGCAATTCCCTCATAAAGGAGCAAATATTCCCAAGGTTTATCTGGTTCTAAGAATATTTTTAAGGGTTGGGGATTCCACTCAGGGCAGTGTAATTTGACTGCTCGTTGCCAACGTCTGACTCGATGGTAATTGCTGGTAGTGTAAAGTAACCTACCATAAAATAAGTGAAATGTTCCTTGTTCGGCATGGCTTTTTAGTTCAAGGTTACCAGTTGCCATTCGTTGGGTGAGAAGATCTATTTCTTGTGTCAATTTCATCATTTTTTTTGTTCATAAATGTTGAGTTGAAAGTTGTCATATAAAAACTTGAATAGCCATCAAGTTAGGGATATATAAAAGCCTGGTTTATGGCCATATAGTTAAAATTATAAATTAGTTTTTTTCATTATTTAAGACGGTAATATTAATTCAATATCTTTTAGATGAATTTTATCCTGGTATAAAGTATAATATTTATTGTCTTTTCGGATAAATATTATCTCAAATATTTTGAATGTTATGTTCTATCTTAATATTTTTATAAAAACAGCGATTGACTAGTCTTAATAATAACATTATTGGCAAGTATTATCTTTAAAATTTATGCAGCAAAAATAGGTAATTTTGAACAGTTAGAACTGTGATTTTACTGATTGATAAAGATGATGAAAACAGGAAAATTGGTGACTTATATCACATAAGCTGGTCTATTTATAGGTATTGATATATATAATATAGCAATCTTATTTAAGTTGTGAGATATTGTAGAGTTTGAGGGAATAGGGAATAGGGAACAGGGAATAGGGAATAATCAAATTTTCACGAATAATTTGATATTGCTATACATACAAATATTTTTACAGGACTTACGCAAAATAATGTGTTCTACAATAAATCTGGTTTAAATTATATTGCAACACACCCTACATATAGACTCCCTACGTAACTCCTGAAATATTTTATTTTAACTCATTTATCTCAGGGTAAGCTGGCACTTGACCTTGAAATTAATGGCTCCCAACAACCTTTTTGGTTTTCCACATACTTTTTTAGTTGCTCAATCATCACGCCTCCATAATTAGCTCAAAAACATTATCCTGATTAAAAAGAAGACTTATAAAAAGATTTTTGTTGAATCTCTGGTTATTCCTTGCTAATAAATCTGAAGCTAACTGTTTTGAAGTTAGTAATCAGGGCAAACCAATCTAAATTCAGGAAACCTTTGCCAGTCAGCTTTATGATATTGAATAAGTACAAATACTCGTTAAGCATTAAATCTTTGCCCTGTAAGTACTTCAAAAAATAAGATGCGTTGGCCCTGAGTTAGTAATTAGTTGATTAAGGTTTAAATCAAATTTTAGGTAAACCAAACTGTGAATATATTTAGGTTCAGCGTTAAATTCTCAAAGCTAAGATTGCGACTTTAACAAAGTAGTCAGCAAGAATCTCTTGTCAACTGGTTAAAAGTTACTTAATTATGATTTTTTTTCTGTACTTAGTGACTAACACTAAGTGAACAGTAGATTGTTTATTAGCCTGATTATGATAATTTGGGGTTCAAACCGATTAATGAGCTAGCTATAGCTGAAGTCAGAAGTTTGAAGTCAGAAGTCAGAAGTTAAATTCGCAGCACGGACTAAATTTGAGAGGAACGAGAATGTCCTAATAGTAATAGCGACTGCTATACAATAAAATTATAAGTTAAATAAGTCCATTCTGCTTCAAGTTCAAAAAATCAGGCTATACTCAATAAAATAAAAAATCTAATAGTCAACTAAAAGCTGCAATGTTGTAAGTCGGGTATAGAATTATTTTTTTTTGACAAAAGCATACATAAATTATTCTCAATAGTTTCAACAGCATTTTTAATTTAGCCTTGGCTATAAAGATTTAAAAGTTTCTACACAACAATTCTACACAACAAGAATATTTTTTATGGTTAATAAGAGCTAATTTACGACAATTCAAAAAAGCCGTAAATCATCTTTAAATAAAGCTTTTTATCGCCTTTAATATTTTTCAAAAGTAGAACAGGTCCCCCATGATTAAGCCTATTTTTAATAAATTTTCTATTAATTATTCTCAAATATTTTCTGTAGTTTCTGCTAGGATAAAACTCTCAAGAATAGGAATAATTAAAGCAAAAATGAATATTAAAATTGCAACCAAGATGAAAAATAACTACAGATAAATATTTGACTTCTATCTTAATTTGCTCTAGAATAGAATGAATTTAACTCCTAACTTAGAGATTAAATTTAATAGACTACAGCTATTATTTCTAATTTTATTAAACTTTAGTTTAGGCACATCTATAATTTGTACTGTAGTCTACCTTTGTGAACACTACTATAAGTAGGTAGGCGCGAATAAACCTCACTATGTAACGAAATGTTGATGCACCTCATACCCTTGAGATTGCTTTCGGTCCAGAATGCGGAGCACACCTTCCACTCCGTTCCAGTCGCTTCGGACATACTTTTCAACAATTAATAATTAATAATTAATAATTAATAATTAATAATTAATAATTAATAATTACCTCTCCTTAAAAGGGATAGGATGGACTAATCATGAAAATTTTTTCTCTCTTGGTCGATTGGATATGGCGTTTGCTAGCGCAAAGCTTCCGCTAACGCGGAGCGTCCCGGAGGGAGTTGTGCGCCAGCAAAACGTCATCCCACCCTACGGTTCGCTCCGCTTTACATGTCGCTCCGCGAAGAGCGCAGTTGTGCGCCAGCATGCGCGACCTCTTGTTTCTCCTTTAAAGGAGAGGCTTTAAACCTTAATTATTCGGTAAATTTTTCCACCTACCTACTTAATCAAAGTTTGATAGTGTCTTAACTTTGATGGCCATTGCTATAGATTTTCATCTGGTCTACTTTTGGCCTCTAAACTTTTTGAGCAATTAGACAAAAAAAATCCTCCCTTTTCTCCTAGGGAGGGTTCTCTGAATTTTTTTGCTTCAGGTGCCCCTTACTTATTCTAAATTTTGTTCCATCTCATCTAATACAAGGAAAAGTACAGTTATACCTCTATCCATATATTCCTTAAATACTTTTACCACAGTATCGAAAGATGCTAGTCCTTTATTAATAGTAATCATTTTTAACGTTTATTCCTTTATGGCTAATTAAATGTAAACTAAGTACATACAAAGTATAGTACAAGTATTACGTATCTGTCAAATAGGCCATGAAGAGGCCATATATCTAACTCGATCTTTTGGGTAATTCGAGACAAATGAGCGTTCTATGGTGCTATGATAATCTTAATAAAAATGAAGTATATTGTATTTACGTTTACTAGACAATGACCAGAACTAAACCCCCATCCAACAAGGTGCTGACAATCCGTTTAACAGAAGCTGACTTTCAAAATTTAGAAGCATACTGTTCTAAAAACCAAAAAACTAAAACAGAAGTATTAGTAGAAATGATTAGGAAATTGAGGTCACAGTGTCTCAGGTAGAGATGGAATAATTGCATAACTAGACACCCATAGATTTTAATAATGGGTGTCTTTTAAATTTATTAATATAACGATAAAAAAAGCTGATGTTAGAACTCCACTGTCACACCACTTACTCCGATGGTACCTTGACTCCCACAGAATTAGTTAATAAAGCTGCAAGTTGCGGAGTACAAGCATTAGCCTTAACCGACCATGATACCTTATCAGGTTGGGATGAAGCTATTAATGTAGCAGCAGAATATAACATAGAAATAATACCAGGTCTAGAATTAAGTACAGTTCATAATGGTTGTTCGCTTCATATTCTGGGGTATTATCCAAATTACAAAAAATTACTCGCACCGTTGAGCGATCGCATTGCTGGCAGACATCGGCGAGCTAAGTTGATGGTAGAAAACTTAGCTAAATTGGGTTACCCAGTCGAGTTGCCGACAATGGGCCGGGGAATCGCACCAGGAAGACCACATATTGCAATGGCTTTAGTCAAGGCAGGTTATGTACGATCGCCTCAAGAAGCCTTTGAACGTTGGTTGGGGGATAATAAACCAGCTTACGTTCATTATGAAAAGTTTTCTATAGTTGAAGGCATTAATTTACTACATAGTTGTGGAGCAGTTGCTGTTTGGGCGCATCCCTATCTATTCCGTGGGGGAAAAGTCAAGAATATATTACCGGAAATGGTAGAAGCTGGTTTAACGGGATTGGAAGTTTTTCATCCCTGCCACTCTCCCACTCAGGTGCAAAATTTACAACAGTTGTGCCAAAAGTATGGGTTGTTTATGACTGGTGGGAGTGACTATCACGGGCCTAACAGTCAGGGAAAAGAGCAAACTACCTTAAATATGCTTAACTTGCCCTTGGAATTGCTTGCACCGCTCAAGCAAGCTGCTGGTGTTTAGGAGAGTTTAACTTTAGCCTGAATCAGCAAGTCAGAATCATCAGCAACCAAATCATAACCTTCGGTGTTTCCTAACCGATCTAATGCCAACAAACAAGCATATTTTAAGTCAAAAATAGTTGTATTCAAAGCCTCTTTAAGTAAAGGAATAGCTCGCTCATCTCCCAAATTAGCCAGAGCAAGTGCAGCCGCTCCACGAGACTTTTGAAATTGGGGTGTACGGTTTTGTAGTGCTTCTACGAAAAGTTCATAAGCATCAACGTATTTAAGCCAACCTAATAGTTTAATAACATGATAATGAGCGCCATAATCATTATGAGCGCTTTCTGCAAAGGTAGCCATCAATGCTGCACCCGCAACTTCCGAGTAAACCTGTAAAATAGTCTTGCTGGCTAGATAACACCTACCAAAATCTGTGTTGTATAGTTCTTGAATTGCAAATTCCAAAGTAGGGGTTTGGTCATATTCATGTACCAACTCTAAATCATTGGGATGGTCGCGAATGACTAGAGCTAAATAGGGTTCTATTTTGCCAAAATTAATCTCACCTGTGGGTATACCTGTTGCTGCTAACAGTCGAATTCCCCGGAGGCGAAAAACCATGGAAATGGGGCACTTAGCAATATCCGCAATAGACTCATAATATTTAGCATCAATCAGGTCTTGAATGCACCCACGTCGAGCATTAACATTTGAGTGGTGTAAAAATTCCACCACTTTTGTCATTTGAGAATAATCCCCAGTTAAACGGCAAACGGCAGCGGTCGCTGCACTAGCAATGGGTTGGTCATCAGATTCTGTAAACTTCTGAATCACAGCTGTGGCAGGTTGATAATTGAATTTTGCCAATACCTGGATAATCAAGCGGTAACTTTGACCTGGTTTTTCTAGCAACTGAGTAATTTCTGCCATAATTTCTCGATCTTCTGTTCCTATTTCCCCAATTGCCCAGACAGCATTTTCTACGGTGTAACAGTCTTCATCACCCAAGCACGCTCGAATTACTGGCAGTGCCACTACTGCATTCAACCGCCCCAATGTTTCGATCGCTTTGCGACGGGCAATTTTATGTTCTAGAACTGGGTTTGTATTTTGTAGGGTTTTGATTAAGGCATTGATTGACCTTTCAGTCGGAAAGTTAACTAAGTGACTTGCTGCAATATAGCGGTCCGATTTATCTTCTAATTCTTCTAGGGGTGCTTCTAGCAAAGCGATAGCTTTTTCTTCTGTTAATCCGGGAAATATATTAAAAAAACGCTTATCCATTTTCTTTGTTGTTACTTTTTAGTTAATTTTTACAAATAATCAATCAGTTTTTTTTGATGTTTTATATTATCAATGTTTTCCGCAAGTATTCATAAGATAAAGTTTGGATAAATAGTTATCTTGAACTGAATTATATCATGTCAGGTTGAATAGTTATAAATAAGCAAGGAGGAGTCAGGTAGGGGAGCCGTCGGATTGGCGACGTACAGGAGGGAAGAAAAAGAAAAAGGAAGAATAAGGGGAGAAAAAAGAAGAAGAAGAGGAGAGAGTTTTTTTATCACTAATTATCCGGACATGATATTAGGCAGGGTCATTTTCTTCTAGATTTGAGCAATGAATTTACTTACTTTCAGATAGGGAAAGATAAATTATCTAGAGCTATAAATAATGTCTTTTCGTCAAGACATAACATGGCACAGTTGAGAATGAAATAGCCCTGGATATTAGGGGATGATTTAGTTCTAAATATGAATAATTATACATTTATCATTGACAGGAGTTATATCAAATCCGGTAGCATTGGTATAATTAGATAGTTAATTAGGAGTACAGGAGGGGCGATTCGCGTAATTAGGAGCATTCCGTAGGAAATCGCCCGTACAGGAGGGAAGAGAATGCGCGAAAGATTTGCGCTATGGGTGAAGATGAAACATTTTTTTACACCGAACCCGAGCGGATTTGATATTACGCACCCATCATCTGTTATACGCTCTTTCTTGACGTAGGTGCGTTGCAACACACCCGACTACAGGTAGAGTTACTTTTTAGGAGAAAGAATTAAGCAAATAATCTAGATAAGCCCGAAATTCAACCAAAGCTTGGGGAGACATATCTCGGGGCGAACAAGCACGCTCGCGAGTATACTGTAGTGCGCTGACATAGGCAGCAGTGGGTAAATTGAGCGCCCGGTAAACTTCTCGTTGACCAGCAATACCCCAATCATCTAGAGGAGCAGTACTCCCAACAACTAGACAATAACTAATCAAGCGCAGATAATGACTTAAATCGCGGTAACATTTGTCAACCTTAGCTTGAGAATCAGAAGCTCCTCCAGATTCTTTCAGATGTGGGTATTTTTTAAAAACCCAGTCGCCTGCCTCTTTCACAACAACATCAATGCCATCAGCTAGCTTTTCTGCAGCTTCCATGCGAGCGTTAGCCCGTTGTAGACTGCCTCGAATTGACTCTAGGTCAGAGTTGCTAGGAAAACGATTTGCTGTGTCAGCAGCAGTAATTACTGTTGAAATAACTGATTTCATCTTTGAATAGTTGCTGGAGACTCTCGTTATCATTGCCAGACTTAACGGTCAGAGGAAAGCAACCAGCATATAAATTACTTTCCTCTTGAAAAATTAATCAAACAAACTTAATTGTTCGCCATTTTACCAAAACTTTGTGTATAACCATCATATCTATCTAGATATTTGCAATATTTTAGGACTTACGCATGAACGCTATTGATAGTAGACAGACACAGCTAATTTTGTGCAAAACTTGTAGGGTGTGTTAGACGGCTAAAATTTAGACTGCGGGTGGCATTTAACAATCCGTCGCAGGGCACCATTTTAGATATGTCAGTCCAGTAGGGTGTGTTTTGCGCTTCGCAGAGCTTCCGCTTTTCATGTTGCGCAGCAAAACGCTCCGCGACATATAAAGCGGTAGCGTAACTGAGCAAAACCCTATATTTATAGTCAGTGCGTAAGTCCCATATTTATAACTAATACCTTGAATTGATTAGCCATTAACGGTGAGTCGTCGAGATAATTTCTAGTGCAGGATGGCGCAAACAATAAACCAGTTTAAAAATGCTAAAAAGCTTATTTTACAAGTTAACCTTCTGCCTTCTTACACTAGTTTTCTTCCTCTGACTGCTTTTTGACGTGAGAAATAGCTAGTTTCAGCACTTGTTGAACAGGAATTTCTATTTCTCGATCCAATGCAGTTTGTAAAGCTTCCAAGATATTGCGATCGCCCATTTTCATCAAAGCCAAAGCTGCTGCTTTTCGGCTTTCCCAATCAGAATGACTGAGTAACTCAAGTAGGTGGGGAAGTGCTGGCTGATAAGACAAATTACTCAAAGTTGCTGCTGCTTCACAACGCACACTCATCGCCTGGTCGTTGAGAGCTTTTACCAATACATCATAAGCTTGAGCATCAGACTCCTCTAGGGCAACTTTCGCCATTACTCCCACTACTGCAGCGCGAACTTCTGGAGATTCAGAAGACATTTCTGCATACATTAAATGTTTGGCTTCAGCGCCAATAAATGATAATGCCCATATTGCTAAACCTTTAGCGCTTTCTGAATATTCTGATGATGCCAAAATATTTAGTAATGCTGGCACTGCTGGCTCACCAATACTAGCAAGTGCTCCCACTGTAGAGCATTGTACTACTGTATCTTCATCCTTTAGCAGTGCATTTACAAGAGTGGGAATGGCTCGCGGGTCAGCTATCAATGTTATGGTTTTAGCTGCGGCTCTTCTGACCACTGGGTTGGGATGATTCGTCAGAGCTGTTTCCAAGAAGGGAGTTGCTGGTTTACCTACTTTTCCCAAGGCTTCTGCAAAGCCTAATCTGACCATTCCTCGCGAATCTCCAAAACTTTCGACCATTTGTTTGAGTAGGTATTGGTCATTGGAGTCGAAAGTATTTGATGCTATTTGTTGATTAACTTGTTGTAGTAAAGCATCTGTATCTTCTGGGGAAAGTAGCACTGGCTCTTTGATAACTTCAGTTTGAGAGTCAAGCATATTAGTCATATTTAAAAAATTACTACAATTATTGAATTCTTATTGCGCAGGTTAATTTATCAGCGTTGAGCATTTACTTGCTGATATTTGCTCACTAACTCTAAGCGAGACAATGCACTGACTGCTGATTCACGAATATAAGTATCTACAGATTCATCTTGACTGAACTTTTTCAGGACTTCTGTAGCTCGGTTGTCACCTAGAGACCCCAGAGCATTAACGATCGCCACAGCTAGAGCAATATTATCAGTTGTGTTTAATGCTTCTACTAATATATCAAATATTGGCGGGCCTATTTCACCCAAAGCCATAACTGAAGCAATATGAACTACAGGGTTAGGGTCGTTGAGTGCTTTTTTTAATCCTTCTATTCCTGCTGCTGGGAAAGGATCTTCTCGGTAATTGACTGCTATCTGGGCTAGTGCCTTAGCACAACTGGCACGTATTGTCGAGTTATCGCTGTTTAGCAATAATTCTACTAATGCAGGTACAGCATCTGCACCGATTATACCCAATGTCTTGACACTTGCCCGGCGATATGTTACGTTTTCGTCTTCTAGAATACTTATTAACTTAGGAATGGTATTTTCGTCACGACTTTCTGCTATTTCGCACATAGCTCGTTCCCGTAAGTGGGGGTTGGGATGTTTGAGTCGCTCAAATATAGAATCTATCATCATATGGCCCATCATAGAACTAAGGGGCTTGTAGTCACTGCTCAACCCGATCTAGGCAAAGCAAAAGACTAATAGCCCCTTAGTATTTAATATTCTATTGACACGAAAGTCAATCCATAGTCACTAGGACAAGGAATTGATTACATAGTCGATTAGAGAACGGAATTCAACTAGAGCTTGAGGGGACATATCACGAGGAGCACAAGCGCGATCGCGAGTGTATTGCATGGCTGCTACATAAGGAGCAGTAGGTAAACCTAGAGCGCGATAAACTTCACGCTGACCAGCAATACCCCACTCATCTAGTGGGCCAGTGCCACCAACGAGTAAGCAATATTGGATTAGACGTAGGTAGTGCTTGATATCACGGTGACACTTTTCTTTGAAAGTATCAGTAGAGTTAGCCTCACCTTCATTGTTTAGGTAAGGATACTTTTTGATGCAAGCATCATAACCTTCTTTAGCAACGGCATCAATACCAGAAGCTAGCTTTTCAGCAGCTTCTAAACGAGCTCCTGCACGTTGTAGACTACCTTGAACAGACTCTAGGTCAGAAGGGCCAGGAAAACGTCCGGCTGCATCAGCAGCGCCGATTACAGTGGTAACAACTGATTTCATTTATTTTTATCTCCAGATTAATTTGATCGGTGTTAGATGTTGATTTTGGTTTGCTAAACAAGTAGCTAAGTTGCTAATAGATTTTGTCGGGCTAGTTGTTAGCTTAAAGCCGCAGCAACACGATCAAAGTAGCTAGCACACTCAGAAGCTAGAGCAGAGCAATCACCGTCAGCAGTTTCCATCTTACGGTACTTAGCTGTACCTTTGTACATTTCGTTGGTTTGATTAATGTGAGCTGTACTAGAAGCTTTCATAATTTCTACCGCGCGGACAGAAGAAGCAGCAGGTACACCTAAAGCTACATAGGTTTCTTTTAACCCATTTAAGCAGCGATCGTCTAATACGGAAGCATCACCAGCTAACAAAGCATAGGTAATGTAGCGGAGAATGATTTCTCCATCACGCAAGCAAGCAGCCATGCGACGG
The DNA here is from genome assembly GCA_049647275.1 of Microcoleaceae cyanobacterium. GTDB lineage: Bacteria > Cyanobacteriota > Cyanobacteriia > Cyanobacteriales > Microcoleaceae > JASJEE01. The sequence goes on from JBARXI010000072.1 coordinate 31,028, forward strand.
TTGGGGTAGCAGTTACCGCCACCTTTAATTAAGCTCTCGTTTTCGCAAATCATGCCGGAAACAGCATCAGAAACGATGCAGCTTGCGTTACTTGCAACTGCGTTTACCGCATCAAGACGTTTGTTGCCTTCAGCAACAAAGTTGCGAAGTTCGCCGATTTTGTCAGCACTTAAACAAGAGGTGCTGGAATCTGCTGAAATTACTGCTCTAGAAAAAGCGTCAAGCATCTATAAATCTCCCTATAGAGAAAGAATGTTTTCTTATGTTTATGACGACTGGTTTAATCAGTCAATGATGAACATATTGGATGATTGCTATCTAAGTCTCAATTATTAGAGACAAAGTAACAAACTTTAACACTTGGAGAAATTAGCTATAATTACTTAGTAAGGACTTAGGCAGAAATGAGGCCACATATTCATAGTTTAAAGGTAATTTGTTTTAGGGAATAACAAAAAATCAATTATCCAATTCTTGGACTCTCTCTGCTCCCTATTCCCCGCTCTCCTAAGTTCAGTACAATGGGATATTTTTTTACGAGGGCAGTCCCATTATTAACTGGGATGACTAAATGGCTGATGTTTAAAATCTAAAGTCCAAAACTATTATTTCTGAAGGATAAAATTTGGATTATGGAAACAAACCTAGTCCCATTCTCATACTTTTAGTTGAAGGGTCTGAAGTGCTGCTCGGGAAAATAGCCAATTAGTATTGTGTGTTTATTTATACTTTGGTCTGAGCAATTACGATCGTCCCTGTATTAGATTTTAGATATAGTTAGGAAATTTGAAATTTTATCACCTCCGAATTCCCAGACTTTATACAATAAACCACTTCCAGTAGAAAAGGGTTTCAATAAATCTGGTTGGAGAATCGCGCTCGCTTTGACATACTCTCTAGCTCTTATGGCAGGAAAATTTTCCTAAGCTCTTAAGCATTTAAGATTATTAGAACTTACGAGGGTGCGTTAGCTAGCGTATAACGCCCGAATGGGTGTTTCAACAATTAATAATTATTAATTATTACCTCTCCTTGAAAAGAAGAAGATTGACTAATCATGAAAATTTTTTCTCTCTTGGTCGATTGGAGGACAGCGAGGAGACCCGCTCTTACAGAGCCGCTCCGCGGTCCGCCATCCCACCCTACGGTTCGCTCCGCTTTACATGTCGCTCCGCGAAGAGCGCAGTTGTGCGCCAGCATGCGCGACCGCTTGTTTCTCCTTTAAAGGAGAAGCTTTAAACCTTAATTATTCGGTAAGTCCTGATTATATAATCCCATTTTTGAGAAAGGGAACAGGGAATGGGGAAGGGAGAATGGGGAATATAGAAGCCATTTGAGATTTATTTCAAAAGAGAGTAGGGAGTGTGGGAGGTATCAGAGGTGTAGTCCGTATTTTTTAACCTTTTTTCCCCTATTGCTTCGGTCTATCTCCTGATGAGGCTCCTCGTAATGGGAGAAAGACTGAAAAAACGTGACACCGCATAGATACCAAATGGGTTCTATAAAATCTAAATGCGTCTTAGCTTAACTTCATAGGATTTCTGGTTCAGCGAGACTCTAGTTTTCAAGGTGAGTATATTGAGCTTGATAGTTAGGTTTTTATTCTGGTTGAATACCGTATAAATTAAAAACTTATACCATAAATTTCTCCTTTCATATCAAGTCTGCTTGATTAATTATTATTTGGTCGCTTCCCCCGCAGCAGTTGCTGAAAACTTTCTTTCTTCTTGCTCCCCCTCCCAGCTACCCCTACTATCTCAATCATTTGTCTATAAAAGGACATAATATTAGTGGGAGGCTTAAGACCGAATTTTTTAGTAAAAATCACATCAAATTTCAGAGGTAAATTGTTATGAAAACTATTCCCCAAAATCAAACTAATAATTCCAACGTTACAGATTCTAAGTCCTTTGAGTCAAATTCTCCAACAAACTCTCAACAAGCAAATTCTCAATTACATCCCGAACCACATTCCCCACTACCAAATAAATTGAAAAGGTGGGCGATCGCTCTACTGGCAACAGGGTTATTAACCATACCGATGGCTATCTATTTTGTTCGTAACCATTCCCAAACTCAACCACAAGTAATAGAAACCCTCACAGTGCCAGTAGAAGCAAAAAACCTCACAATCAGAATTAACGCCAGTGGTGAAGTACAACCAGTTCAGAGGGTTAATATTTCTCCCAAAACTCAAGGTCGTTTGGCCGAATTATTTGTCGAACAAGGCGATCACGTCCAGAAAGGGCAAATTGTGGCCCGCATGGAAAGCCGAGAAATAGAAGCTCAACTAATGCAGGCTCTAGCTAGACTTGCTAATACTAGAGCCAAACTGGCTCAACTAAAAGCAGGAAACCGGGTAGAAGAAATTTCAGCCTCTATAGCTAGACTCAACCAAGCTCAAGCCCGCTTGGCTCAACTAAAAGCAGGTAGCCGACCAGAAGAAATTTCAGCCTCTATAGCTAGACTCAATCAAACCAAAGCTCGATTAACTCAACTGCAAGCCGGGAGCAGGGTTGAGGAAATTGCCCAAGGTAAGGCCCGTTTAGAACAAGCGATCGTTCGTCTCAAAGATGCTACTTCTGGCAGTCTCAAAGATGAGATAGCTCAAGCAGAAGCCAGAATTGAGGCGACAAAGGCGGAAGAAGAATTAACCGCTCAAAGGGTAAAGCGCTATCAAAACTTGAGGGAGCAAGGAGCGATCGCTAGTGATACCTACGAAGAATATGTTAGAGATGACCGTAGAGTTAGAGCTAATTTACGGGAAGCCGAAAAACGGTTAAAGCAACTGAAACAGGGTAGACGCTCGGAAATGCAGCGCTTAACAGCAGCAGCAGAACAAGAGCGACAAGCCCTCAAACAGCTTGAAAATGGCACTCGCCCGGAAGAAATTGCTCGAGCCGAAGCTGAGGTGGCAGAGGCTCGCAGTCAATTGGAAGAACTCGAAAATGGCACTCGTCCAGAGGAAATTGCTCGAGCCGAAGCGGAGGTGGCAGAGGCTCGCAGTCAATTGGAAGAACTTGAAAATGGTACTCGTCCAGAGGAAATTGCTCAAGCCGAAGCGGAGGTGGCAGAGGTACGCAGTCAATTGGAAGAACTTGAAAATGGCACTCGCCCAGAGGAAATTGCTGGAGCTGAAGCGGAAGTAGCAGAGGCGCTGGGCCAAGTACGCTATCAACAAGTTCAAGTAGAGGATACTAAAGTAACTGCTCCTTTTGCCGGAATTATTACTCAAAGATATGCCACAGAGGGTGCTTTTGTCACGCCAGCAACTTCTGCTTCTGATGCTAGCTCTGCTTCTTCTACATCTATAGTTGCTTTGGCTAGAGGTTTAGAGGTTTTGGCGAAAGTACCGGAGGCTGATATTGCTCAAATTAAACCTGGTCAAAAAGTGGAAATTGTTGCAGATGCTTATCCAGATATGGTGTTTAAAGGTGATGTGAAGTTGGTGGCTCCGGAGGCGGTTAGAGAGCGGGATGTTACTTTATTTGAGGTGCGAATAGATTTAGAAACTGGTAAGGATAAGTTACAGTCTGGAATGAATGTAGATTTAGAGTTTTTGGGGAATCAGTTACAGAATGCTTTGGTGGTACCTACGGTAGCAATTATTACTAATAAAGGTGAAACTGGGGTGTTAATTACTGATGCTCAAAATCAGCCTCGGTTTAAATCGGTAATTATTGGTTCTACTATTGGTAATCAAGTTCAAATTCTGGAGGGTATACGGTCTGGGCAACGGGTTTTTGTTTCGCTTCCTGAAGGGAAAAAGTTGGAGGATTTTGTCAAAAATTAATCAAACATTGATTATGGTTTATTGAGTGAGTTTCGGATTGTTATCTATATTCTACCCGCAGTTAGAATTTGTTTTTTCACTGTTGTTCTTTTTATGCTAAATCCGGCTTTTCTACCATCTTTAATTTTTTTTCTCAAACCTTATTTTATGTTTGCTTTCTGCTATTTTTTAGACAGTTTTTAAAAGGGTTTTTATAAACGGATTTAGAATGATTCACTTAATTGCTAAGGCAAGGGTTGTATCTCCAGCAATAATTCCTACTATTTGAGGATTTATTTATCCTAAATTGTGGGAATACTTATCTTTAAATATAATATTCTGGCGATAAAAATGGAGAAAATGGACGTTAGTAATTGTTTTTTATGAAGCACCCCATTAGTAAAGCGATAAACTTCATAATCTGGGGTTCACCTCATTAGCTGAACCCCAGAATCATCCACTTGTAGGATGTCATACACCTGTTGGCTACTTTATATTAATAACTGTAGATAATGAATAAGTTAACAAGAGGACAGAGCCATGAACTCTATCAAAGTATTTGATTATTTGTTTACAGAAAAAAGACTTCTAGCTTCATGCACAGGACTAGGGTTATCAATTAGTTATCAAATTATTGTTGAAACACATCTGTACTAGGAGACCGAGTAGAATTTATGATTCAAATCCTACTCTGCATGTGATTCAAGTCTTACTCCACTAGAAAATATAAATGTATACTCATAAGTATATGTATTGTCAAGAGGAATCATATTTAATTAACAAAATTAAAATTTTTATAGCAGTTTTCAAGTAAATAAAGTATAGTCTTAAATCTTAAGTCTCTTTTAAAAGAGGGGCTTATACTGACTATGAAATGATATATATAAACCTGCCAAATGTAAACTTTTATGTATTAGCAATTAAATGTAATTTAAACAACAAAAATTATATATAAAACTTATCCTAAAGCAAAAAAAATATATATTTTGGTGTCTTTATACTTCAGTTGATAAACTACTATCGAATTCAAGAACTTCAGACTGCCAATCACTACTTTTTTTCTCATACAAATAACTTAATTTTAGGAACATTCAGTTCTAAAATATGTCATTAAGTTAGACTGTAAATAATCGAATCAAACATCTTAGTCATTGATTAAATTCCAGGAAAAATAAAATCATGTCTACACTCAACATCTACCGTGGCTTCTCTACCGAAAAATCTATCAAGTGCATTGATTTCTCTAAGGAACTAAAAACCTCGCAATACTTGCAACAAATAGTCTTTATAGACTCTCAAGTAGAAGACTATCAAAGTCTAGCTCATGGAGTTTTACCAGGGATCAAAGTAGTTATACTTAATCCTAGGGAAGATGGCATTGAGCAGATTACTCAAGTTATTCAAAAATATCCTCAGATATCATCTATTCATATAGTATCTCATGGTTCTCCAGGCTGTTTATATTTAGGTAATAGCCTATTAAATATCAACAGTATTAATAATGATTACGCTACAGAGTTAGAAAATTGGTCACTTACTAATATATTACTCTACGGTTGTAATGTGGCTGCCGGAGATGCTGGTACAGAATTTTTGAAAAAGCTGTACCAGCTAACAGGTGCAAATATTGCAGCTTCTGCAAAACCAACTGGTAGTGCTGCTTTCGGTGGTGACTGGGAATTGGAGGTTACTACTAGAGATGTGGATATTGAATTGCCGTTTGAAGAGTCGGCGATCGGAGCTTACAATCACATTCTACCAATCTTTGATTGGACAAACTTTGACTGGCCAGCCCCAAACACTTTACCTGGAACAGATTCTAATGCCTACGACCATACTCAAATTTTTACAGATATTAATGGCAGTGGTATTGATGTTACGATTCGGATTGTAGCTGATGATAACGTCATCATGGAAAGTACAAGTCTGACAGATCCGCAGACTCCTACTCCTGATAACTTTCCTCTTTTTGAAGGTGGTACGGGCACTCCTCAAAATGCATTAAATTTCACGATTAATCCCGAAGATGCTAGCAAGGGTGGCGTTACTCTGACAGCAACATTTTCTGAAGCAATAAGTAACGTTCAATTACAAGTTCATGATATAGATGAACAATCTAAGAACACACCGGAATGGATACCGGAATGGATAGATGAAGTAGTATTTAGTGGAACAAGTGCTTCTGGTGAAGCAACAATACCACAGCTAATCAACAGAAATGCCGATCCCAGTTATACGATATCTGACAACATAGTAACAGGTACAGATGTTTCTCCCACTACAGGAATAGATTCAGACAAAGGAACTGTTACTGGTTATTTTGATGAACCAATAACACAGTTTAGACTAATATTTCGTGATAGTGAGGATGCATCGAACAATCCACCCCCTCATACAATTGCTTTACTAAGTAATTTTATCTTCAATACTGCCGTCAGCATTACTCCGCCCTCCATCACATTACCTGAAGGCGACAGTGGAACTACAGACTACGAGTATACAGTTACTTTATCCGAGGAAGTTTTTGTTCCCGTTGTCGTCAACTATAGTACTAATGATGGCACAGCTACTCTTGCTGATAGTGACTATATAAATAACGATGGTTTTTTGACATTTGCTCCGGGAGAGACAAGTAAAACCATAACTGTACAGTCTCAGGGTGATACAACACCAGAACCTGACGAGCAGTTCACCGTGACTCTTGATAGTGCTGAGTATAGACACAGCACAACTGACGCTATAATTGGAGATGCAGAAATTACAACGAGTTCTGCTATTGGTATTATTGAGGATGATGACAACAACCCACCAGTAGCAGTAAATGACAGTGAAATCACAGATGCCAACACCGTACTAGACAGCGAAAATGTACTTCTAGATAATGGCAACGGACTAGACAGCGACCCAGACAATGACACTCTGACAGTCACAGAAGTCAACGGCAGCAGCACCGACATCGGTAGCCAAATCACCCTAGCATCAGGAGCCTTGCTGACATTAAACAGCGACGGCACATATAGCTACGACCCCAACGGTCAATTTGAAAGTTTAGGAGTAGGAGAAACAGACACAGATAGCTTCACCTACACCATCAGCGACGGCAACGGAGGCACATCCACTGCCACTGTGGATATTACGATAGAAGGAGTCAACAACCCACCAGTAGCAGACGACGAAACATTCACAGCCAACGAAAATGGTGAAGCAGTAACCATAGACCTGTTAGATGGAGACACAGACCCAGACGGCGACCCCTTAACCATCAAATCCATTAATGGAGTAGAATTAACCCCAGGAGTAGAGCAAACCATACCCGTTCCCAACGGTACAGTCAACGTAGCACCTGATGGAACAGTCAGCTTTACTCCAGACCCAGACTACAACGGACCAATCGCATTTGACTATGTGGTACAAGACGGTAACGGTGGAGAAGACACAGGTACAGTAACAGGTACAATAACTCCAGAATCAACAAATAATCCACCAACAGTAGACAGTGAAGAAATCACAGTCACTGAAAATGAGCAAGAAACTCCTCTAGGATTAAACTCACCAGTAGATCCAGAAGGAGACGACCTCACCATCACTGTCACCGAAATACCAGAATTAGGGACAGTTACTAAAGCAAATGGCACACCATTAGAAATAGGAGACCAACTCACCCCAGAAGAACTAGAAAACCTACTATACAACGCCCCCTCAGAATACAATGGAGAAGAGCCAGGCAAGTTCAGTTATAGCGTTAATGACGGCACAAATATAGTATCAGGTACAGTAGACATTACCATCAACCCCGACCAAGAACCCATAGCCAGCGATGATAATGTCAGCACATTTCTCAATCAGCCAGTCAGTATTAATATTACAGACAATGACACAGATATAGATGGCAACATCGATCCCACAACAGTAGATATAGATCCAAATACAGATGGGATACAAAAGACCTTAGAAGTACCCGAACAAGGGACTTTTGGAGTAGATGATGCGGGCAACGTCACATTTACACCAGAACTTGACTTTGTAGGTGAAGCAACAATTCCCTATACTGTAGAAGACAACAACAATCACACCTCAAATCAAGCAACTATAACTGTTCAAGTAGTAAACATTTCCCCCATAGCTACTAATGATAGTGCTAGTAGTGAAGTTGATGTACCAGTAACTTTTAACATAGTCAACAATGACACAGATATAGATGGCAACATCGATCCCACAACAGTAGATATAAATCCAAATACAGATGGGATACAAAAGACCTTAGAAGTACCCGAACAAGGGACTTTTGAAGTAGATGATGCGGGCAACGTCACATTTACACCAGAACTTGACTTTGTAGGTGAAGCAACAATTCCCTATACTGTAGCTGATAACAATGGCAGCATCTCAGAAATAGCAAATATCACAGTTACTATAACAGAAAACTTACCTTTCGCTAGTGATGATAATGCTAGCACCTTTATTAACACACCAGTCAGTTTCGATATTGTAGGAAATGACACAGCAGAGGTGGGAAATCAGATAGTTCCAGCAACTATCGATCTCGATCCAAATACTCCGGAACTTGAAAAGACGCTGACAGTAGAGGAAGGAACATTTACCGTAGATGATACGGGACAAGTAACCTTTACGCCAGCAGATGGTTTTGTCGGCGAAGTAGGAATTCCTTACACTGTAGAAGATGTAAATGGGAATATCTCAAATCAAGCCCAGATTCTTGTAGAAGTTATTGATAACTCTCCTCTAGCTACTGATGACGAAGCCAGTACCTTCGTCAATCAACCTGTTACATTCAATATTGCTAATAATGATGCCGATCTAGAAGGAGAGGTGGTCGCAAGTACAATAGACTTAGACCCAAGCATACCAGGGGTTCAAAAAACATTTGAAGTATCAAATCAAGGTATTTTCAATGTTGATGATAATGGCGATCTTATTTTTACTCCAGCAGATGGGTTTATCGGTGAAGTAACAATCCCTTATACTATAGCGGATGAAAACAACAATATATCAAATCCAGCTAATATCACTGTTGAAGTAATCAATATGCCACCTGTTGCTACAGATAACAGCAGCACTACAGTGGTAGGGCAACCTGTCACTTTCAGCATTACCGATGATGATAGCGATCCTGATACTATAATTGATTTAACTACGGTAGATTTAGACCCCAGTACACCAGAACAAGACACTAGCATAACGATACCAGGTGAAGGCATCTACACAGTAGATGATGCAGGCAATGTTACCTTTACTCCTGAAGATGGTTTTATTGGTGAGACTACTCCTATTACCTATACTGTTCAAGATGATTTGGGAGCTATTTCTAACCAAGCCAACATTAGCGTCAATGTTACCGAGACAGGTAGCCTCACAGACGACAACAGTAGTACCCTCGCCAACACCACAGTCACATTCAACCTGACTGACAACGACAACAACGTCGATCCCACAACCATCGACCTCGATCCCGAAACCCCAGGAATTCAGAAAACACAAGAAATTCCTGGTCAAGGTACATTTAGCGTCGATGACAATGGCAACCTCACCTTCACCCCAGAACCAGAATTTACAGGTGAAGTAAGTATTCCTTATGTAGCCAACGACCAAAACGGCAACCCATTACCACCTGCCAATATTTCTGTAGTAGTTGAACCAGAGCCAACTCCAGAGCCAACTCCAGAGCCAACTCCAGAGCCAACTCCAGAGCCAACTCCAGAGCCAACTCCAGAGCCAACTCCAGAGCCAACTCCAGAGCCAACTCCAGAGCCAACTCCAGAACCAACTCCAGAGCCAACTCCAGAAC
>JBARXI010000073.1:0-4452 GCA_049647275.1 Microcoleaceae cyanobacterium
CACTCCTAAATTCGTTGGGATAAATTTATGTGTATTTACTTCTAATTCTATCTACCACCTATTTAGTTTCATCTCCAGATTGGCAGATTATTTCCAATAAATAATTTACCTGCTGAAAATTCGTCAAGTAAACTTTCCAAATATTTTAATCGTTTAATAATTATCCTAGGAGTTCTAGGTACAATTTCTTTATTGGTTAACACCTTTGATTTTTGATAACTCAACTAAAGCTTGAAATTAGAGTACACCTGTAGCAGTTGTGAGAAATTTTCCTGTATTTATCTACAAATTCTACCTATCACCTACTTACACAAAAAATTCACGACTTAAATAGGATTGCTATATAAATAATTTTGTTAAACAGTTCTTGAGAAAGTGGTATAAAACTATACTGCAGATTGGCATTTTGTTAATTTTAATGAACGCAGTATGAAACAGATTAATTTACTGATATCTTTTTTAGTGGCAAAGTCTAGTACAATTTCAAACATTGTAGCCAATATATGCCAAAATATATTCAACTACAAATCTGTTGAATTAATCTCAAAAAAGGGAAAAAATATGCCAATTCCACAAATTTATAATCGTGATGTTTTTATTCTAATAGACCGTAGTGGTTCGATGACAATATCTGATAGCACTACGGGGAACAAAAATCGTTGGCAGTATCTTCAAGAAACTGTACAAGGTCATGTATTTGAAATTCTCTCTGAACAAGATGATGATTATGGAATAATTTGTGATGAGGTAACTCTATATTTTTTCAACCGAAATCAACAGCCGACTAAAACTATTTACCTTAGAGATGCTGCTCAAGTACAAGGTGCTTTTAAGGAAAATAAACCTGGTGGGGCAACTTATATTGCACCTACTTTAAATGAGGCAATCTCTCAGTGGTTTTCCAATCGAACTGATGATAAAGGTGCTTTTATAATTATTTATACTGATGGGCAAATTGATGATAGTAAAGAGTTTATTAATGTGATTAATAAAACTTGTTCTAGTATAAATAGTCAAGAAGAAATTAAAATTTTAATGATTGGTGTGGGAAGCGATATTGAAACAGAAGGAGCAATAGATTTTTATTTAGGAATTGATTTGAATGCGAATCAGTTTCAATCAAGACGGGGAGAAGATTGTAATATTTTTATCTTTGATTTAATAGATGAAGTTATGGATGAGGGTATTATGGCTGCTCTAGAACGTCAACTTGAAGGGGACCCGAGAAAGGGATTAGGTACTTGGATAAAAGAAAAATATCCAGCTTTATATGGTAAATATTTTGCCTCCTAGTATCTAATTTTTTTAATTATTCATAGTTATTTATAAAAATCCCCATACTGGTGAGGTACAAAATACTAGGTTTGAGGGAACAGGAAACAGGGAATAAAAATACTAGTGTACCTCACGCTTTCTGAGAAAGGCTATATTAACTTTAGTTTTAGTTATAAATAAGCGCAAAAAATTCAAAATCAGTTTCTTTACATAGTAATATTCAGATTGAATCATAGATTAAAACAAATAATTAGTAATATCAAGTCAGGATAATAGCGCGATAATTCCTTTTTACCTTGCAATCTTATTTCTTTCCTTGATATCCCGCTGTTTTTACCCCCTTTTTAATTTTTAAGAGTGATTTTATACTTTCTCCCTCCTCTTTCCTCTTGCCCCCTGCTCCCTGCCTAATTAATTATTTATAAATGTTCAACCGGACATGATATAGAAGCTATTTGAGATTTATATTATATTTAATTTAATCTATTTAGAAAGAGAGAGGGAAATGTGGGGAGTGTGGTCTGTATTTTTCAACCTGCTTGGTGCGCGTTCCCTTGCGCCGTGCGACGGCGCGGGGTCGCATCCGCTTTTTCCCCTATTGCTTCTATAGCTTCGGTCTATCTCCTAAATTAGCTACTCGGTCTTCAATGGGAGAAAGAGTGAAAAAACGGCAATGGCACTCCATAGATACCAAATGGGTTCTATAAGGCATTTTTCTGACTCTCTACTATTGGTCTTTAATCCTTGATTTTTTATTTCCCTGTGTTATACCAATTCGATTGGATAATGTTACAAATAATAAAAGTAGGGACAATTTCGGTCTGAATGCGGAGCAAACATCGAAAGCGGAACATTGCGTTAAGGAAATTGCCCCTACTCCTACCAACAGCCTAACAATTTCTAGCAAACTTTTGTCAAAGAGACCGGGTTTTTGAGTCCTAAACTTTATACTAAAGATTATATTTTTTATATTCTATTGTGTTTTAAATAATATCAACTATACAGTATAAATTAGGTTCATTAACCTGATAATTAAAATCACTGCTAAGTAGCTGCGCGTAATTAAATGTCACTATGTCCGAAGCAACTGGAACGGAGTGGAAGGTTTACGCAGCATTCTGCTAGGGAAGCAATTCCCTTGGGTATGAGGTGCAATCAACATTTTGTTACATAGTGAGGTTTATTCATGCCCACCTACTTATAACCGTAAAAACACGGAACATTAGAATCATAAATTTGACGCTAATGCAAAATTTTCAGTAAACAGACTGAATAATGATGTAGTAAATAATCAGTGAACTATTAATCTAAACTTTGTCTACTAAAACTCTACACCGATCGTCTAAATTCAGTAATTACCGTAACCGGATTCAGAAGTAAATCTAATGAAAGCTTTATTAGTTTCTCAAAAATTGGATAAAAATCATTCATGCAAGCTAATCAGATAAGTCAACAAATGAATCAGGAAAAATTAGAGCAGTTAAAGGCATTAACTAAAGTAATGATAGTCAGTATTCTTTGGCAAGGCTCCGGTTTAATGGAATCTACAACCGAAACCAAACAAGATACAACAAACGAATTGAAAACTGATAGTCAAACTAATAACTATCTAGATAAAAAATAGTCATAATACTGGTGTTGCAGTGCCGACACCACATCATTTTCTAATGAATATATCCTCTCAGAATACGGTGACGTTTCGGGTCTTCCAATTTCTTCAAAGCCTTAACCTCTATTTGCCGAATTCTTTCCCGCGTTAAATTAAATGTATCACCAATTTCTTTAAGAGTTTTTTCCTGACCATCATCCAAGCCAAACCGCATCCGCAAGACATTTTTTTCTCGTTCAGTTAAAGTTTTCAGCACAGTTTCTAAATCCTCTTTCAGACAATTTTCAAAGGTATATTCTGCTGGTGTTTGCCCTTCATATTCTATCTCTTGTTTATAGATGGTATTTTTTCCTTTGTTGATGGGGGAGTCTAAAGATAAAGCTGGTTGAGCACATTCGACAATAAATCGTAACTTCTCGGTTGTCATCTCCATCCGTGTAGCGATCTCCTCTGTAGTTAGAGGGCAATATTCCATTGACATTTCTTTCACTGTTTTCTTGATTTGGGAAACAGTTTCATAGAGGTAAACTGGCAACCGAATCATGCGAGAATAGTCACAAATAGCCCTAGTAATAGCTTGTCGAATCCACCAAATACCGTAAGTAGAAAATTTATAGCCTTTGGTGCGATCAAATTTTTCTGTGGCACGAATAAGCCCTAAACTGCCTTCTTGAATTAAGTCTTGAAAGTCTAATCCACGACCTTGATATCGTTTGGCAATTGATATTACCAGTCGCAGGTTAGCTGTCACCATTTTATTTTTGGCTCGTCTGCCTTGTTGGAGCCGAGCACGCAATTCTGATACAGTGATTTTTAATTCTGCGGCCCATTCGGCTTCATTGGCTTGTCGCTGTAGTTTTTTCTCTAGTATTTCCCAGGCTCTTTCTAATTCTAATAATTCTTCAATTTGACTGGCTAAATGAGTTTCTTCCTCAGCACGCAAGCGGGAAATTTTGTTAATTTCTTGTTGATAAAAGCGAATAGAATCTTCTGTAAATGTTGCTGTTGGTGGCTCTTCATCTGGGTCATACTCTGGTTTATTATCATAGTGATTTATAAATGTTTTATGATATTTTGATTTAGTATGAACTGCGTTTTCTAGCCAGTAAGTATCATAATAATTAGGGCTTTCACAGTCAATTAACCACCATTTAGCTTTAATATTTTTCTTTTCTAATGTATTAGATGTTTTTTCCGGAATAACTACTACTAACTGATGATAATTTTTCGTACCAACCAGTAAAAAGTTATCTGTGATTTTGTAGAGACTCTCAGCGATAGTTATCATTCGGTCGTGAATTTTATAGTTTTTTATAAAATCTTCCGGTCGAAACTCAAACAATAATACTTGTAAATCATCTTTTTGCTCGTCATAAATTCTGTAAGCGTCGTAGATAGAATCATCTAATTGAGTAGGTAATTCTAGTTGTTTAATATCTAAGTTTTCGACTTGAAAATTATAACCAAGTTTTTCAAATAAAGCCACTATTTGCTTCGGGCTACTAATTTTTTTTATGTCGTCTAAATCTAATGCCTGCCCTATCATCTTAGCTGTCTCCACAATTAAT
>JBARXI010000074.1:0-1849 GCA_049647275.1 Microcoleaceae cyanobacterium
CCCCACAATCTATTATTTTGTCTGAGGCTAGCTTCAGTGAGTTATACCATTTGTGAAAAAGTTTGGGTTTGTATCCTTGGGATGGGGTTAGGGGAAAGTGGAGTGAGGCGCAGATGTCTAGATGAGAAAATAGCAATCAAATATCCCATTAATATCGAGAAATGGTATTAATCTAGCGATATATAAACCCCAACGTTGTAGTTAGGGGTTTAACCCCACAATCTATCATTTTGTCTGAGGCTAGCTTCAGTGAGTTATACCATTTGTGAAAAAGTTTGGGTTTGTATCCTTGGGATGGGGTTAGGGGAAAGTGGAGTAAGGCGCAGATGTCTAGATGGGAAAATAGCAATCAAATATCCCATTAATATCGAGAAATGGTATAACTAGGGAGGGGAGGAGTCAGCAGGAGGTGACTCCGGAAGAGATTTGTTAGGAAAATTTTCCAGAATCACCTCAAACCTAACATCTAATTAAAATCCGATCGCCTTTCCTGGTCACCGGATACTGTTGCAAACTCATTTCAGGAGCTGTGAGACATTCCCCAGTTGCTAAGTGATACTTAAAATTGTGAAATGGGCAGGAGAGAATACCCTCTATTACCTCTCCTTTATCTAATGGTTTAGCTAAATGACTACAACTGTTACGATAGGCAATGACATCATCATCCACACGAGTCAAAATCAATTTCAACCCATCGAGATCGACAGCCAAAATATCCCCCTCGGGTATCTGGTCAATATTTGCCAAAGCTACCAACCCGGTATCTTCTTCCGCAGCAAAGGGACTACTAATAATAGATTTAGTTACTTTCCCACTAACTGGGGAATTGACAGAAATCACATTCTTGATTTCTGGGCAGTAAGTTTTAATTGCCTGTTCAACTCCCTCTTTCATGGTTAAAGTTGAAGCCGGGCAGTTACTACAGTTTCCTACCAATTTTACTTCCACAGTATCGGGTAGTTTAATGGCAACCAATTCCACATTACCATTATGGCTTTGCAAACCTGGGCGAACTTCATCTAATGCTTCCTGAATCCGAATTTCCAAAGGTGGCGTGGGCGGTTTAATTAATTCGTGGTAGCGCAGCAGACTATAAACTACTTCATCTTGCACCGCTTGACGCAAAGCAGGCATAGACTCCTGTTTCACACTACGAATTAAACGAGTTAAAGCTTCTTTGTGTAAAGCTTCTATCGCATTTTTCAACCCCTCGACCACTAACTTTTGATTTTCATCCCAGTGGGCGATCGCCTGTTCAAAGTGGGTAATTTCAGATACCAAAGATTCTAGGCTCACAGGCTCTTGCAAGGGAAGTTTGGCTTGAGTCATTTTTTGTTATTTTCTTCCTATTGCAACTTTAGGTCTTTCAGCAGAAATGGCATAGAAATTCCAGTAGCTAAACTAGAAATAATAATTGGTAATAATAATGTTGTTCCCACTTGTGCCATAACTATTAGTAATAAAGCCCCAAAGGAAGTAGCTATAGCTATTTGTCTGATAAAATAAAGTGGATTTCGTAACAATTTACCTTTAAGTAACAATTTGGTACTAAACCAACCGACTTCTAACATAATAATTTCTCCATTTTCCAAGTTTTAGAGTGGCGTTGCAATCTACAACTGAACTGATAAAAGTTGATAAAAGTCAAATTACAGAGATTGCTTCGGGAGGGTTATTTTTACAGATAAAAACTCACTTTTCTTCCCCTCACGATGACAATTTTCAACATATTGAAGGGCGCTATTTTTATAGATAAAAACTCACTTTTCTTCCCCTCACGATGACAATTTTCAACATATTGTCTAGATAATAGGTTTGCAGGAAAAAACTAAAACTGTCTATATACCGA
>JBARXI010000075.1:0-1815 GCA_049647275.1 Microcoleaceae cyanobacterium
AGAGGCTTGACATAAGGAATATGCTCTTGTCTTGGTCGATTAGATATGGCGAGGAGACCTCGCCATCTCTCGACCGCTTTTTTTATCCCCTTAAAAGGGGAGGCTTTAGACCTTATTTCTTCGGTAAAGGTAAACTATCAATAACGAATCAATCGATCAAAATGAAACCTATTGTTGCTTAAGTTCCTGAATTAGCCAGTTATTAATTTTCATCCCCAGATTCATTAACGCCGATAGTAGATTTGCTCAGTTGAACAACGCTTTCCTCTCCTAACACCATTCGTTTCAAAATACCTATGTATTCTGTCATAGAAATATAAACTGCATTCTCTGGCATTGTATATTTTTCCACAAAAGGTCGATTATAACTCTTTGCGCTAGTATGATGTAGCAGATGTTCTCGACAGTCCTGATGTATTAAAATCAGAAATAACTTTTCTAAAATCCCATGAGTTTGTAAGTTACGAGTTTGACTGTTCCTGACTTTCCAATTTCCTTCAACAATCAAATTACCATGCTCAATTAATTCGTTATGGTGAACAATAAAAGACGTGAACCAAATAGTCAATAAGTATGGGATTGGTATTGCAGGTAAAGACACCTGAAAGACAAGAGATGAAGCATAGCCAAATCCACACAAAATTACCAACCAAATGACCACAGAAATTATCAACAAATCAAAACGATAATGTCTGGTTGTTTTGGGTGAAATTGACAAGCGAATACCACTCATAACCAGGAGAAAAAGACTACCGAAGAGAATCTGCATACAATTATAAATTACACGATATATCTTATTGTTAATTTTTCCAAAAGGATGAAACTCTAAATCTTCATAAGTATTGACCTTATTATGGTGACTTGGATGTACTAAGTCGAAGATTTGTGGATCGGTGAAAACTATCCAGGACAGGATGAAGAACAAAGTTCGATTAGGAATCCCCTGAAAATACCCATGCCAGGACTCATGCATAAACAAAGCAATCAATGACAATAAATACACCCCAGGAAATAAAACAAATACAATACCAAATACTTTGTTGATACTGTAAATATATGGAACTACAAGTAAATACAAAAACCAGCAGAGTAAGACCAGATAAATTATCGTTCCTTGTTCATAGTATCGCTGCCAATTAATCCATTTTTTTAAGAACATAGCTGTAATTTAAAGATTTCAAAGTTGATTTTTTTTTATAGTTGATTAGCTTGAGACTTATGGACTAAAAACTAATCAAGCAAACTCTTCTAAATTTCTAGATTTTGAAAATTTATTTGATTTGCGTATTCTATAATTTTAGCAAAATTTTCCTCAACATTTGGTTCCTGTATCTCAGACATCATCCGACGCAAACTTGAAACATTAAAGTAGTATTGATAAAAAGTGTAAATACTCAGGGTAATGTCAAAAAAACGATAGATAGTAAGACTTATCTAACTTATTTAATTATTTTGGTACTCTCGAAATAATTTCATAGTTGCTGAAACCAACCCGCTCGAGACAATGATTTTGCTCAAGATTTCTTCCTTTAAATATTTCCTGAGTAAATCGTACAAAATATGTTGGCCAATCAATCCCGTGACCCCAGTAATTATAAAATATTGAAACTTCATTGAATTTTACCTATGACAAAAGTTACTCATTAAATTAAATTAAATTGTTTGTCCCTTTGTGTATATTAAATGTAACTATAGCAATCCTAAATGATTTGTGAAAAATTTAGATGTATTTATTTTGTCTTCTACCTACCACCTAATACCTAACACCTACCACCTACCACCACCAAAAATTTATAACTGAAATAGGATTGCTAT
>JBARXI010000076.1:0-16343 GCA_049647275.1 Microcoleaceae cyanobacterium
GGGAAAATCAAGAAAAGCTTTATATTACTTGAATAGGACTTACGCAAAAAAAGGTAATTCTGTCATTGCGAGCGCTAGAGAAGCAATCTCAAACGCCCAAAACTCCTTCCTAATGCGTAAGTCCTGCTGAATAGAGTTACACCGCCATATCACTACTTCCATAATTTAGGGTATTTATCTTTTCTGTCACGGGTTTAATATCCCACACCTCACGAGCGGTGGTTAAAATTACTTGGGGTTATAAGACACGTGCGTGGCGTGTCGGAGACTATCCCCATGCAATTTTACCTTTCGGTGCCTCCTGGGTCGGAGCTACGCTAATGTCATGGGGAGCTAACAGCTCCCGCAGCATAGCTGCCTTCTTCAATCAATCTTTGCTCCTAAGAAAGCATCAACTTTTGTAGTATCGATATAGACCAACCCAAGACAAGTCATTGTTTGTATCAAGAATAACTGCATTAAATCTTCATACTTATATAAAATAATCTTAACGATTAGAAATAAATATTTACTTAAATATTGAGAAATTGGTGATTAATGTAACTAAACTGAAAACTTGAGAAATTATATACTATTAAAATAAGATAATAATCTCATAAGTTTTAGTTACTATCAGGTATTCAGCAAAATTAAATTGCCAAAGAATAGGCTTTGTATCTAAGGGTTCAGAATTCCACAGCTACAAAAAGTTCTTAACCAAAAGTTAAGCTAAAGTATTCACCAGGTGCATAAAAAAAATTAATTAAATTAGGAGTAACTGAGGGCTATGGAAGCTAATCAAGTTCTGACCCAATCTCATTATGACTATTATGAGGTCAACCAGATGGTGGCCACTTTGATTGAAAAAAATCATGAGAAACAAACTCTAACCAACTATGGTAGAGCAGTAGCAGAACGTCGTGCGATCGAAGCAATATTGCGGAACACTCTCAAAGAGTTATCAGACATTAAATTTGCTATCGATCAAGCAGCGATCGTTGCTATTACAGACCATAGAGGTATTATTCAATATGTGAATGATAAAGTCTATGAAATCTCCCAATATACTAGGGAAGAGCTACTAGGAAAAAATCACCGTGTGCTTAACTCCGGTTATCATTCTAAGGAGTTTTTTAGAGATTTGTGGTCTACTATTAAATCTGGTAAGGTTTGGAGAGGGGAAGTTAAAAATAGAGCTAAGGATGGCAGTGAGTATTGGGTTAATACTACTATTGTACCTTTTTTAGACGATACTGGCCAACCGTATCAATACTTAGCGATTAGATTTGATATCACTGAACGCAAGCGAGTCGAAGAAGCATTACAAGAAAGTCAAGAACGAAATCAAAGCCTCTTGAATGCCATTCCTGACTTAATTTTCCATCTGAACTCAGAGGGAGTCTTTCTCGACTACTTTCCTGCCAAAGACGATCGAAATGCGCCACAGGAATTAGAAGTATTGGGGAAAACTATAGAAGAAGTATTTCCCAAAGATTTGGCTGTTCAGACGCGACATGATTTGAAACTTACCCTAGAAACTGGTGAGATACAAGCTGGTGAATATGCTATCAATATTAATAATAATATATATCATTACGAAGCTCGTTATGTCAAGAGTTGCGCGGATGAAGTGTTAGGAATTATCCGCGATATCACAGAACGTAAACAGGCAGAAATTGCATTAACACGATCGGAAAAACGAGAACGAGAACGCGCATTGCAATTAGAAAAAACTTTAAAAGAATTGCAAAATACCCAGGCTCAATTAGTGCAAGCGGAAAAAATGTCTAGCTTGGGTCAAATGGTTGCTGGTATTGCCCATGAAATTAATAATCCGATTACCTTTATTTACGGTAATATTCTCCATACTAATAATTATACTAGAGATATAGTCAAGCTGCTGCAATTATATCGACAGCATTATCAAGATCCAGTGCCAGAAATTCAAGATTTTGCAGAACACTGTGAAGTAGATTTTTTGATAGAAGATTTGCCTAAAATACTTGACTCTATGAATATGGGTGCTAATCGCATTCGAGAGTTGGTTTTATCCCTGCGTAACTTCTCTCGTTTAGATGAGTCGGAGATGAAAAAGGTAGATATTCATTCTGGTATTGACAGCACTTTATTGATTCTCCAACATCGGCTGAAACCCGTAGAAAAAAAGCAAGCAATTACCATTATTAAAGAATATGGCGAACTGCCAAAAATTGAGTGTTCTGCTGGTCAGTTGAATCAAGTTTTTATGAATCTTATTGCTAATGCAATTGATGCTTTGGATGGACAAGAAATACCGGGAGTAATCACAATTAAAACGGAAGTAAAAAAAGAATTAACAGAGCAAGTAAGTAGAGATTTACTCAAAATTTCTATTTCAGATAATGGACCGGGCATCGATCCATTAGTTCAACAAAGAATGTTTGACCCATTTTTTACCACAAAACCTGTTGGTAAAGGTACAGGTTTAGGATTGTCAATATCTCACCAAATTGTTGTCGAAAAACATCGTGGTGAGCTGAAATGCAGAAATAATAATAATGGCGGTACAGTCTTTGAGATATTAATCCCTATTTATGCCTAAAAAAACTGATAATTAGCTTGTATTATTAAGATATTAGAGGAGTGGGAGAGAAATTGAGATACACTATCTTTGTTTCTCTCTCGGTGGGTTTCACAAGATATTTTATTATTTGGTTTTCTGTTAGATTAACTACACAGTCATTTCAGTTAGCCTCCTGCGGAGGAACTGCGTTATCAGTTAGCCTCCTGCAATAGGGAGGCTTGAAAATTGGGAATTTTCTTTTTTATCCCCTTGAAAATAGCGCTACGCGCAAGTCAGAAATCAGTAGGGGTAATTTCTGAAGGAATGCTCCGCAAACATCAATTACCCCTACAGTAGGGGTAATTCATGAATTACCCCTACAGAAGAATTACCCCTACAGAAGTAATCCCTGAGTGAGTTTTTCTGGAGAAAATGCTCCGCAAAGAGCATTTATAAATGTCCGCGCCCTATTTGCGTAGTGCTATAACTCTATAACTCTATTATGCTTAATTAAGTAGGTTGAGTCGCGTAAAAGAACGGTCTAGGGGTTCCCTCAAATGGAGCAACTTTTCTAAGAAGAACAAAGTTAAACCCAATCTACAAATACTTATATTGAATTACCCCTACGGGGAAGCAAGCTACGTTACCTCAACCTAACTTACAAATATTTTAAATTTGCTTTATATACAAGATAAATTATTCAATGTTTTTATCTATCTGTGGATGTTGAAAAATTATTGAGGACTCTTATTACATATGTAGTACTGAGTAAAAATAACTAAAAACAATATCAGTTTTTTGTCAATTTTTAGAGATATAAAAGCATATTTTTTTTGCCGTAGTTGCCAATTATTATTAATAACTAAACTAGCGAAAAAAAGCTAGAATAAATATTTCTAAAAAGCTCAAAAAAGTATAATAACATACTGTTTTAGAAAGCCAAAGAGTTACTATATAAAAAGATGCAACACAAAACATTTAGTCTACCAATAAAGGAGAAGAACCGATGGCAACATTAACAGCTTTAACTAAAGGTGGTACAGCTTGGACTCCTAAGTATGTCGAATCTATTGACATGAATAAATGCCTAGGATGCGGTCGTTGCTTTAAAGTTTGTCATAGAAATGTTCTAGAACTTAAACCCATCAATGAACATGGAGAATTTGTAGATGACGAAGATGATGATGATGAAGTACTAAGAAAAATAATGACTATTGCTGATGCAGATGACTGCATTGGATGTGAAGCTTGTGCCAACATTTGTGGTAAGAAATGCTTCACTCATGCTGCTGTGTGAGGTTGCGAAAGCATCAACTTAGAAACATTGACATAGAAGTTTGTGGGGCATCAGATTCAGGTTTATTAGTGAAGCTGTTTGCTAACAGCCTGAACTGCCTTACTTGCTCGTGATGTTTAAAGTCTAACATCGTCACTTGTACAGTTTTGTTATACAGACAACATTACAAACTTGCCTACTTGCCTAAAAATTATTTATCAACTTTGGTAATTTGAGAACAGAAAGAAGCGACTTTATTTACCAAGAGGTAGGGGTATTATGGCTCTACCTCTTCCAAAGCTACTTATTACTGAATAGTCTTCAAAAAAAATTGAAGTACAGAAGGCTAACAACTGAAACTAAATAATTGGATAAAATTGGAAACGCTCTAGATAAATTATCTCATACAAGATACAATTAGAACACCTTTAATTGATTGACTATAAATATAGTCAGATACAGATATTTGTCTTTCAATTTTTTCAGTGAATTTTTAGTAAATAATGGTGTGGATAGGATTACTTTTTCTTAAGAATTAGTTTGAATGAAACTCACTTTAATGATACGATTAAAGTGAGATATTCGTATTCCTGCAAATTTTGTAGACTAATGGTAAGCGAAATTATTCGATCTATTGGTAATAGAACTTATGTAGCAAATCTACCAGTAGGGTTGATTGTAATCTATCTTACACCACAGCTAGCCGATAATATAGCATTTAACGTAAGTCCTGGGTAAAATACAACAATATCTCTTCTACCCTGAATATATTTAGGACTACCCTGTATTAATCTTCAAATCTGCCATAGTTAAAAATTATTTATAATATAATCAGGACTTAGCCATGAGAGACGCATTCCGAAGTGGCTTGAGATTGCTATCGGTGCGGACTGCTCCGCAAACTATGAGGCTAAGGCAATGAGAAAAATACGTTGTATTGCGTAAGTCCCGATCGTGTACTTCTACAAAATTTGGTATTGCTGAATAACGGTATGATCTTACAGGATTCGGGATTCGGGATTCGGGATTCGGGATTCGGGATTCGGGATTCGGGATTCGGGATTCGGGATTCGGGAGTCGGGAGTCGGGAGTCGGGAGTCGGGAGTCGGGAGTCGGGAGTCGGGAGTCGGGAGTCGGGAGTCGGGAGTCGGGAGTCGGGAGTCGGGATTCGGGAGTCGGGAGTCGGGAGTCGGGAGTCGGGAGTCGGGAGGTAGAAAGGAGCTTTTTTTCCGCAACTTTGGGTGGGAATTAGATATGATTTGTCCTGACTCCTGACTCTTAATTTATCTCAATCACGAGTTTCATAGCTAAAATCAGCAACGCCCAAAATTTTATAACTTTCTACAACGATCGAGCGATCGCTGTAGAAACTGTCACCTTTTTTACAGGTTAGTCGGTGACAAAACGATATGCTTTTGTTAGTGGTTAGTATCCAACAGGTTGAAGACAAACCTATGTCCCGATAATTCTATATCTCATATTTTGGCCAAATTAATCGTCAAAAGCGGGGGCTAGGTTCAATCCTGTTGTTAATCCTTTCTTAGAGAAATCATAAGTAACCTGAATGGGTTTACCCCGGACAGATTAGAGGCATCTTTGGCTATGCCATTAAGGGTAAAATTTGACTGGCTAAAGCCACGTCAAATTTTTTCCTCTTAAGAATCCACGCGGATTTATCCCGTGGAGTGTCAAAACCATTAATTAACTAGACACAGATAATCTATTTATATCTGCTTCCAGTGTAGCGCAGCATAGTGCAACTGGCAAGGTTTCGCCTAAGGGCGAAGCTTGGGTCATATTCTCCTATCGAGGGTATCGAGAAGCGGATATAGATACTGTGCGGCTAAGTTGCACAAGTTGAGTTGTTAAACTGAGGTGGCTGTTATGCCTGCTAAAAATTTTCTCAGTTCCATGCAGCAGAAAAGACTGCAGAAAGCTTTACGAGAAGGTAGTTGTTCTCATTTCCGAGAACGAGTATTAATGTTACTCCTATTAAATGACGGAAAAACCTATTCAGAGATTTCCGAGTTTGTTGGTTGTTCTTATCGAACAGTTGCTTATTGGTGTGCTCATGGAGACGCAGATAATCTTGATAGCTTACGAGATCGGCGAGAAAATGGTAATTTTCGTAAAGCCACAGAGGAATATATTCAGCTATTGATGGAAGTTACGAAAAAAAACCCTTATCACTTAGGTTTTGATTGTGCAAACTGGAGTGGAGAACGTCTAGCAACTTATCTTGCTAAACAGACAGGAATTCAACTGAGCGGTACTCAAGTTAGGAGAATACTCAAACAAAAAAACATTTGCCTTTCTAGGACGAAAATACAACTTGGCGACAAAGTAATTTCCTCCGAAAAAAAACTTGAGGTCAGGGTTGCAGAAGCATATCAATAATACAATATGAAATTATAAGTAAGGGATAAAGTGCCTATAAATAGTGCTTTAACCGTATTGTTTGGTATTTACCCTTATTCTTTATTTCTTTTAATAAGTTATTTTGTTGTTAACTAACAATGATTGCAAGTTAAATGTACGTGAGTTTTTATTGCTAGAAACATATTTTAATAATTCTATACTAAATCTAAAAACAATATTAATTTGCTTATCAGGAACAGATGGGATCGAAAATTTATGAAATATTTATTTTTATTACAAAGTTAAAATATGAATTAAGTCAAAATACTTAAGTCAACAAGCAAAAGATTTGAGATTTTAACTTGATACGATCGATAGTATAGATAGTGAGTTATACAGCAATCAGGACATTACTATTTCATTACGATAGCGAGCTAAATCAATAAATGTAAAAAACTCATCGTGAATTCTTACTTAGAAATATAGTGGCAGCTTTCTCGGAAGTTCATAGTTGACCAGCCTAAGTATCTTGCGTACTCGCTTATTTAAGCCAAGATACCCTCAGATGCTTCAACAGTCTGTTGCTCTATCGGTAGTTATTAAACATCCCCCTATTTGAGTATTGGAAGTGTGGCTACCAAAATACCAACTTAGATAACACTGGCCAGTTGAACTTTGGCCGAGCAATATCAGCTTTTTATGTCTCAAATTACGAATAAAAATTTAGTCTTTGTTCTGGATTCTCAGGAAAGTAATTTATTTGCTGGTTGCTTTCCGATAACCATTATAATCTTTGATTTAACGGGAGTTTCCAGCAACAATTTCAGATGACAAGCAGAATGAATAACATCAAACTGCTCAACAGCAATAATATGGACGAGTTATGACTCACAAAATGACGGAAAACTGTACCAGATGTACCACCTGCGGACCACAAATCCAGTGCCCAACAGGTGCAATTACAGTTGAGAATGAAGAATACTCCATTAATCCCGATCTCTGTAATAGTTGTGAAGGTTATTACGAACAACCTCAGTGTGTAGTTAACTGTTCTATTAGTAGCCCTATTCCGACCAATGCTAAAAAAGGTCGATATAAGGCTACTAATAGAACACCCCCAAGTTCTGATTTATTTCCAGACGGCAAGCATAGCCCTTTTGCCTCTTCTATAGTAATCTGGGAAGCTTGCAACATTCTCACACAAAGAGGATCGCTGCCTTGGGAAGTGAACGCAGAAGGTCAATTAAGATATCAACGTTCGATTAAACAAGGCCAGGGTTCAATCAGTTTTGGCATGACCAATAATTTGGAGCCTTTATCAAAATCAACAAGTCAAAATGATATCATAGATCTTGCAAATATTCAAGCAATGGATATTAGGGCAGCTTGTCTGCATCTAATTTATGCAGCCCATGCAACAGTCTTAGATAAACCATGGGAGCAAGAATTTATCATCAGCGATCGCCAAATAGAAAAATACTTAGGGCTAGAAAAACGCAAAGACTTGAGTAGAGCAACTAAGCTCTCTCTAATCAAAGACCTAGCTCAACAACCATGCAAAATTACTACCAATATTGATTGGCCTCAACAAGGTAAAATCAATGCGTTCTCAGTGCCAGAAAGTAGATTGTGGCATATGCTAGAAATTGAGCATCACTTCTCAGAAGACTCCACAGGATGCAAACATCTTGTCGGTCTCACTTTTAGAGTTAGAGCTGGTATCTGGGCTAAGTATTTCCTCAACAGGGAAGCTTGCAAACAGCGCACCGCATTTTATCAATATGGCATTTTGCCCCAATCAATACTAAGTGCAGTGATGAGTATCTGGCAGCAACATGAAGGAACTGCTCGGATGTTGTTGTGGCTATTGTTTAAGACCAAAATGGGTAGGGAACAACGACTGACTGTACCCACTTTAATGCGAGTAGCTTATGGTGAAGAAAAAGTCATGCAAGCTTCTTCCTGTAGGGATGACCGGAAGCGACTGCTACGCACTTTTGAAAGTGACTTAGAAGTTCTCAGTCATTATGGACTCAAACCCGAATTTGACCCTGTAACTTATCCCCAGGAAATTCAGCCAATGTGGGCAAAGTTAGCAGCTCTACCTGATGATGGTGATGAAGCTTTAGATTTCTGGATTAATGATGGTAGCAATAACCAGAGACTAACAGATCATGGACCTAGAGGCAAGTGGAAAATGTTAATGAATGCTCGTATCTTATGGTTTCAGCTACCCCAAGAATGGGATCGGCATCTAGCTGATTTTGAAAAACAGAAACTTCGCTATACCACTAAGCGAAAAAGAACAAAAAAATTGTCGGCTTCAGCTATTTGTGGGGAACAGGTGATGACTGCGAGGAAAAGTCAACAGTTGAGTCAGAGACAGTTGGCAACTATGATCGGGAAAAGTCAGAGTTGGATTAGAGATATTGAAAATGGTCGCTTTCAAGTCAAGGGGGAAGACCAAATGCTATTACAGAATGTTTTAGGTTTGGGAGGATAACAATTAATTGAACGTTATTACTAAACTAAACAGGGGGCATCCACATTCTTGATTTCTGATGTGCGATCGCCCCTATATTTTTTGTATTTATGGCAAGTGTTTATGACAAGTTTTTATGACAAGTTTTTATGGCAAGTTTTTATGGCAATATTTAATTAATAGGGAACAGAGGAATATCCGCGCCCTGAATGCGTAGTGCTAACTAATCGGACAGAATTATTGACAAACTTAGATATATTAGTATCTAGGCTAGATAGGGATTTCAGATTTAATTTTTTCAACTACTTATACAATTGTTAAACCTGCCCCCTAGAAGAATTTTCGGCATGGTATAAAGTGTAGGATTTTGCCAGTGGAAAATTTCAGATATCGTTGTTTAGCTTAACATTTTTGATGGGGGAAAGTATCCTCGGAGAAGACATATCTAGAGAACTGGTATAGTAATTATGGCCATAGACTGGTTTTCTAATAGCCACAGAGAATGTTCGATCGCAAGTTCTATTAATTGAAACTTGTCGAAATTTAGAAACTTTAGATTTGATATATAGCATTTTCTGATAAAAATATAAAAATAACTTTAGTTTTACCCCAGTAGATACTTAGGGATTGCCGACCGCTGTCTAAAAGGATTTACATATCAATCCAAAGAGCCTTTTTTATGGGAAAAAAGTGGAAGCTTTTCAGATCGAATTGCTCAAAATACTCATCTAGTTTAGCAGATAAGGGCGGAAAAATCACATCTACTATTCTTCCTCCTAAGTCCTCTTTCTTCCACGTTTCTCCTGTACGTTGCCAATCCAACGGCTCCCCTACCTGACTCCTGAACTCATACCCTCCACAAAAACAGTTATTCAGCAAACCCTACTTAACCTTTTTCAATCATTACTTTGAGGTTCTGACAAAGTTTAAAATAAATAAAAGTCAAGTAAATATGATTAGTTAATCGTTAAAATTTACGTACTATTATTTACTTACTATTTAAATATATAACACACATGAGTTAAATTTTTAGTAAGCTTAGGTTAAGCTGCAGTAAAGAATATATTGATGATGACAAATAAACAAACTTTTTCTGGGAAAAACTAACTTAATAAGTAGCTAAGTGTAATTAAATATAAAATGTCCAAAGTGAGTCGGAACGACATTTGCGGAATGCTTCGCAAAGGTTCCTCGCAATGACAAAGTATATTATATTTATTTCTGTGCATCTACATTAGGAGAAATATTTTTATGAATCTGGACAGGCTGCAAAAGTTCTGTTCTCTATAGTCTGGTTAGACATTTTCATAGGTAAAATAACCGCAAATTCTGTACCATAGTCAGAATTAGAAGTTACTTCAATTTGACCACCATGTTTTTGAATAATCTGATAGCAATTTGTTAATCCTAAACCTGTACCTTTACCGACAGTTTTTGTTGTAAAAAATGGGTCAAATAGTTTTCCCACAATCTCCGATGGTATTACCGGACCATTATTCCAAAAACTTACCTTCATATTATTTTTATCTATTTGTTCTGTATCAATTTTGAGAGTTGGTTCAAAATCTAGTTGACCATATTTAGATTGAGAGTATATTTCATTTAGAGCATCAATCGCATTAGCAATAATATTCCAAAAAACTTGGTTGATGTGAGCTGGATAGCATTCAATCAAAGATGAATTTCTATAGTTTTTAATTAATTTAATATTGTTCAACTTATAATTAAAAACCATCAGAGTATTTTCAACCCCTTCGTTAATATTCACAAGTTTAATTTCTGACTCGTCAAGGCGAGAAAAATTTCTTAAAGATTGAACAATTTTCTGAACCCTTTCTGCTCCAGTCTTCATTGAAGATAAAACTTTAAAAAAATCTTCTGCTAAAAAATCTAGTTCAATTTCTTCAATATAATTTTGAATTTCTAAGTGGGGATGAGGATAATGCTGCTGATATAAATGTACTAGCTCTAACAAATCACTAGCATATTCTTTTGCATATTCAGTATTGCCATAAATGAAGCTGATGGGATTATTAATTTCATGGGCAATTCCACCTACCATCTGCCCTAAACTAGACATTTTTTCTGTTTGAATCAGTTTGCTTTGGGTTTGTTGAAGTTGTTTAAGTGTTTTAGTAAGTTCACTAGTGCGTTCCTCTACCCTGGTTTCCAAAGTTTGATGGGCTATTTCTAACTGATGAGTGTATTCTCCTACCCAGAGAATAAGCTGATTTAAAGAAATGGCTAATAACCCAACTTCGTCTTTTGTTTTAACATCGGCTTGTAGAGTAAAATTAGATTCTTCAGTAACTTTTTTCGCAACTTCAGTAAGTTGTTTTAAAGGGTTAGTAATTACCCTGCTTATATAGATAACTAAAAATGTTGCCACCCCAACAGAAACTAAAATACTAATCAGAATAATTTGTAATTGCAATTTAGTTGCTGTATTTAAACTAGAAAGAGCCTCGATATCTTGAACTTCTGCTACTTTCACAATAGAAGCTAGTTTTTCAGCAAGACGATCTAACTGAATATCTATTTTAATAGCTCTATTTTCACTTAAAGAAGCAACTATCATTTGTTGAGCTTGGGGAATTTGATCTGGCTTTAAGTTGGGAGGGTCAACTGTCTGCCAGAGATAACGAATATAATTAGCGTATGAATTTGTTGCCGTTTTATAGGATTTTAATAGTTGCTTATATTCGGCGGTATCTATCGCTAAATCATCAGAATGGTTATCTATCAAAATAGAAAGCTCTTCTATATTCTCCTTGACTTTATTGACATATCCTTCAAATTTTGCCTTCTCAAAATCAAACCAAATCTGTTTGGTTAATGCTGGAATCAAATTTTGGGGATGGGAGCGCATTCCTAATACAGTTTTTTCCAAATCATTAAGCAGGTGGCTTTGTTTATCTGCAAAATATAGTTTTTGGAGCGCCTGCTTTTCATAATATTCTGCAATGACTAAACCTATGGCAATTCCAACTACAGCAACACTTATTGCGGCGACATAGCTATAACTAAATTTTTTAGCTATACTTAAAGAATTTAATAGTTCACCTACTCTATTTAACCGCAATTTTTTCTGAATAGCATTCACCAGTTTAAAAAGATTTTTTTTCTGTTTTGGTGACATTTTACTTACTATAGAGTCATTAATTTTTCTAGATTTGCTAGATTTAGAGTCTTCAGATGACTTCAAATAAATATGATTACTATCTCTTTTTTTTAACTTCACCTGACTTTGATATTTGTTCATCTATTCATCCTCAAACTTGTGAAATTTCAACTTACTAATTAAACTTGCTAGATTTGAAAATGATAGCGCTCCTAAATAATTTGGACAAAAGTCCCAACAACATAGATAAAAGATAAAAAGTCTGAAAATTGTACCTACGTCCTCTATCTTTACCTTGACAAAACGCAGAGCAGGAGAATACTATTCCCTAATTCAGTAGATATTTTCTACAAAAAAAATTCTGACTGCTATATTTCTATATTTCTATTGAATAAATTAATTTCACTCAATAAGTTAAAAACCGACCAATTTAATTCTCAAATTTTGTGGTAAAACTTATAAAAGATCGCCCTCTCCAATGGCCTGATACACCTCACGAATCAGATTATAATCACTATCAGTAGCAGGCACAATTTGAGAACCTTTATACTTATTTGTAGATTCTCCCTTGACTAAAGCTGAAATTAATTTATCTTGACTATTAACAATACGAGTTTTGTATTCTTCAACAACTTTAGCATCTAAATTACTACTAGCAATAATCACATCGCTAGGCAGCAAAGCACTTTTAGCAATTAAAGGAAAATCACTTTCCGATGCACCCTCTGTTTTGAGAAAATATTCATAATCTATAGCAGACCCTCCCCACGCATCAACCTTTCCTTGTTTAAAATCTGCCCAACTGCCATCATCTCCCAACATCAGAATATTTACATCAGACCTAGGATTTAATCCTGCCTCTATCAAAAGTTTAGTAGGCCCCAGATGACCACTTGTGGAACCGATATCTGACATTGCGATAGTTTTACCTTGCAGTTGGGCCACAGATTTAATCAAGCTACCAGCAAGCACTGCAATAACAGAACGGTAATTGGGGCGAGTCACCGCAATGACGGGTACTGCATTTGTCCGAGCATTAATGACAACATATTCTGAAGGCCCTGCCAGTACCAAATCTACTTGATTCAACTGCAAAGCTGCCGCTGCCATCGCAAAACTCTCAACCGGAAAAAACTCAATTGTTGTTGCTAATACTTCTCCTAAAGCAGCACGAAATGGCTCATAATCACGTTGCAACTTTTCGGGATCAACAACATCCGTCACAGCAAATCGTAGTTTTTCTGGTTTATTAACTGTTTTTTCTTTGGTAGAACTATTCTTAGAAGTAGCACTACAACCTGCCATAAATAGTAAACTATAACCGATAAAATTTCGCCGTTTCATATCTTTATGATTGACTCTAATTTAGAGACATTATTTAACTTATTCAAACATAATAACATTTTGCTTGGAGTTTGTATTTTTTTTACTTAAACTATACTTAATCTAATGGAAAACTTCTCTTAATTATTGCTTAATTTTATAGATAGATATATAAGAACAAGAAAAATTTAGAGATTTGAGCGGGAAACTAAATGGAACCAATT
Organism: Microcoleaceae cyanobacterium; assembly: GCA_049647275.1. Taxonomy (GTDB): domain Bacteria; phylum Cyanobacteriota; class Cyanobacteriia; order Cyanobacteriales; family Microcoleaceae; genus JASJEE01. Next base: position 13,306 of record JBARXI010000076.1, read on the forward strand.
CAACTTCAAATTCTTCATTCTTCTGACCAAGAGGGCGGTATTCCAGCAATCCAAGATGCTGTTAATTTTTCTGCAGTTATTAACGCTTTAGAAGATGATACAGCACTTATCGCTGCGAGTTGTATTTGGGTAGTCTCAAAGTCATTGAATTGTGCGATCGCGAACAAATCTTAATTACAGATTGGATTAAAAAAGCGATGCCAGGTTCATTATTCTTGGGTAAAAATGAAATATGAAATGTTATAATTAAAAGTACAAATTCTCATGGGAGGTAAGATGGTTTCTCAATTGGAATCTCAAAAACAATCAACTATTATTTATCCAGAAACTGATGGTAAACCCATGGCAGATAATACCAAACAATTCCGTTGGATAACAGTTATTCACGGTAATTTAGATTCGTTATTTGCTAATGATGAAATGGTATTTGTGGCGGGAGATTTGCTGTGGTATCCGGTCGAAGGAAATCCAAAAATTACTCAAGCTCCTGATGTGATGGTAATTTTTGGAGTGCCGAAAGGAGATAGAGGCTCCTATAAACAATGGCAGGAAAATAATATTGCTCCCCAGGTAGTATTTGAGATATTGTCTCCTAGCAATACTCAAAAAGAAATGAATAAAAAGTTGTTGTTTTATAACCGCCACGGAGTCGAAGAATACTATATTTATGACCCGGATAAAAATGAATTAAGTGGTTTGTTGCGGTCGGAGGAAAGCTTAGAAGTAATAGACTCAATGGATAATTGGGAAAGTCCGAGATTAGGTATTCGCTTTGATATGTCTGGGGAAAATTTACAACTTTATTATCCTAGTGGGGAGATTTTTCAAAGTTTAGAACAAACAAAAGAAGCCCTAAAGCAAGAACAAAAACGTTCAGAATTTTTGGCTGAAAAGTTACGGGAAATGGGTATCGATCCAGATGAATTAAGATAGAAAAGAGGTCGAAAATTCAACCTAAGTCTTGATTGAATGGCGATGTCTTGCCCAATGTTATACCAATTTAATAAAGCTTTAGGGGCAAACGGCAGTTTCCCTCTACTCATTAATTTAAAAATATAGAAACTAACTGAGGTTTTTAGATGAATTTCCGACTTAAATTTATTCGCTGGTTATTTCCTAGTATTGTAGGAATTTTTGCCCTCTGGACGATCGGAGGTAATCTTTTAGCTGATTATTTGGAAAAGGATATTAAACAAGAAATAGAAGAATATGCTAAACAATTTCCCTACAAAGAGCCTAATGATTCTGCTTTGAAACTTGAAGCTATATTAGCAAAAAAAATGGGAATAGGTGTGTTTGGAGTTAGCCGTTATCAAGGTGTCTACAAAATTGCTACTTACACATCTCACTCTGATTTTGATGTTTCTAAATCAGCCAATAATGATTTTGAAAATATTCAGGAAAAGCTAACACAATACCTAGACGCTCAAAATGCTAAACCTAATGATCAAATTGATGCCCCACCAGTAGAATTACAACGTTATTTAGCATCACAAACAGATGGACTAGCAGCTATTAAAGACCATATTCTAAATAATCAAGTTCCACAGTGGGAACAAATGGATTTCCTTGTAGCAGATTATGACGTTGCTCTTCCAAGTTCTCTAGGTTTAGCTAATCTTCAAAAAATTATGGCTTTAGACATTCTGGAAAAAACACGCCTTGGTAAAGATAGGGAAGCTTTAGAAATGCTAGAGGTTTCCTGGAAAATTAACAAATCACTTTCTAATAGTTATACTTTAATAGGTCAATTAGTTGCTTTAATTATAGTCAACTATCAAGCAGGAGTTATTCGTAAATTAGATAATATTCCCCCTGAATGGCAGCAACGTTTCTTAGAACATGATTATCGTCAATCTGTTTTAAAATCAATAGAGGGTGAATATATAATGCAATTTAATTTTGTTAAACTGATATTTAATAATAAGATGGATACTAGTTTTTGGGAAGATTGGTATGAAGAGGATAAATTAATTTATTTAGTTTTGAGATTAGACCTTTTGACTAGACCTTACATTCGATTTTCTGCTATCGATAGCTATCATGTAGGGAAGGAAGCTTTGGCACATTTACCTACACAAAATGTTTGTTTGTCAACAAAAACACCTGACATAAATCAAGCCTGGTGGAATATTAATCCGATATTAATATCATTTTTCAATCAAGAACTTAAGGCAGCAAAATATATGCTGGAATTAGAATTCAGCCAAAAAATTTTACAAGTAAAAGAAATTGCAGCAAAACAAGGTAAATGGCCTGATTCACTTCCCAAGATGGAATCCTCATTTTGTCCTGGTTATCGATGGGTTTATCAAGTATCTGAAGAAGGCGAAATGTCAATTTCATTGAATGAAAAACCAGACTGGGCAAAAGACAGAACTTTGCCTTTGACATATAGGGATAAAACAATTCCTAAATCACCTAAAAAATAACTGGGGTACGAGGAGAGAAACCGGGTTTGTAATTTAGATTTATATATTCCTTTGGGATGTCTACACAAACCCGGTTTCTATAACAGTTGGGTTGCGCTGCCGCTTAACCCAACCTACATTATAATTAATTATCCGAAATTGATATAAGTAAGTACATATTGTAGGGTGTGTTAGACGACTACAATTACTGGCTGTAAAAATCGTTTAACAATCCGTCTAACGCACCATTGAATATATGTCAATTCAGTAGGTAAAATCCTATGTTTAATTTGATTACATTTCGATTATCCACCCTGATAATAACTACATTTATCAGTTTTTTCCCAATGCTATTAGTCAGCAAAAGTTGGGGAGAAACAATTCCAGAATCAGAAATATCAAACTATATTGAACAACTAAAAACTAACAAAGATTGGCGAATCAGAAGTAAAGCTGCTTCAGCATTGGGAAATTTTAACGAAAATACTAATCAAGATACCGATACAATTATTTCCGTTTTAATTGCTGCTTTAAATGACCAGGATGAAATAGTTCGTCTCAGAGTTACATTTTCTCTAATCAAAATCGGTTTGCCAGCCGTTCCATACTTAATTGAAACACTAGAAG
>JBARXI010000077.1:0-10795 GCA_049647275.1 Microcoleaceae cyanobacterium
TTTGTCCCCGCTTTACCTATTTAGTTGCTACTTAAATATGTAGGGGTCATGCTTTCACTCCTGCACTTGGAGGGAGGACTTGCACCTCATATGTAATCAGTTCTTACAGCAAATGAGCTGTAGTGACCGTCCCGTAAGCTTTTTAGCTTTCTTTGGGTCAAACGAATCGCACTTCTATGGCTTTAACATAAGCAGTCGGACTATAACCAGAAATTGGTATCTGTTGAGCTGGGGAGATGGGAGAGTCACCAAATCCCCGCAAATCATACCAAAGACATTGGTAGTCTACTGACAACCTTTGGATTAGAGGTTGCCAGTAATGACGGCTGAGGAGCCAGCCATGGACAAATACCAGTACATGGGGAAATTTTGTCGGGTTCGTCAATTCATAAGTGTGTCGAACCCCTTGGATATCAATAGTTGCCATATTATTATCCTATCCTGAATTGACAATGAACAATAAAAAATGAATATTGACAACTCCATGGATAGGATTGGCCTAAGGATGAAAATTCTAGAATCTTTCTCCCATTAATCTTTGTCGCATACCTTCAGCAATTTTCTGGCCCAAATATTCGGGAATTAAACTTTCATTAGGCCCTAAGAGGTAAAGGATCAGACGGGTGCGCCCACGCCAGACTAATAAGTTAGCATTAACTACTAGCAAGTCTTCTTGCCAAATGGCATACATGACTTTGTAAAAAAGACCTGGTTGATTATCTGCTTCAATCAATAGTGCTGGTAGGTGGAATACAGGGTCAACATAAAATTCTGTTGCTACTTCTTCTAAACCAGCATCTAGATTAAATTCGACTGCTAACATTTCCTCTACCTCAAAGTGGCCTGCGAGTGATTCGCGAATGGCCCGACATACATTTTCTGAGGTTTTGTCTGTGAGTGCTTTACCCCCACGAGATACTACCAATTTGATAAATACCAGCATGGGAGGATAAATTTGTCCATACAGACTAAGACTGTGAATTGTTAGTCCATAAGCAGCTAATACTCCAAAAATATCACTGAGCAAAAATGACTGATTTCTGTAGGTAAAGTGCAAGGCACTTTTATTGCCTTCAGGTTTCAACTCGATTACCGCTTGTTTAGTTCGGTACAGTTGATACGCTAATTTGAGGTTTTGCAGTTGAATATCGCTACTGACAAATTGTTCGTAAAACTGTGGAAACGCTCGGTTGAAGCGCTTTAGCAGTTCTAATGTTAATGATTTTAAACCCGGAGCCATAATCGAAGAGAGGGAACGGGATATATACTATCTAATAATGTCATCCAACTTCTAGTACCATTACCACGTATGCATGGGTTTTTGGAAAAATTTCTTTAGCAGTTCTGAGCCAACATCTCAATCTCCAAGTTCGGATTATGAGAGATACACGGCTTTTGAGGGAGGTGATTCTTCTCCCCAAACATCTCGATCGCCCAGTCAAAGTAATGGGCGTATCTTTTTTAGTACAGACCGAGACATAGACCTCTATGAACTCGAAGAACTTTGTAATGCTGTGGGTTGGTCTCGTCGCCCATTGCGTAAAGTGAAAAAGGCCATTCAACATAGTTTTCTTGTGGTCTCTATGTGGCAGATGCGAGGCAGTCGGCGAAGACTTATTGGCTTTGCTCGAGCGACATCAGACCATGCGTTTAATGCCACTCTCTGGGATGTGGTCGTTCATCCTGACTTCCAAAGCAAGGGCCTTGGTAAAGCTTTGATGAAGTACATCATTAAAAAGCTTCGTAGTGAGGATATCAGCAACATTACCTTATTTGCTGACCCTCATGTTGTTGATTTTTACAGAAGCTTAGGTTTTATTTCTGACCCAGAGGGAATTAAGGGAATGTTCTGGTATCCAGATTAGCTGTTTCTTGGTCTAATCAAATATTGATAATTTCAGATGAGTCTGTAATTTATTTAGATTTTAGATTTTATCCTAAGACCATTGTTTTTTCTATCTTCTAATAAAATGAAGAGAGTTGTACAAGTCTTGCTTTATTTTTGGATGGTGACCATCTGCCTAGCTATGCTGAAAAACTCGGCGCTGGTGCTCAGACTCAGGTCAGGGTCGCCAGCGCTGACCCTACGGGCTAATGATTGGAAAGCTAAGTCCTTCGGACACGCTTCGCGTTTTCCTGTTTCGCTGCGCAAACATGTCGCGCAGCGAAACAGGAAAAAGAATAAAGCGATGCAGCGCGGTCTTGGGGAGGCAGTGCGGTCTTGGGGTTTCCCCAAGTGGAGCAACTGCCGTGGTTTCCCCCATGAGCGACTGCATCAAGACAGCGTGGTTTGTATAACAGTGGTAATTAATTGGTATCTAAATGCAGATTGTTTGTTATGAAGCCTGTAATTTTATCACAAAAGTAAGCAGAAGGCTAGATTTAGACTTAAGCCGACTGTGTAGGGATGTTTGGACTCATCCCCAGATAATATTTCTTTGGTTAGCTAATTGGTCAGAATTATTAGAAACGAAGCAATAGGGATTTATCCTTTTGCCTAGTATCAACTTAGAATTCCCGGACTAAAGTCACCGGGAGTAGTCAAAGTTATCCTCCTTTGACATCCTCCCAACTTCAAAGCGCTTGAGTTTTTGGGGTGTGATTGCTACATCTGGTGTGAAACTTTCCTATTTGATTACTAGTTGGCTCACTTTAAGTAAAATCAAAATTTTTATCAAAAATTTTGGTTTCAAGTCTTGCTATTTTAGGGCGACTTTGCTAGAGTTTATAAGTAGTTAAAATTTATACTTGCTTTCTCCTTCCAGAGAATATCCTGCTCAAACTAATAAATGTTGCTTTTATACTAGAAAATTACTAGTATTAACATGAGTGGCTGGATAAAGTTTTAGCAACATTCATCGTAAAAATTTGGTAAGTGGAAAACCATTAAGTTTTAACGGCTTGATGGAAATAACCCGAGGGGTGTTATCCAGTCTTTAAGGTGTTGCCACAAATATTTATGTTTGCTATACTTTAAGTCAAAAGGAACCTGAATGGGTTTGACCCGGAGAGACAAGAGACATTTTCGCCTATGCGATTAATGGTAAAACTTGATGTTAATTTAGTCCGATAAATTCCCCTCCGCTTAAGAATCCATGCGGATTTATCCCGTGGAGTTTTAATTATTGGGTATGGGGAAAACCCTAAAAAAATCTCTGCCTTATCTGTGGATCAACCATAAGACCGGAAAGAAGTTCACTCTTGGAGGCAAATGCTAGGAAAAACAAATTTATAGGGAAGCCGTAAATTTGTGACTTATAGCAGTCTAAAGAATCTCTCGTTTTCCTTCAAGGTTAACATCGGGAGAATGTCAAATGTTTAATCAACGATCCATCTGAAATCTGGTAACTCAAGAGCTAAATGTTCTGTCTGACCAAAAAAGTTATAAATATGTTGAGTAGCTGAAAATTAAATTAAATAAGGACTTATCCTATTTTTCAGTAAAGTAACTACAGCATCTATATATTTTTAAATTTTGGGGATGTCAAAATTGTTAAAGTTGAGTTATAATAAATTTTAGTTGAAACGGGATGTAGCGCAGCTTGGTAGCGCGCCTGCTTTGGGAGCAGGATGTCGCAGGTTCAAATCCTGTCATCCCGATATTAGTTTATTCTTGGTATTAGAAATAATTTCCCAGCAGTATTTAACTTTTCCCTGGGATTTTACGTTTCAGGTATATCAAACTCAGTTATAGAATAGAGATATTTCTGACAACGGCTGACTCATTAAGTTAAAAGTCTCGTTATCAAGAATGACGAAAAAAAAGACTTGTAGGAATTTAATTTATATTGAGAATGTGATTTTGGAGAGAATTTCTGTAAATACTCATCCATCAAGGTTTGTAGTTTTTTTTATCTGACCTAAATCCTGACCCAGGGATTATTTTCTAATTCTGAATACTTAGATAGTCTAAGTTTACCAAGTTTACCAAAGTTAAAGAATTTTGCCGACTAGGGTCTATTCATAATATTAATTTAATTAATCAATTCCAGTATCAGTATATTTAATAGTTTAAGACTAATCAATAATTATAATTATCACTAATATAACTCTAACTTATTGAAACCTCACAAATAGAATTGCTATATATTTGATTTGTTCGGTATGAACAATAATCATAATGATTGCTTTGCGCTCAAGGTAATAAAATATTCGTGCTATAATACTCAGCAAAGTTATCATTTACTGGCCTTAACTATTGTTCGACTGGTAGCTAATCTGTAGTTATTTATGCAAATCTAGAATAAGTAACTTAAGTGATTTTTTTAGAGTAGTATGAATGAACAAATAAATATCTAATTTACTTATGATAGTAATCTTTTAAAGTTAGATAACTAATATTTATTATGCCAATAATATCTATAATTAATTTATTAATTTTAATCAATTAAATTATTTGTTTAAATTTTAACCTACTGGACTGACACATATTCAATGGTGTGTTACGACGGATTGTTAAATGCCTTTGACAGTCTAAATTTTAGCCGTCTAAAACACCCTACAAGTTTTGCACAAAATTAGCTGTGTCGGTCTAGTACTGTAAAAAAGTGAGTAGATTATCTATAACGAATAAAGAGTATAAATAAGTAGAGTAATTGATAACTTTGTTAGAATTGTTTGTGGAATCTGTTACCAACTTTGGTTGGCATTGTTTGCTGGTTGGTGGATGTTGATACTTTTATTTTAATTTCAATTTTTTAAAGGATATGGAGAATTTATGAAAGCATTAGTTCGTTTGGGTGCTGTGTTGGGAATTATGGCTAGCACTCTGATGGGATATTCCCTGAAAGATATGTCTGCACTAGCTCTACCGGCGGAGCAAGTTTTACAGAAATTAGCTCCAGTGCCTGTATTTACTATTACCGATCAAAATGGATCGCCACTTGTAGCTTCAGTCAACAGAGAAGATGGAAATGATAAATCTTCCGTCGCAGGAGTTTTTATTAGCAAGAGTGATGCAGATGCTTTTGTGGAAAGATTGAAAACTGAAAATCCCGATCTGGCTGCTACGGTTAAGGTTGTGCCTGTTTCTCTGGGAGAGGTATATGAGATGAGCAAATCTAGTCAACAGGATGGTCAGAAACTAAATTTTGCTTATGTTCCGATTAGAAAACAGGTTGAATCTGCTAAAGCTCTACTAAAGCAGAATGGTCAAGAAGTTAGTCAGTTTAATGGGGTACCTCTGTTTATTGCTAAAGGAGGGCCTGATAATGGATATTTGACGATTCAGCGTGGTGAGCAGCAGGTTATTCCGATGTTTTTCAATAAGGAAGATTTGCAAGGGATGTTAGACCGGGCCAAGAATCAACAGCCTGATATGTTTTCTGCGGTGCAAATTGAGGTTGTGAATCTTGAGGGTGTGATCGATGCGTTGCAGAATGATGACGATCCTTTCCTGGAAAAAATTATTTTTATTCCTCCACGGGAGTCTCTAGAGTTTGTGCAAAAGCAACAACAATCTGTTGGTGAATAGGTTGATATGGACTTTCCCTCAAGCTGTGTGGTCTCAGGTCAAGAACTCTGGCAGTGGTTTTCTGGGGCTAAGGCTGCTGCTTTGAAGGCTGATATTCCTACTTCTGAGGTTGATTGGTTGTTAGGGGAGTTGGCTGGACTAGATCGATTAATACTGCGTTTAGAATCTTTTAAAGATTGGCCGAAAATTCAACTGCGACTTTCTTTGGAGGAGTTGGATAGACTCTGGTACAGACGTTTGGATGAGAGAGTTCCGCTTCAATATTTGACAGGAGTTGCTTATTGGCGGAATTTTTCTCTGGAGGTGGGAACTGGGGTACTTATACCTCGACCGGAAACAGAGTGTTTGATTGATTTGGCTGTGGCTGCTACTAATGCTTTTCCCTTTCTCGGTGAAGGTAATTGGGTGGATCTGGGTACTGGTAGTGGGGCGATTGCTTTTGGGTTGGCAGAAGTTTGGACAAATGCTTTTGTTTATGGTATTGATTCAAGCTTTGAGGCTTTGGCTATTGCTGAAAAAAATGCTAATAAGTTAGGTCTTGTAGATAGAGTTACTTTTTATCAAGGTTTTTGGTGGCAACCACTAGAGCATCTTCAAGGTCAAATTAGTGGAATGGTGGCAAATCCTCCCTATATTCCTACTAGTATGGTTCAGACTTTGCAGTCTGAAGTGAGTAAACACGAGCCTCATTTGGCCCTTGATGGTGGTGCTGATGGTCTTGATTGTATCCGATTTTTAATTTCTACTGCTCCGCTATATTTGGTTTCTGGTGGTGTGTGGTTAGTGGAAATGATGGCTGGACAGGCAAATGTGGTGCAGCAAATGCTAGAAAGTCATGGCTCCTATTGCCAGATTGAGATATTTTCCGATCTTGAGGGAGTTGAGCGGTTTGCTATGGCCTATCTGAGATAGAAAATATCATTTAGTGAAGCTCCCCGAATTGAGGGTTTTTTCTTGTTGGAAACCCGAAAAATAGGTAAAATTTTCAAAAAATCAAAATTCAAAATTCAAAAATTGAATGCAATATTGTTGTTTCTATTTTCTGGTGGTGTGTAGTTACTGGAAATGATGGCTGGACAGGCAAATGTGGTGGCGCAAATGCTAGAAGCTGATGGCTGTTATTGTCAAGTTGAGAGCTGTTCTGATTTTGAGGGAGTTGAATGGTTTGCTATGGCCTATCTGAGATAGAAAATATCATTTTGTGAAGCTCCCCAGGTTTAAGACTTTTTGCTCTGGAAACCCGAAAAATAGGTAAAATTTTCAAAAAAAATCAAAAATCAAAAATCAAATTTAATAATGTTTGTGTCTATTGATACTCTAATACAGGGGGCAATATCTGGTAATTTAGTGAGCTTTCCTACTGATACTGTACCAGCATTAGCAGCTCGACCTGACAGAGCAGATTTAATTTTTGCAGCAAAGCGTCGTAGTCTAGATAAACCCTTAATTTTGATGGGGGCAACTTTCAGGTCTTTGTTGCCTTACCTGAAAGGGAGTAATGAAGAGTTGCAGTTGTGGCAACAAGTTGCTGAGGAATATTGGCCAGGAGCTTTAACTTTGGTGCTGCCGGCTTCAGATCGGGTACCTGGGGTAATGAATCCTGCTGACCGCACTACTATAGGGGTACGGATACCTAATTGTGATATTGCCCAGAAAATTATGACTCAAACTGGACCGTTGGCTACGACAAGTGCTAATTTATCAGGCCAACCACCGTTGACTCGAATGGCTGAAATTAATGGTCAATTTCCAGATGTTCTAACTATTTTACTGTCCCATAATCAGGAGATGACTTTGGCTTCTGGAGTTCCTTCGACTGTTGCTAAATGGAATATAACTGACGGTTGGGAAATCTTGCGCCAGGGAGCAGTCAAGTTAAAATTTGAAATGTATGGTAAATAATTTAATTTTTTTTAGTCTAATGGGCTGGAGCGATTTTTTATTCTTGATATTAGGTTTGGGAGTTGGGTTGGCCGGTAGTAGGCTATGGCCTAAAAAAAAGGAGCATAGTTTGTCACAACCTCCTGCGAATACTCCTCCTCAAGAGTCTACTTCCGATGATGGGGTAGAGGATATTTTAGAACAACTAAAACAGACTCAACTGGCTTACCAGATGGCTTCGGAGATGAGTAAGTTTAAGGCTGGTTTTTTGGCTCGAACTTCTCACGAGTTGCGATCGCCGATTAATAGTCTGATTGGTACACTGCAGTTAATTATTTCAGATTTAGCTGATGACCCGGAGGAGGAACGAGAGTTTGCTAACCAAGCTTATAACTCGGCGTTGAAGACTCTGGGATTACTTGATGAGATTGTTGCTGTTGCTAGGACAGAACATGGTAGGGAAAAAATGACACTCGAACCTCTACAGCTAACTCGGGTGTTTGAGGAAGTTGAAGATTTAACTTATTTACAAGCTGCTAATCGTAGCATTCGGTTGAAAATATTGCCTCCCAACCAGGATATTTATGTTTTGGCTGATGAGTTGCGCTTGAAGCAGGTTTTAGTTAGTTTGATTGATACTGCGATCGCGCAAATGGAAGAAGGTCATGTTAATGTTTCGGTTCATCCTTCTTTAGAATCTGGCTATGTTCATATTTGGATTGACGATCAACGCCCGATCAGTGCTTGGAGTGAGTCTTGGGATTTACTCAAGCATCATCTTGAAGGTAGTACTGAGCAGAAGAATATTACTAAAGATTTTCAGCTTTCTCCTGGCATGAGATTGTTAATGAATCAAACTTTGTTAAGCTTAATGGATGGACGTTTGGAGATTTTGGCAGTTCCTTGTGATGGGGAAGAGTCTAATTTTAATCGGACTCAATGTTCTATTCCTCTTGCCACTAATGAGGATTCTTAAGTTATATTTTTTTTTGCTTATTCCTGTATGGCTGATAGTAATGTTCTGTTGCTAGTTGTTAATTCTACTTGTGCTTTTATTGGTTGATTTTGCAATATCATTGTTGTGCTTTGATTGTATTTAAAACCGATTCGCTCGTAGAATTTTTGTTGGTAGGTTGTCATTAGATAGACTCGCTCTACATGACACATTCGTGGATGGCTTAATATTGTTTGAACTAATTTTCTTCCTAGTCCTCCACCTTGATAGTTTTGGTGTATTACTACATCCCAAATTGTACCTCTATAAATACAGTCTGAGGTGGCGCGACCAAAACCAATCATTTGTTTGCTATCCCATACTGTGACAACTGGGTTGCTATTTGCGATTGCTATTTCTAATTCTTCTATTCTTCTATTTTTTGCCCATTTTGCTGCTGAATTAAATAACTCTATTAGCTGAGGAATGTCTACTTTTGAGTGACCTTCCCAGAATTGAATATGACTGTAATCTATGCTTTTTTTTTCCATTTTTAGTTAGTTTTTTCTACTTTTTTTGAAAAGAGCAAGTACTTTTACTAAGTAGGTGGGCATAATTAAATATCAAACAGTTGTAGGGTGGACAATGGCTATAAGTGTCTTTGTCTAAAGGTTTTAGCTTTCTGCACGCATTGCCCACATTATGCGTTTATTTATGCCGACCTACTTAATATATTTATTTTGTAGTATTATCTTTATTGATGGCAAATCTTTATGCTTGATTATGATAATATTTATTGGCTGATAATAATATATAAATCATTAATTGAGTTTTTTTTAGTTTACTTAGATACAGATTTTTAAGGAAACAGGCAATTGGGAAAATGTCTTGTGAATTTTATTCAAGTTGACTGAATAAAACCATATATTATATCTATAAAAATTGATGTTTTTTTTGTGTTTTTTAGTCTATGTTTTTATATGCTTAATATTATAATATTGTAATTTTTTTGAGCTAGTTAAACTTAAGTATCTTTAGCTAGAAGACTTTCTTAGAGTATCACCATTTTTAGCGATTATCAATATCTTTTTATACCAAATTCAAAAAAGTAGTTACATGATTAATCTGTGATTCCTCATAAACAACACAATACTGTGTAGAAATATTCGATCGAATTGGTATTAGATATTTTTTTTGATAATTTTTGTTAAGGTTTTATGAATTCAATTCCTTCCTACAATTGTATATATATAATATTAATTATTTTGTATAAATTTTTATTGTTTATGAATAATTTTAGAGTATATAGTTACAATAGTTACAACTGATATGAGGGAGAATTGTGCCAAATAAAATATAGTATTTGTCATGCAAGTGAAGGTACAGATATGAGCAGATGTTAGGTGTGAAGTAGAGCGAAAAGCTTTTGGAGAATTCAGAAAAACTGAAGTTTTAGGAGAGAACAACTTTAAACATAAAACTACATTTATTTCAAGCTATAAGTTATGTGACTGGGTAGACTTTGAGGTAAACAAAAGTTTCATTTCCCGGCGTTGCTGAATCAAGAGATGAATTTTTTTGGAGCAGGCAAATCTCATCTTTAATACTTCATACTTCTTTTTTCTCCAAGCCTACAATTCATCCCACAAATATGCAACGCCCATTTCCCTAATCTGAATATAATTTCCTAGAAAAAACATAACTATTTAGATAAATATCAACTAGCTTATGTTGTAGCAATTTCGTGGTAACCACGCAGTCTGGATGGCATCTGACCAAAGAGTTAGAAGCCAATAAGTGGTGTAAATTTGAAAGGGTATTCAGCAATTCCATAATCAGAGACTAGATACATGAGAGAAATAATTTATGGAAAAAAAACAGCGGTAACATACTGGTAAATAACCACTGACCCAGAAAACTTTGCCTGAAAATTCTACCTCCTTGATAGTGACAAATATTCAAGGTAAAGTTAAGAAGATTCAGGGTAATATTTATGGGTTAAGAACATGGGTAGAGTATGGATTTCGACAATGCAAGCAAGAATTAGGATGGACAGATTATCGATTTACTGAATTCAAAGATATTGAGCAGTGGTGGTACATTATTTTTTCTGTTTATACAATTGTCAGCTTAAATTCTCAACCTTTTTTATTTCTAAATCAGCAACAAAGCCAGTAAAATTGAGAACAAAGATAATTCTGTTGATGTTTCTATCGACCAACAATGAGATTGTGGTAGTGGATGGAAGAATACTTTAAATAATCTTCGTTTAATTCTTCAACCAATTCTTTGATGTGGTTAGTTTTTCCATAGATATAGCATTTATCAAATTGGTGAGATACACAAGTTTTAGATTTTAGGCAACAGGCAACAGGCAACAGGGAATAAGAAATAAGAAATAAGAAATAAGAAATAAGAAATAAGAAATAAGAAATAAGAAATAAGAAATAAGAAATAAGAAATAAGAAATAAGAAATAAGAAATAAGAAATAAGAAATAAGAAATAA
>JBARXI010000078.1:0-21306 GCA_049647275.1 Microcoleaceae cyanobacterium
ATTACCTCTGTTTGAAACGGATTGGATTAGCTAAAAGGAAAAATTTTCTTTTCTTGGTCGATAAGACAAAAGCGTTTTGCAGTTTTACTTCTTTAAAGGAGAGGCTTTAAACCTTAATTATTCGGTAACTGGAAAACAACAGCTTTAGTAAGAGAAAATAATCAAGTGGATGTATTTGCTAATAATCGTGCACACCTTTTTGTCACTCTCACTTTTTAGCAATGGGCTATTTTTGTCATGTTCAACAATTAATAATTACCTCTGTTTGAAACGGATTGGATTGAGAAAAAGGAAAATTTTTTCTTGTTTCCTCTTTCCCCTTTAAAGGAGAGGTTTTTTACCTTAATTATTCGGTAACTTTTTGCTGACTATTCTAATGCACCATTTTAGTTTTGTCGGTCTACTGGTATAACACATCAAAAATGGTGCCCTGCGACGGATTGTTAAATACCTTTGACAGCTTACATTTTAGCCGTCTAACACACCCTACAAGTTTTGCTATGTCTAATAGAAAAAGAGTGCAATTACAAACTTATCAAGCACTACCAATCAAAATATCGCGCACCCGCACCGGTACACAACAATGAGTCATTTGAGCTATCTGCATCGGCTCCCCTTTCCCACAAATATCCGTGCCACACTGCTCCCTTTCAGAAGCATTTCCCACAGCATCAACACTATTCCAAAAATCAGTTGTCATCGAATGATAAGTTACATCCTTCAACATTCCCACAACTTTACCTTTTTTCACCTGCCAAAAAGCATCCCCACCAAATTGAAAATTCCGTCGTTGTTGGTCAATAGAAAAACTACCAATACCATCAATTAAAATACCATCCTCAGTATCAGCAATCATCTCTGCTAAACTAGCAGTATGACTCCCACCATCAGCACCCGCTTCCAATCCCAAATTCGGAATGCGTACCATAGGTACACTCGACCAACTGTCGGCGAAAGCACAACCATTACTATTACCACGCCCAAGTCGGTAAGCTGTTTCCCGGTCTGTGAGATAATCAACTAAAATTCCATCTTTAACTACATACCATTCTTGTGACTTTACACCCTCATCATCATATCCCATTGTGCTACGACCGCTTGCTTGGATGCGATCGCATTTAAAATTAACCCAAGGTGCAGCATATTGCAGTTTGCCCATTTTATCGGTAGTAGCAAAGCTTGTACCAGCAAAATTAGATTCATAACCATAAACCCGGTCTAACTCGGTGGGATGTCCGACGGATTCGTGAATGGTCAAAAACAGATTTGTAGGTTTCAAAATTAGAGTGGAGCGAATATCCGCAGGTCCTTTGGGAGCATGAACTTTTTCTATTGCTTCTTCAGCAACTCGTTCAACTTGACTCAATAGATCGGTAGGGTTAATATGCTCATACCCAATATTCAAAGGTGGTCTTTCATAAGTACGACTTTGAGCATCACCGTTAGCAATGGCTGTACACATAAACCCAGGATAGCTGCGGTAAATAGTTTGTTCAATTAGGGAATCATTTGTGGAAGCGAATATTTTCTCTTCCTTGTTAAACCGGAGAAAAGAAGCAGCTTTTTTGATACCCCGCTCGCCATAACTCAATAATTTCTCATTTAGATTTAAAAGTAGTTCTGTCTTTTCAGTAATTGGAACTGTAAACGGATCAATTTCAATGGGAGTAAAGTAACTATCCCGGTAGCTTTCCACAGGTACTAACCGCACAGGAGTCTGTTGACATAGACGACTACCTTTGGCAATATCTACTGCTAAGGCGACAATTCTAGCAACTTCTTCTGGTGTTTGACGATGACTGGCAGCAAAACCCCAAGCACCCTTGAGCAAAACTCGTACCCCAAAGCCAGAGTTAATATTATCTTCTAGTCTGTTGAGAGAGCGATCGCGAGCTGTAAAATTTTGAGAATGATAAGTACATAAGCGAATATCGCCATATTCACATCCGGCCTGACTAATTAGGTCTATTGCCAATTTGGCTAGTTCTGTTGTTTGAATCCTTGCGGTCGCTTGTACCATGGTATGTTAATGTTAATGTTGTTTCATCTATTGTATAGAACCCATTTTATATCTATATAAATAATTACTATAGTTAAGTCTTCTCGCGCATCAAAATTGATGAAAAATCTGCGTATTTTGTGGAATTTTTCAGCTCGATCCTCTTCCCTCTTATATCATGTCCGGTTAATAGCGTGATAAAAAACTTCCTTCTTCCTTCTTCTTCTTTCTTTCCTCCTGTCTCCTGTCTCCTGTCTCCTAACTAAAAAAACGATCTTCATTGACAAAGATACGTTTAGGGGTTCTATATGTTCTGCTGTTGGTGTCCCATTTTATTGGATTCTAGGTTATAGATTTAACAGGAAAGATTTTTGGCAAAAAATAGACATCTGCGAAAAAGAATGTAGAAACTTGAGTAGGGAGTAGGGAGTAGGGAGTAGGGAGTAGGGAGTAGCAAGCATAGGAAAACTTGCTCTGGGTCAATAGCAGAGGTGATTTGAACCCTAATGAAACGGACTGTATATAATCTATATCACCTAAAGACAAGGGTTGCTCAAATAGGAATATTTAATTTCTACGCCTATGTCTAATCATAAAAAAATCTCCCCTCTCTCCCCCATCTCCCTTCTGTACTAAAAATAATTTTCAGTTATTTACCTGGAGATGATATAATATCATGTCCGGATAATTCGCCTGCAAAAACCTTCTCCCTGATTCGGTTACTCTTTTCCTTCTGCCTTCTGCCTTCTGCCCTCTGCCTTCCTTTCACGTTTAGTGTAAGTATTCAACCGGACATGATATAACACCTATTATCATGGGCTATCCTGGGTGAAAAATAATGTGAATTGTGAGGAGTTAGCTATGCCCAATCCATCTCAAAAAAAGTTGTCCCAATTAACATTTCTATTGAAATTTATTGGCTTATTTGTTGGTTTAGTAGGAACATTAGCAATTAATTTTGGTTTGACTCGGCCAGTTTTTGCCGCCTTCTTAACAAACTGGTTTTTCGATCCAGATAATAATCAACTCCAGTTTACTCTCCCAACAGGTACAACCCCTAGCTATTCTGTGGAAAGTCAACCTCCTCGTCTGGTTGTATATATTCCAGAGACTGAGGTAAGTGTAAATGTAACTGAATTATATCCAGCCGGATTAGTGCGCCGAGTTAGTCTCTATCAAGAGCAGCCACAACAGGCTAAAGTTACTATAGATTTGGCTCCGGAAGTAGTTTTATCTACTCAACAGGTGCAGCTACAACAGATAGGTTCAGAAAATAGTTGGCAGTTGCGTTTGTTTGTGGATGAGGGAGAAATTATCGACGAGGAAGAAAGGTCTAATCAAGCTTTAGCAGGAGCTACTGCCACAGAAACCATGGAAGTAGAAGAATCTGAATCTTCCCCAGATGATACAGATAATCAAGCTGTTACCCAAACAAAGCCAAATTCTGCGGGTTTTCTAGAAACAAATCCAAAACAGGAATCAGTTTTACTAAATCCTCCTCCTTCACCAGAGCCTTCTGTACCATTGCTGGTTATTCCTACCGATCGCCCCAGTCAGTTTAGGTCTCCGGTAATAGATGCTTTGAGTAATAAACAGCCTACAACTGAACCTTCCCAGATTCGGGAAGCACCAACACTCCAGACCACACAAACCCAAGAGAGTTTCATTCCAGCACCCCCGGAAGCCAGCAGTACAGAATTACCAGATGTGATTCCTTCCCAGACGATCGAACAACCAACACTCCAGGCAAAAGAAAATCAAGAGAATATTGTTCCACCTCCCCCAGAATCAAAGTCTACAACATCAGTTAATGTGATTCCTTTTGGAGAACCTTTACCGGGTTTACCGGGGGAAAACCAATCTAAAGTTATGGAAGATAATTCTGCGATATTAATTGAAGAAGGAGAGGTAATTAATCTAATTTATCCTTCTGATGATGTCGAATTACCACGGGATCTTGAGCAACAGGAAGTTTTGCTGCTCCAAAAGGCGATCGCCGATCAATCTGGCAGAATTATTGTTCCTGCTAAAACGCCTGTAGTTGGTGGTTTTGATACGAATAGTCATGGTAGTAAGTTTACCGCTAGGGCTATATATATTAATGGCCGTTTCATTCCTTTTGCTGCTAAATCAGAATTACTTAGAGGCCACCCCCACATTAATAAAAAAGTTTTGGCTGGCAGTAGTGCTGGTGGGGGATTAGGATTATTACTTTTAACGGGTTCGGGTTTTGGTTTCTTGGCTGGGGCTGCTATTGGGGCTGGTACAGTTGTGGCTACTTCGCCTCGCTCTGTTACTGTAGAAACTAATGATATTGTCGAAATTCGTATAGTTGAAGATTTACCCCGCTCTAGATTTTATTAAAACTTTTACTTGTCTGACTTTTGACTTCTATTAGCTGTTTTTTAGGGGCGAACTTAAGGGAGTTGCGTTGAAATAAACTACCGATTAAAGTAGGGTGGGCAAAACGAAGAGATCGACTCAATTAGAAATCCCGAAAGAATATTTTGCCCACCGAGAAAGCTAGACAGTGGTACATTATTTTTCTGCTCATCCCTAACAAAAAAAAGGGTGGTGGTGCAGCCGTAATTGTAAAGGAAGGAGAGGAGTGTGGGGAGTGGGGGAGGTGGGGGGAGTTTAGGAGTAGGTAGGGTGGGGGAGGTGGGGGAGAAATTAAAAAATAGACATCTGCAGAAAATAAATAAACCTTTTAATTATATCAGCTCAGAAAAGAAAAAGTCACCTTAAAAAATCCTTTTTCGTGCCTTCGCGCGTAAAAATATCTTACCGAATAATTAAGGTAAACAGCCTCTTATTTTCACAAGAAAAGCGGTTGGGGAATGGCGTTTTGCTGGCGCAACATGTAAAGCGGAGCGGCTCTGCACTCTTCGGGTCTCCTAGCCATATCCAATCGACCAAGAGAAGTCAACAATTTTCTCATTGGTATCAATCCTCTTCCTTTAAGATAAGACAGAGGTAATTATCAATTATTCATTATCAATTATCAATTATTGAACTGAGTTTGTTGCTAGAGTTTGGCAAGTTTATTCTGTTGGCGATGCCATCGACCGATCTGCTGTCTGATAATTTCATTAGTTCGTTCCAATTGCTGTGTCCGATCTTTTCCAATGGCACGGGGAGATATAAATACAAAAAATATCAATCAAACTGTTGGCAATAATGCTGTTAATAATCGAGTGGTATCGAGAGATATAAATACAGGAAATATTAATCCAACTGTTGGCAATGATGCTGTTAATAATCAAGTGGTATCGAGAGATATAAATACAGGCAATATTAATCCAACTGTTGGCAATGATGCTGTTAATAATCAAACCGCTAGAGACAATCAAAATATTGGCAACGTGACTCAAAGTGCCGGGAATAATACCACAAACATTCAAATCGCCGACAGTAATCAAAATCTAGGACAAATCAATCAAACTTTCGGCAATGAATCCATCAATATTCAAACTATATAAGCAAATTTTTCAGTCATGCCCAATAATAACATCCCAATAAATAATACCCCAATAAATAATCCCATCCTAAACAATTTAACTCCTGATTCACAACCAGCAAATCCATCCAATCCTGGCTCTGCTACTCCTAATAATAATCTCCAACCCACACCAATAAATAATAATATACTAACCACTATTACCCCCAGTGACAACAACCAAACAACCAATACACCAACCGCTAAAGACCAAACAAAATTATCTATCAACACTACAACCAACACCGAACAAATCTTAAAAACAATCAATCTAATCAATCTTATTAATATAGCAGCCGAAGCAAAGAGCGCAGACTTTTTTTTTTGAGCCTACAAATGTTTCCAATTCATCTAATTCTCCTACTTCTGGAGTTTCCTGTGGAGCATCACAATCAGGTAAGAGTTTTCCGGCGTTGCCTTGTTTTACCCAATTAATCATTCTGGTATGATGTACTTGATTGACTCTTTTAATAGCTCGTTCATCCCATACCATTTACAAATTGATAGTTGACAATTGAAAATTTATAATTACTTAATTTTGGTAAAAAGCCTCTTCTTTTAAGAACAAAAAGTAAAAATTTTCTTCCCTTGTCTCAATTCTCTCCCTAACAGAAAGAGTTCAACAATCAGGGCTATTTCATTCTAAACTGTGCCATGTTATGTATTTACGAAAATACGTAATTTAGAGCTTCCGATAATTTATCTTTCGTTATCTTAAAGTAAGTAAATTCATTGCTAAAATCTAGAATGAAATGACCCTGATTCAACAATTAATAATTTTAATGTCGGCGACAGCCATTTACATAGCATGAAAAAAGGAAAATAATTAATAATTACCTCTCCTTAAAAGGGATAGGATTGACTAAAAGGAAAATTTTTTCTTGTCTCTTGGTCAATTGGATATGGCGTTTGCGCTTCGCAAAGCTAGCGTCCCGGAGGGAAAGGAGACCCGAAGAGTGACAGAGCCGCTCCGAAGATCGCTATCCCACCCTAAGTTCATTAATAGATAATGAATAATGAATAATTATTTCTACAGCAATTATTAATTATTCGGGAAAGCTTTCAACCTCGATCTATTAATTATCAATTATCAATTATTGCTCATAAGCTTTTTACTTTAATTATTCGGTAATAATAAAATATTCACGCTCAATTATCAATTCTTGAAATAAATTTTTAGACATTCTTGTTTAATAAAAGTGAGAGTAACCTCTACCAGATTCATAAGATTCTATGAATTGTTTGCCACAATAGACACACAAATATAGTTTTATTTTCCTTTTTTATGAGCATTTTTATTGAGCCGAGCTGATTTGCATTCACGACATTGGATAATTTTTAATTCTAATAAATTGACTTTTTTTGCGTTGGCGGAGCCTAGCGGCAGTTATATCGCTCTTTTCCAGAATCATACCCGCGTTTCAGCAACGCCTCAAAGGGATGTAGTAAACAATATCCTTACATATTTCAGACTACCAGTAATTTTAAAAAGTGCTCAAAATAGAGCAGAAATATCTTTACCACCAGCACTGGCGAATATTCAAAATGCGGAATTTTCTCACCCTTATTATTGGGCAGGATTTACTATGGTTGGTAGCCCTTGGTAACTCAATAGAAATAATTATCAAAACATCCACCAACTATGGTAGGCTTTTTGTAATTGTTTCCTTCTAAATATTTCATCCCTCATCAGAGGTATCGAATCAATAGTGGGAATACGAAGTATAGATATTATCAAAACATCCACCATGACAATTGCTACAGCACCATTTCCAATAGACCTAGGAAGCTACAAACCTCTTTCCCTCGACCCCACTAACCCAACTCTCACAAACGAACAACGGGAAACCCTCAAAGCAAATATTCAACTTTGCCGTGATACAATAATTTTCTTCACCGCCACTGGCGCTGCCAGAGGAGTGGGAGGTCATACAGGTGGCCCTTATGACACAGTGCCCGAAGTTATGATTTTAGATGCCTTTTTCCGAGGCGCAGCAGAAAAATTTGTACCTATTTTCTTTGATGAAGCCGGACACCGTGTAGCTACCCAATACTTAATGGCAGCTATAGCAGGAGAACTTCCTGTGGAACGTCTTGTAAATTATCGGGCAGCAAATTCTCATTTACCAGGACACCCAGAATTAGGATTTACCCCAGGAGTAAAATTCAGTTCCGGTAGATTAGGTCATATGTGGCCTTATATTAACGGTGTGGCAATGGCAAATCCTAATAAATTAGTCTTTTGCCTCGGTTCCGACGGTTCCCAACAAGAGGGCAACGATGCTGAAGCAGCCAGAATGGCAGTAGCACAAAATCTCAATGTTAAACTGATAATTGATGATAATGATGTTACTATTGCCGGTCATCCCTCCGACTATTTAAAAGGTTACGACCTCAACAAAACTTTAGCAGGTCACGGCTTAACCGTACTCGAAGGAGATGGGGAAGATTTAGATGGTCTGTATCAACGGATATGTAAAGCGGCTACAACCGAAGGTCCGGTTGCTGTGATTAATAAGCGGAAAATGAGTGTGGGTATCGAAGGTCTAGAAGGTTCTACCCATGGACATGATGTGATTCCTCTAAAATTAGCGATCGCCTATCTAGAAGGCAAAGGCAGAACTGAAGCAGTTAACTATCTCAAAGGTATTGAGAAACCAAAGCAAAGCTACACCTTCATGGGTGTAAGTGATAAAATGGGTTCTAACCGCAACGTCTTTGGCGAGAGTGTGGTATCCATCCTCAAAGGTATGAGTGAAGAAGAACGCAGCAATAATTTATTTGTTGACAGTGACTTAGAAGGTTCTTGCGGACTCAAACAAATTCACGATGCCTACCCAGAGCGGTTTATCAGTGGTGGCATTATGGAACGTGGTAACTTTTCTGCTGCTGCGGGGTTTGGCATGGAAGCAGGCAAACAGGGTATTTTTGGAACATTTAGCGCCTTCCTAGAAATGTGCATTTCCGAAATTACAATGGCGCGGTTGAACAACTCCAACGTTTTATGCCACTTTTCCCATGCTGGTATAGACGACATGGCAGACAACACTTGTCACTTTGGCATCAACAATATGTTTGCCGACAACGGTCTTGATGATGGTTATGAAACTCGCCTCTACTTCCCTGCTGATGCTAACCAAATGAAAGCTTGTGTTGAAGCAGTATTTACTCAACCTGGAATGCGGTTTATCTTCTCCACTCGCTCTAAAGTACCCATTCTGCTAGACAGCAATGGTAAGGAATTATTTGGTGAAGGTTACAAGTTTACTCCTGGCAAAGATGAAGTTATCCGGGAAGGTAAAGCAGGTTATATTGTCAGTTTTGGTGATGCGTTGTACCGCTCCCTTGATGCAGTGGAACGTTTGAAACAGCAAGGAATAGATGTTGGTTTAATTAACAAATCTACTCTCAATGTCATTGACGAAGATATGTTGAAGAAAGTTGGTACTGCTCCTTTTGTATTAGTAGTTGAAGCTTTCAACCGTCGTACAGGTTTAGGTAGTCGCTTCGGTTCATGGTTATTAGAACGTGGCATGACTCCTAAGTTTGGTTATCTAGCTACTCACAAAGAAGGTTGTGGTGGTTTATGGGAACAGTTCCCTCATCAAGGAATCGATCCTGAAGGTATTATGAGTAAGGTTAAAGAGTTAGCAAACTAATTTGATTTAACTAGTAGTGGGAGATTTTATGATAAAATCTCCCACTCAAAAATATGAATAGACATCTCCAAAAATACTCAAACGCCTATCCTAACTATCTTTAGTGGAGCGAACGCCACTCATGAAGATAGTTAATTTGTACATTTTTATGGGTATCAGAGATACTTCGTGTTACTAATCTAAATATTTATTGTACTTTGATTTCTTATTCTTATCTCAATTTTTGATAATTTATTTATACTAATATAAATGAGCCAATTCTTAGCCTAACTAAACCACATATTGTTAAGATTACTTTTTCATAATTATTATTTTTTAATCTGAATCTTTCTCTAGGAACTCCAAATATTTTAATTAATCTTATTACATGTTCTACAAATATTCTCTTTCTTGAGTGCTTCTGACATTCGCCGTGCGACGGCGCAATTTTGCACTCGCTTTTGGCTTTTTCTTAATTTTCTTCTTTGATTTCTGGTGGCATTTCTTTTTTTCTTGGTTTCTTTTTTGCTGTAGTTGTTCTCTCTACTCCTTCATCAGCTTTATCTCCTTGAATTTTTGGTTTTTTATCAAACTTATCTTGTTGTTTTATTAATATATTTACATCACTTGCTGGACCTTTTTCTCCTACTATTACATCTACTATTTCTTTTCCTGTCTTGAGTGCTTCTTACATTCGCCGTCTCACGGCGGATTAAGCACTCGCTTTTGGTGTTGTTATTATTTGATTTTTAAAAGTATGATTTTTCTTTTTTCCTGAGTAATATGTTTCTTGTTCTTTATCTTCACTTGGTCTTTCTCTACAATGTTGCTGTACTATCTACAATTAATTTTAATTCTGTTAATATCTCCTTTACCCATTCCAATTCATTTTCTTTTTTTTTACTTGTTCTAATAAACTTGCTGGCAGTAATTCTCTGAGAATATCTATCCAGAGCGCGAACAATATTATTAGCACGCTTATTCACTTATACCAAAGTTGATTCCTCATGTTGGAAAAGTTGGTATTTGATGTAAATAAAATAACGTTAAAATGATTTCTGACTCCTTAGTTAAATTCTTTTTTCTGACTCCACCTGCTTTAATTAATCTTTTTTCTGTTTTGGCGGTCGCCGATTTTTTTTATGACTCTATTATTTTGGCATTTTCTATTAATTTTATTAGCTGTTTGTAAGTAATACCAATAATTCTTTTTGTTGATGAATGGATGATTATAAATATATTCTAAAATTGGATTCATTTGGGAGACTGCATACATAAATGGTTTTGATTATTTTACCTTATTTTCTATTTTGGAGATATCTAATATATAGCAATCCTATTTCATATAAAATCCGGTTATACAGTTGTCGCACTTACTATCTCCACTGAATACAGACCTTCCATAGAATACCCCTACTAATTCCCATATTTTAATCCTTCCTTTCTACTGACTCCTGTCGGGGTAATTTCCTTTCCTGGTTCATGCGGAGCAAAGGTCATGCGGCCTCTTCCAGAGGATCTGAGCTTTTGCGAGGTGTCGAAATACTTTCTATGAATTACCTCTACTGACTCCTGAGTTCTAAATCATAAATCATAGGATATAGCTATAAGCACTCAGCACTTAGCATTTTCTAAAATAATGCTCCGCAAACAGCTTCAGTCAAAGCTTGACATATAATAGCTTTGCCGTTTTAGAGATGTCCTAACCTTAGTGCGTACTGCTATAACTAATTATCCGGATTCTATTTCAGTCGTAAATTTTTGGTGGTCGTAGGTGGTAGGTAGAAAAAAAAATAAATACATCTACTATTTTTCACAACTCCTGCACTGAGTGCTATAGTCATTTCCTGTCATTCTCCGGAGTTCAAAGTACAATCAGAAGTTCAAAACAGTTTACTTATAAGGGATAGAGAACTTTTTTTCTACCCCCAAATACAAAAATCATTTGGGGGTATTTATGAATAGTTAAAAATCTAGCTACGGCTCTCTATACAAAAATCAACAGAATTGATAAATAGCAAATTTTTTCCGAGAGTGACAAAAGAGGGATCGTTTGTGATTGAATCTGGCTATTTTATTATTAATTTTGTTAAGCACCTACACAGAATTGATTACCTAATCTAATTTCCTATAACCCTTGCAGTAAAAAGGTTTCTGTGCGTGGAAAATGTGTAATTAATTTTGTTTACCTACTTAGTTCGATTATTAAGGAATCAGTGCTGAAGCTATTATGAATAAACGGAAAGAATTAGCTAACTAATTTTCGGCCTTGGCATCAATGGTGAATTATTAACTAATATCATGTCCGTTTAATAGCACGATAGAACTCCGTTCCGCGCTCCGCGTTATCATACAGCACTTTCCGTTGTTATGAGGTACAGTAACAGCACTTGAGTTTTCCAGTTTTTTAAATGTTGAGGATTCATTAACTCTAGAGCCACAGAGATGATTCTATCAACCATTTTTGTTGTAGTGGGAGAAAAACTCCGTAAAAAAGATTTCAGTTGTGACCACCATAATTCAATGGGATTAAAATCGGGAGAGTATGGAGATAAACTTAGGACTTTAGCTCCTACTGATTCAATTCTATCTTCAATTGATGCTAGTTTATGTGCAGGTAAGTTGTCCATAACTACTACCGCTCCTGGCCATAATTGAGGTACTAAAAAATGTTCAATAAATAGTTCAAATGCTTTACTATCCATTGAATTATTCATTGTCATTAATGCCACTACTTTTTTGATACTTATAGCTCCAATTACTGTAACTTTTTGACCACGATAAAATGGTTTCGTTTCATCTACTCTTCTTCCCTCCTATACGGGTAATTTCCTACGGAATGCTTTCCTTTCGGTGTGGAATACTGCGCAAACATGTTTGCGTTTGCTCCGCATTCGGAACGAAATTACCCCGACAGACTTCTGACTCGGTGACTCCTCCGTCGTTATTTATAAGTATTCAACCGGATATAATATAGCAGTCCTATTTCAGCCCTTGTAAAAATATCTCACAAAAAGGCAACAGCTCGCCTGCTCCCGAAGGCAACAGAGTCTCAGATTTTTTATCTGTGTTTTGATTAGACATAGGCGTAGAAAATAAATAAACCTTTTAATAAGATCGGCTAAGGAAAGAAAAAGTCACCCTGAAAAATCCTTTTTCGTGCCTTTTTCGTAAAAACATCTTACCTGTTGCCTCACAGGAGTGCGCATTCCCTCTCTTGGTCAGCCATCCCTCTCTTGGTCAGCTACCAGGTGCGTCTGTCGCCGACGCGGGATCTGACCGCTCACAGGAGTCGATTGGATATGGCGTTTGCGCTTCGCAAAGCTTTCCTATCGGAATGCTGCGCAAACGCTAACGCGTAGCGTCCCGGAGGGACAGGAGACCAGCTCTTACAGAGCCGCTCCGCGGTCCACCATCCCACCCTACGGTTCGCTCCGCTTTACATGTCGCTCCGCGAAGAGCGCAGTTGTGCGCCAGCATGCGCGACCGCTTGCGTCTGTCGCCGACGCGGGGTCGCACCGCTGTTGCCTGACGGAGCTGTTGCCTACTCCTGCAAAAAATCTATATCTTTTTCCCAGAGGTCTATTTATCACAAATGATTTCGGATTGCTATATAACGTCCGATTACTTATATTTGTAAGTATTCAACCAGACATGATATAAAATTTAGACAAATAATTTAAACAAACAGAGAAAAAATGGCCTTAGCAGAAGAATGGAGAGACCGGGGATACTATATATTATTTCAGAAAGACTCTGTAATTTTATTTCCCCGTGGTGGCGGTAACTGCTATAAAACATCAGTTGATGACGGTAAGTGGATGAGGTATGACGATCAACTAGAAGTACCATGGGAACAGTTCAAACCTTCAGAAAAGGAGAAAACTAACTTTGAAGAAATAGCTGCTAAATGCTATTGTTTTTCTTTAGGTGGTGGAATTTGCGATTATTGCTCTGGAAAAAAGTCAGTTAGTAATTAGCTTTTTTGCCACAAGGTAAAAGCTTCAGAGAACTTAAAATCCCAAAACTTCGGGATGGCCTCAGAGCAACCTCAAATTTCCTTGACATTAGGACAGCTGCCGATCTAAATTCTTCCAATTGGAATCCGAGCTGCTTGATGGTCCTAGATATCAAAGATAGTATCTATTTTTTTTTGTTTTCATAGATAAATCTATTGCCATCTGTCTAAGCAATTTTTCTTCGCACTTTCAGAATTCGCACTTTCAGAATAGGAAGAAAATATAGTCCCTCTTCCTTTGTGATAGAATAACGAGATGTTTTCTTGACTTATATTAACCAAAAACTAAGACGTAAGAGTTTTAAAATGAAAAAAATAGGTACAACAGAAGCGGCGTTTCTATTAAATATTTCTACTGCCCGATTGCGGACATTACTAGGCCAAGGTCGTATTAAAGGTGCTCGCAAGGTCGAAAGATTTTGGATGATTCCTGTAAATAAACGAGGAATGCCAGAAGTTAGTCCAGGTCGTCGAGGCCCCCAAGGTACATGGAACAAACGTAAACGTACAGGTAATACTTTCATTCATGTATTACGAAAGGAAATTGATCATAACCGCGACCACGGGACTTCATTTCCAGCCATATCTGTCAAACAAGGAGACAGAAACGACCGTTGTCACGAAGCCGAGATTTCAGGGCCTTGCAAAATCGTTTATCGGCCCCATCAACCTAACAAAAGCCAGGCAGGAGGTGCCCGCCTGTGGATTGAAGTAGAACCAGATGTTCAAATTAACCGCAAATTCTTCCGAGATGAAGAATCCAAAGGCTTTGGTTAATCCTAACTAAGCCGCAACATCATGATTAAATAACTCAAAAATCTGCCGACAGAAATATTTCAGCTTGGCAGCAGATTCTGTATTGGGTTGAGTAGCCCCAAGAAAACGCCAACCTCCCACTGTTGACAACTTCCATTGCTCCCCACGATGGTCATAGCCAGCAACTTCGACTCCAATTGCACGACCATAAGTTTCTGGAGGGTCTTGATACAAGCGAATTTGCACCAATAAACAACGGCTTTCTAGCGATCGACTTCTGCCAGGCAAATGGAAACCAATATCAATAGAATCAGGATCGACCAGATCTAATGTATCCGGATCGTTCATCCACGGCTTTAGATCGACTTTGACATCTGGAAACTGAGACTTAAATAAATTTACAATTGTAGCAATCTTGCTAGCAAATTCAAAATTTTTGGCCTGTTCTACAGCATTCACTATATTTATTCTCCTTAAGAGTAAAATCCCAGATTATTAATTAACTAATTTCATTACAGACGAAAAAACTGTAATATTTTGGACAATTAGGAATAATTTTATATTTTATATTTTGTACTTATTTAGCGAAATTGAGCGGAAAGCCCCGCCTTAAGAAGACGGGGATGGATAGCGAGCAAAAAAGAATGTTATCCGGATTTGTTTGTGGTAAGATCAGAGTATGATACTTAGAGAAGCTTAGTTATTAAACGGTTTCAAGTCTCAGTATGCAAGACTTGACGAAGCCATTAGAACCGCCCAATTTATTAGAAATAAGGCAGTTAGACTATGGCGAGATGAACCGGATGTGGATAAATATCGGATTTCTCGGTTATGCAAAGAGTTAGCAAAGCAATTTCCTTTTGCCAAGAAACTTAACTCGATGGCTCGTCAAGCTTCTGGTGAGAGGGCTTGGAATTCAATATCTAGCTTCTATCGTCGTTGCCGTGAGGGTGCCAAGAAAAAAGGTGCTCCCAAGTTCAAAAAACATTGTCGTTCAGTTGAGTATTAAGACTACAGGCTGGAAGTTATCAACCGAGTGTAAATTGATTAACTTCACCGATGGATTTAAAGCAGGTCAATTCTCCCTATTCTGCAACTCAGAAGTACGAGAAGACTTGCTGAGTTTGAAGATTAATTGAGTCAGGGTTCTTAGACGAGAGTCACGGTTATTATGCTCAATTCTGCTTTGATGCTAATCGGTCTGAATTCGGAAATTATACGGGGAATGTAGTCGGTTTAGACCTGGGTTTAAACTACTTCTACAAAGACCAAAACGACAATGCAGCTATTTATCCTAAGTATTTAAGGAAGGCTGAAAAACGAATTAAAAAACACGGGCGGCGACTATCTCGGAAGTTTGTCAAAGGTAAACAACCTCAATCAAACAACTACCACAAAGCACGAAAAAGACTGGGAAAGTGTCACCTGAAGGTTCAACGCCAACGTAAAGACTGGGCAGTGAAATTAGCTACGACGGTGCGTAGTGGCATCTAACGATGTCGTGGTGTACGAAGACCTGAAAATTCAGAACATGGTCAAGAATCATCATTTGGCAAAGTCAATTTCAGATGCGGGATGGTATCAATTCACTCAATGGTTAGACTATTTTGGAAAAGTTTGGGACAAAGCAGTGGTTTCTGTGAGCCCAAATTTCACGTCTCAAGACTGTTCTAACTGTGGTTTTAGGGTGAAAAAATCACTCAGCACCCGGACTCATAAATGTCCTCAGTGTCAAACAGAAATCTGTCGAGATACTAACGCGGCTCTGAACATTTTAAAGAAGGGCATGAGTATTTTGGGTGCGAATTTTCAAAAACATTTAAGTACCGAAGGGCATTCGGAAACTGCATCTTTTGATGGAACGCTTGGGGAGACTCCGATCTCTGTTAAGGATGAGAAATCTGAACTAATAAGTCGTCTCAAAGAACCAAGAATTAGTAATAGCTAAGAATCCCCTTCCTCTTTAGGGAGGGGAGTATGTCAATAATAATATTATGGGTCAAACCCCTAAGTCTTTTTATATTTGACATAATATATAAACTATGGTAGAGGTAAATTTTGAAAAGAAATTATGTTAACCCATAGATCCAGGGAAAACAAATCTTATGATTGAGATACTGATGGAGTAAAGGTTTTTTCTCTCAAAGCATTTTTGCTTATTGACCCCCAAAACCCTTGAGGGGAAAAACTTTTATAATTCCATAGATGTAGATGGGTTTACTTTGTCAAGTATGAGTTTATGTTAAAAAATCAATAAATTAGCAAATCTATTGGAATAACTTAGGTTTGAATTTGACGAAACTATCACTTCATCTGACTCAAATAAATTATAAGTTACAGTGATATTAAGTATCAAAATAATTTGAAATAATGTGAGCGGTTAAAAAAAACTTGAATAGCAGGAAAAAACAAGCATAGATGTCATTTCAGTTAGCCTCCTGGGTCGGATCTAGGCTAGCCTCTTGCAGAGGAACTGCGCCCTTCAGTTTGCTACGCACATGTTTGCTCCGCATGACAAACGGAAAAAGCCTCTTGGAGAAGAACTGCGTTAAAAGTGACTACGGCCATCTGTCATTCGCTTTAGATCGGGAATATTTTAATTTTCATCCCCTTAAAAAGGGAGGCATGTGACCTTATTTCTTCGGTCAAAAAATGGAAAACGATCGATAAAAGCAGAAGGTGGGAAAAAAAAGTGTTTAAAAGCCAGGGAAGAAATTACCTTGGTTTTATATTATTTATACCATGTACCAACATTTCAAGTCCTAGGAATAAACTTTAGTGTTAGTGAATCAACGGCAAATAATATCTTTCATGATTGGATAGATATATTACAAGAATTATTACCATCCAGCTTGTTATATCATGTCCGGATAATAGCGTGATAAAAAAACTTTCTCCTCCTCTTTCCCTTCTTCCCTTCTTCCCTCCTGACTCCTCAAGGTCGCCCTACCGACGGCGACCCTACCTGAGGACTGACTCCTACCTCGTGATTTATAACTATTCAACCGGACATGATATTAGAACAATTCCAAAAATCTGAAAATCTCAGATATTCTTGAGTTTTTAGATAGTTAATTACCTCCAATTTTGCCCCTGATTTTAAGTAACCTTGAGTGGATTTATATTGAAGTCGTAAGTTTTCTACTCCCTGAAAAAGAGCCTGGTTTTTCCACTTACTCACAAAATTATGAGAAACTTTGAGTAATTCTCTAATTTGATGATAAGAATATCCTTCTATAGCTATAGCCATTTTGGCGACCAAAGCTCTTCTAATTTATTTGGTCTCATATGTGCTGATTAATAGAATCATTTAAGTCATCTATTATATTCATTTGTTTCTGGCTCAAACTGAGATTATTATTAATATGATATCCGTCACAACCTATTTGGGATTGCTATAGTACAGCAAAATTGGATATATAGGCCGGATGACGATGATAGACAGAA
This sequence comes from Microcoleaceae cyanobacterium, assembly GCA_049647275.1. Taxonomy (GTDB): domain Bacteria; phylum Cyanobacteriota; class Cyanobacteriia; order Cyanobacteriales; family Microcoleaceae; genus JASJEE01. The sequence goes on from JBARXI010000078.1 coordinate 17,358, forward strand.
AAAATCTTACTCAGAAAAAAAGAAAAACCAAATAATAACTACAGAAAGAGTAACAGAAATCGTAGATGTAATAGTGGGAGAAAGGAAACCAGAAAGTAATGTTAATTTACCGACTAAACAATAAATAAAATTCGCTCAAGAACAAAAATTTTAGTGAGATTGATCGGACCTGGGAATAGAGTAAATTTCTACACCTAAAAAAAAGCCAATAAAGCAATAACTACCATCAAAAATCCAATAATAAAACACAGAAAAAGCTAAACAAAGAATATTTGTGGAGTATATAATTAAGTAGATTAGGTGGGAAAATTCACAAGTACGTCATTGCGTTAAGCTTGCGCACAACTCCGTTAACGCTCCGCGACATTAAAAGCGTTTGCGGTAGCATTGCGTTACCGCAGCTCCTCCGCAGGAGATGGGAAAGCTTTGCGAAGCGCAAACGGAACGGAGTGTAGAGAAGCAATTCCCTTGGGTTGGCTGCAACTTTATATTTCGTTATTAAGTTAGATTTATTCGTGCCTACCTACTTAGGTCAATCAAAATATTTGGGGTAGCAAGAGAAAGGTTAAGATTAAAAAATAGTAATTATGAAAAAGTAATTTTAACAATATGTGGATTAGTCAGACTAAGAATTAAGAACATTAATATCAGGATAAAATCTGAGTAATTTAACAAAAAAAGTCCAGAAAGGTGCAATCAAATATTGAGTTATTAACAATAAATACTTCAAAGACTGATCATCGCGTATAACAAAAAAAATGCAGGGTAATGATCGAGAAAATTTAGTTAAGCGATAGAAAGACTTTGGCAATTGTTCGAGATGTCTAATGAATAAATAAACTAGTGAAGTGAGAAATGTTAATGCAAAAGATCAAATAGATTCAGCAGCAAAGGTAGCTAGCCAAGAATAACAAAACTAGATATTTCCAACAAAAAAAATTAGTTAAGTTGCAGAAAGCTGTCAAATACGATATAGTCGAAGACTAATAGCCAGCCAAAATAGGTTTATGTTTGAAGCTCTTGCCGACCGCTTAGAAGCGTCCTGGAAAAAACTAAGGGGTCAAGACAAAATTACAGACTCCAATATCCAAGAAGCCCTGCGAGAAGTGCGTAGAGCCCTATTAGAAGCGGATGTCAACTTACAAGTTGTAAAAGACTTTGTAGCTGAGGTCAGCACCAAGGCTCAAGGGGCCAATGTATTAACCGGAATTAGACCAGACGAACAATTCATTAAAATTGTCCATGATGAGCTGGTGCAAGTCATGGGGCAAACCAATGCACCCTTGGCCAAATCTGACGAAGCGCCAACAATTGTCCTAATGGCAGGTTTACAAGGTACAGGTAAAACCACAGCCTCAGCCAAGTTAGCCCTACATTTACGGAAGCAGAATCGGAGTGCTTTGCTAGTAGCGACCGATATCTATAGACCTGCTGCCGTTGACCAATTAGTCACCCTGGGCAAGCAGATAGATATACCAGTATTTCAACTAGGGACAGATATAGATCCTGTAGAAATTGCTCAAAAAGGCTTAGAAAAGGCCAAAACAGAGGGAATAGATACAGTAATTATAGATACCGCTGGTCGGCTACAGATAGACCAAGAAATGATGGCGGAGCTCGCCAGAATTAAAGCAACAGTGAAGCCCCAGGAAACATTGCTAGTAGTGGACGCAATGACGGGTCAAGAGGCGGCAACACTGACTCGCACTTTTAACGATCAAATCGGGATAACAGGGGCAATCCTCACAAAAATGGACGGGGATACTAGGGGAGGAGCTGCTCTATCCGTTCGTCGAATTTCTGGTCAGCCCATTAAATTTGTGGGGGTAGGTGAAAAAGTAGAAGCCCTGCAACCTTTCTATCCAGAAAGGATGGCCTCCCGGATTTTGGGCATGGGAGATGTACTAACCCTGGTGGAAAAAGCTCAGGAAGAGTTTGACGTAGCTGATGCAGAAAAAATGCAAGAGAAAATTCTCTCAGCTAAGTTTGACTTTACCGATTTCCTGAAGCAAACCCGACTGATGAAAAATATGGGGTCTCTGGGAGGAATTATGAAATTAATTCCCGGAATGAATAAAATGAGTGAGGCTCAGTTACAGCAGGGAGAAACTCAGCTCAAACGGTGTGAAGCAATGATTAATTCTATGACAGCCCAAGAGCGCAAAAACCCAGAACTTTTAGCAAAATCTCCTTCTCGACGAAAGCGCATAGCGGGTGGTTCAGGTTATGCTGAAAAAGATGTCAGTAAGCTGGTGAGTGATTTTCAAAAAATGCGATCGCTCATGCAGCAAATGGGCCAAGGCGAAATGCCTGGTATGGGAATGCCAGGAATGCCTGGTATGGGAATGCCAGGAATGCCTGGAGGGAACACATCCCGAGGTTGGCGTAACCAGCCAGGTATGAGTAGTGGTAAAAAGAAAAAGAAGCAAAAAAAGAAAAAGGGCTTTGGGCAGCTTTAAAAGTAGGGGGGCTAATAACAGGAGCAAGAATCTAAAATACGTAGTAGCAGACTGTAGATTTAACAAATGATGCCTGAAAATTCCCACACAACTATCTGACACAATAGCTTAAAATTTCAAACATGGAGTATAATCACTCGAAATGATCAAACTGCGATTAAAGCGATATGGAAAAAAACGGGAGGCTAGCTACCGGATAGTAGCAATGAATAGCAGTACCCGTCGTGATGGCCGTCCACTAGAAGAACTCGGCTTTTACAACCCCAGAACAGACGAAACAAGGCTGGATGTACCAGCTATTACAAGACGCCTCCAGCAAGGTGCCCAGCCAACAGAAACAGTGCGTGACATATTGAGAAAAGCTAATGTCCTTGAATCATCCAGAACCGGATTTAACACCCAAGCGCTCGTATCAGTTTCCAATGCCGAACCGACAGAAGCCATTGCCAATGCCGAACCGAGTCAGGCAACTGCCAATGCCGAAACCAGCCAAGCCAGTGAGGCTGAGTCAGCCGAATCAACCGCAAATACAGAGTCTAACGAACAGCCCCCAGTCAGCTAATCCGGATTATGTTGAGGTTCTTAGGTTTTTAATAGAACCATTTCTAGAGTCGCCTGAGTCTTTACGAATAGATTGTGAACTGCACCCTCGCGAACCAAAAGCCTGGATTCGTATGGCCTTTGATGAACTCGAAAAAGGACGAGTCTATGGTCGAGGAGGACGTAATATCCAAGCAATTAGAACTGTCTTGTCTACAGTAGCGCAAACTGCAGGTCAATCAGTACATTTGGAGATATACGAAGACCAGGAAGAAACACCACGTCCCTCCTACCCTCGTCATAGTCAAGAGTATAGGGGAAACGGCAGGCCGATACAAAATAATCGTCCATCCGACAACAGGCCAAGAGTACATCGTCGTCCCGGCACTACTCCAAGTCCGATCAGATACAGAAGAAGTCAGGAACCTGGTAGTTACAGCTAGAGGGTCTGGCAGACTCTTGTTAGTTCATTCCGAGAAAGCAAGCCCAATAGACATCTCCGAAAAAAAATATGAAACCCCGATCCTCTCTAGGTGAAAATCTAATTTCTGGAGATGTCTACTAATACCTGAGCAGAGTAGTGCCAGGGAGTGTGGCTCTATTCGGGTAAATGAGTGCTAAAGGTTAACCTTCCACCGCAATAAGTCCCACACCATAATGTTTTGCTGGCGCAAAGGTTACACTAACGGCTGTTGCCGACATTAAAGGCGTTGGGATTGATTGCGGATGAAATTTTTGATATAATAATAAAAATCCACCCAACTCTAGCTAATGGGACAATAACCAAGGGTAAGGTGTTTAAAAATCCCAAAACTTATAGACGCATGAGTAAGCGTTTAAAACACCTACAGCGTCAAGTGAGCAAGAAAGTGAAAGGTTCTAATAATCGCCAAAAAGCGGTGAAAAAACTAGCAAAAATCCACGGTCGGATCGCAAATATCCGCAAAGAC
>JBARXI010000079.1:0-12820 GCA_049647275.1 Microcoleaceae cyanobacterium
GTAGATGTAATAGTAGGAGAAAAAGGTCCAGTAAGTGATGTAAGTATATTAAGAAAACAACAAGATAAGTTTGATAAGAAACAAAAATTTCAAGGAGATAAAGCTTATGAAGGAGGAGAGAGAACAACTACACCAAAAAAGAAACCAAGAAAAAAAGAAATGCCACCAGAAATTAAAGAAGAAAATCAAGAAAAAGCTAAAAATAGAATAAATGCAAGAGCATATAATAAGATTAATTAAAATATTTGGAGTAGCTAGAGAAAGATTCAGATTAAAAGATAATAATTATGAAAAAGTATTTTTCACAATATGTGGTTTAGTTAGACTAAGAATTGGCTCATTTATATTAGTATAAATCATAAAAATTTGATATAAAAATAAGAGATAGAAGTACAATAAATCTTTAGTTTAGTAACACGAAGTATCTCTGATACCCATAAAACTGTACAAATTAACTATCTTCATGAGTGGCGTTGGCGGAGCCTAGCGTTAGCTACATCGCTCCACTAAAGATAGTTAGGATAGGTGTTTGAGTATTTTTGGAGATGTCTAATTATCAATTATCAATTATTGAACTGTTGCCTACTCCTGCAAAAAATCTATATCTTTTTCAGAGAGGTCTATTAGGTATTCAACCGAACATAATATAAAACTTCCCCACTAGACATCTCCAATAATAAAAAATAAAATCAATTGTCATACAGAAATAATCAATTATTTCCCCCTATTCCCTACTCCCTAATCCCTCTTTTCTGGAGATGTCTACTAAATCATCACTCGTTTAAATCATCGCAAAAGTTGTTTAACTGTACTCAAAAGTTCTCGCGGCTGAAATGGTTTAGCGATGTAAGCATCTGCCCCCTGTCTAATACCCCAATAACGGTCAAAGTCTTCTCCTTTAATAGAACAAAAAATTACAGGTAAATTTTTTGTAGCAGGATTCGATTTGATGCGACGGCAAACTTCATAACCGTTAACCTTTGGCATCACAATGTCTAAAATCATCAAATCTGGATGATGGCTCTCTATCTCCTCGAGTGCTTCGGCTCCACTACTGGCAGATATCACCTTTAATCCACTTTTTTTGAGCAGATTTGAAATCATCTCCCGATGGGAAAGTTGGTCATCTACAACTAAAACTGTACTCATAATTAATTGTACCTCCATGGTTTACTACTCTATTGTGATCAAAGGAAGCACAATTAAAAGTATTTAATCATGCTCCATAAGATTTTTTTGGCGTTGCTGAATCAAGGGATGAATTTTTTGGGAGCAGGTAAATCTCATCTTTAATACTTCTAACTTCTTTTTTCTACAAGCCTACAATTCATCCCACAAATATGCAACGCCATTTTTTTTGCTATCGGGGGCGACCTAAAGTTGTAATATAAACAACAGCCTCATCTACAGGAATACCTAAAACTTCATTCACTTGATCGTCAAAGAAGCCAGCAATACCACTAACTCCTAAACCAAGATAAATAGCTGCTAAATTTAGCCTTTGCCCAAGATGACCCGCATCTGCATGGAGGTAGCGGTAAACACGATCGCCATATTTTGCCACCGCCTTCTTTAAATCTGCCGTATGGAATAATACAACACCAGCATCTCTTCCTAATTCTTGCCCCAAACACAAAAAATGCAACTCCTTGCGGAAATTTTTAAACCGAATTTGTCTAAGTTCTTGAGCTAGTGGGGCGTAGTAGTAACAACCTTCTTCTAACCCATCTACCCCAGAAACGGCGATAAAAGTTTCAATTAAACTTAGGTCAAAATAATCGGGGCTACGATCCAATCCTTGATTGATATAATGATGAGGTTGATAAGTAAAGTCGAGTAGAGCTAGTAGTTCCTTTAAAACCAGAGGGTCTCCTGTGTAAACACGAGTCGAACGTCGTTTGAGAATGGTATTTCTTAGAAGTTCTAAATCTTTTCCCCATGAGATGGAGGGAGTTACAGTGGAAACTTTTGTACAAAATGGAAAGTTGTATTTATCTTCGGAATGCTCTTGAGTTTCTTTTGTCTTCCAAGCAGGTGTTTTTGGGGAGTCTGAGTTGATGTGAGTGGCTTGATGGAAATATTTGAGCAATTCACCATCTGGAATCTGAGGATACTCTGTTTGAGTTTTCGAGGGTAAAGCTGCTTGCCACTGGGGTAGGTTTTGGTCGATATCTAGTAAGTCTGCTAGGGAGACAATGGCGATCGCTTGTTCTTCTTGAGTGTCTAGATAGAGCATCTGATTTATTGCTTCGTCAGTAAACCCACCAATCAGATGAGGTCGGTAGTTGTTGAATGCAGAAGCTAGTTCTATGTTCCCAAGTAAGTGACCTGTGTCTAAAAATATTCGTCTATAGGCTCGGTCTTCGTAACGCCAAGCTGAACGATAGAAGATGGCAGTGATGGCGATCGCTAATTTTGTATTCTCCAAGGCTGGATGCCAAAAACAGGCATCTTGCAATTCTGGCCACACCCTACTATCCCAAAACCTGAGTAAAGAATGAGTCTTGGCCTGATAATTGTATAATCCCGCAGGTAATAGAGATGTACCACGGGAAATTAAGTAGACCTCTGCTGGATACAAGCCACCTGCAGAGGGAGCTGCTCTTAAGTAATGATGGCCCATCATTGTAGCCATTCTAGCAGTTAAACCGTAGCTGCATAATAACAGATTAGATAGCCGTTGTCCTTCTCCCAAATCTCGATCTGGGTTGTCCTTTTCTTTCAGATAGGCTTTGAGGTCTATAGTTGTCCCTACTTTATATTCTTTGAATGGTATTGGTTGATTTTCCCAGTCTAATTGACGATTTTTGGTTGCGATGGTTTCTGGGTCGTATTTTGTTCGCTCGTGGTAATGTTGGGCGATAGATTCTCTGGTTTCTGACATATTATTTTCTTTGTGTTTGTGAATGATTCTATAGTTCTGATTTTGACATTTCTGACTGAAAATTTTACAAATCTTAAAAAAGGATTAGGATTGCAGTAATTTTTATTAAGCCATCTTAATATGAACTCAGAAAGTAAATCAGTATAAATACTCATAATTTGTACTATAAATGGTTGTTATTAACTGCTAAAGAGTAGCTTTAAAAGTTAAGATGGAGAAAATTAGTGCAGAAGAATTACTGGCTAAATATGCTGAAGGTCAAACAGAATTTAGTGGTATTGATTTAAGTGATATTGAATTGTTTGAAGCTGATTTACAGGAAATAAATTTAGCAGGTTGTAATTTGAAAAGAGCTTATCTACCTTATGCAAATTTGAACTACGCTAATCTTCAGAAATGTGATTTGCTAGAGGTAGAGATGGGAAATATTCAACTATATCAAGCTAATTTATCAGATACGAATATTCAACAAGGAAATCTTTCTCGAGCTAATTTGCGTAATGCTAATCTTCGTGGTGCAAATTTGTCTAGAGCAAATCTAGAAGGTGCAGATTTATATAATGCTGATTTAAGAGATACAGATTTAAGGTATGCAGATTTGAGAAGCGCTAACCTAGAAAAGGCAAAGTTAGATAATGCTAAATTGGGATGGTGTAATTTGTTTCGTGCCCGCAGAGTTGATTTATCTACAGCGGAGCAAGACCATACAACTATTGGGCCGGATGGATATTGATTGTTGAAAATTGTGTTAGCTATTAGGTTTCTGATTTCATGTTTTCAAGAATTAGGAAGAAAGTTTTTTTCCCATAACTGAAACATCTATTCTGATAATTTTTTGTTTAATTAAACCAACTTATACCATTTTTAGAAAAATGATTCCTGCAACTAAGTTTTAAGTGGTAGGTTACGTGTTGGTAGGTCTTAGGTTTTAAGTGGTAAATAAATAAAAGCTCGCGACTCACTAGGTATTCCGAAGTTTGAAAACTACTGTGCTGTTATTGTGACAAATATAAATCTTAGTTAGGTAATACCAAGTTCAAAAAGTAACGCTACTCACCTTACCTGCTGACTACTGTACGGGCTATTTCCTCCGGAATGCTCCGCAAACGCGAATTGCCCCTACGGCTACTGACTACTAATCACCTGAGTAGCTCAACTACATGAAATTGGTATAATATCAATAGGTTTAAAGTTTGAGATTGTCAAAAATCAGCAAGAAAGTTTTTTCCCAATTAAACCTATAAACCCAGTTAATTTTTTTTTGACTAACAGTCAATATTTTGATATAGTAAAAGTTTTGCATAAATAATCAATACTTGCTGACAGGAGACAAAAATAATGGCCAGAATGTACTATGACTCCGATGCTAATCTGGACATCTTAGCCGGTAAAACCATTGCGATAGTGGGCTACGGTTCCCAAGGTCATGCTCACGCCCTCAATCTCAAAGATAGCGGTTCAAATGTAATAGTGGGGCTCTATCCAGGTAGTAAGTCTGCCACTAAAGCAAAAGAAGCAGGTCTGAGTGTTTACCCAGTAGACAAAGCAGCCGAAATAGCAGACCTAATTATGATTCTGTTGCCAGATGAAGTGCAGAAAACCGTATATAAAAACGAAATTGAACCTCATCTCACAGAAGGAAAAATCTTAGCTTTTGCCCACGGTTTCAACATCCATTTCGGTCAAATTATTCCACCAGCAAACGTTGATGTAGTTATGGTGGCTCCTAAAGGGCCTGGACATTTAGTCAGACGTACCTACGAACAAGGAGAAGGAGTACCTTGTCTATTTGCCATATTCCAGGATGCTTCCGGTCAAGCTCGCGATCGCGCCATGGCTTATGCTAAAGGTATTGGTGGTACCCGCGCAGGTATTCTAGAAACTACCTTTAGGGAAGAAACTGAAACCGACCTATTTGGCGAACAAGTTGTTCTTTGTGGCGGTCTCAGCGAATTAATCAAGGCTGGATTTGAAACCTTAGTTAATGCAGGGTATCAACCAGAATTAGCTTACTTTGAATGTCTCCACGAAGTCAAACTTATCGTGGATCTTGTTGTCGAAGGTGGTCTGGCAAATATGCGCGACAGTATCTCTAATACTGCTGAATTTGGCGACTACACTCGCGGCCCGCGTATTGTTAACGACCAAACTCGCGCCGAAATGCGAAAAATCTTAAGTGAAATTCAGTCTGGTCACTTTGCCCGCGAGTTTGTCATGGAAAACCAAACAGGCAAACCTGTATTCACTGCCACACGTCGCCAAGAAGCAGAACACCCGATTGAAGAAGTAGGCAAAGATTTACGGGCTATGTTTAGCTGGTTGAAAAAGCACGCTTAATTTTTTGAGGAAAAGGGGGAGGTCAAGATATAACAGAAAATTTTCCTTCTCCCTTAACTCCTTACCAAAGTTGAGTATTATTATTTTTTACTAGGATTTTCTAACTCCTCCACAGCCTTTTCTGTACGTTCATTAGTCTCTTTGGGTTTTAACCAGTCAGGCCATAACCCAACCACAAATTTTCGACTTTGCAAACTAGCATTTTGGACGGGTTCGGGCATGAATTCCAAACTGTCACCAGCAGTTACAAAAGTTATAACCACGATTACAAACAACCATATTAGATTTTTATTCATAAGCCAAGTTTAGTTGATATTCTTTTATTTATTTAACTTTAGTTTTCCCACAACTCACAAAAATATAACAAAGGCAATCGACTGATAATTTAGAATTGAATATGCCTTGCTTTAAAGTCTCTAGGGGTTAAAACCGCCTGGATTCGCTCGCGGATATGATATACAGTAGGGGAAATTTATTTACTGTAGTTATTCTGCGTTTAATTATGCTCATCTAATTAAATATTTTTCATACCAAGTCCGGTTTATAAAAGAGATTTATAACTCCTTTTTGTTCCCTGCTCCGGTGTTCCCTGTTCCCTCCCTTCATAAGTAATACCATGTCCAGTTGAACAGTTATAAATAAGCACAGAGGAGTCAGGTAGGGGAGCCGTCGGATTGGCGAGGTACAGGAGTCAGGAGGAAAGAAAGAAGAAGAAGGAAGAAGGAAGTTTTTATAACTAATGAACCGGACATGATATAACTTATACAAAATACTTTGATTATACCAAATCCGGTTATTATAGGGTAGTTACCTAAATCCCCAAATTCTTTTTGGGCAAAGACAAAGATTTTGACTTTTTTTGAATATCGCCTTAGTAAAGAGGATTTGGTATTACTTTAACTTTTGTAATATGAGCATCAAACTAGACAAAATTATTGTTATTGACATCGAAGCTACTTGCTGGCAGAAAAATCCCCCTCCAGACCAAGAAAGCGAAATAATTGAAATTGGTATTTGTCTTGTTGATGTTCCCCTAGCTAAACCTGTTGTAAAAGAAAGTATTTTAGTTAAGCCAGAACGTTCCTTGGTTAGTGAATTTTGTACGCAACTTACTACTTTAACTCAAGCACAAGTTGAGGAAGGAATTGCTTTTTCAGCAGCTTGTTTAAAACTGCGAAAAAATTATGATTCCTTACAGAGAGTCTGGGCGAGTTGGGGTGAGTATGACAAAAATATGTTTGAGAAACAATGTAAATCTAGAGGCGTAAAATATCCTTTCGGAATTAGACATATTAATGTTAAAAATTTGTTTGCTCTGGTTAATGTTTTACCGAGAGAAGTAGGCATGGCAAATGCTTTAAAATTATTAAATATGCCTTTGGAAGGAACTCATCATCGAGGTGGAGATGATGCTTGGAATATTGGCAAAATATTGGCAAAATTACTTCTACAAGCCAGGATGACAAACAAACAAATATAAAATTTATTGTAAAATTTAGCGATCGCCACATTCTCTTGATTCTCCTCACTCATAGACCTCGGTAATAGGGTGCTAATACTATTTCTGAATAATAATGATATATTTAGTTGCTATTCTATTTCCCACACTTCCCACACTTCCCACACTTCCCACACTCCACCTCTGCAAAGATATACAGCAGATTGCAGGTTAATGTGGTACAGTGTCGCCTATTCCTAAACAGACCACACTTCCCACACTCCCCACACTCCCCACTCCCTAAAACCATAAATATATGTACTTCATCAATTTGGAAACTGCCGTATATAAAAATTTTTAAGATTTGGTATAACTACACGCCCCCGACATAATATATAAATTGCGTAAGTCATTTAAATTATAGATTTAACCGGATTTTTGATATAAATCTTGCCGTTTTTGAAGATGTGTAATATATTAGTAGTATAGAGTTATATTTAGGTCTTATGCAGAAGAATCAAATATTCATCGACGGGGGTCGCTATCCTAAATTTGTGTTAATAAAACTAAGGATTAAGAATCAATGAAATTAGCTGAAGCTCTAATTTTAAGAGCAGATTGTCAAAAGCGACTCCAACAGTAAAAAGGAAGATTAACCAGAAGTGCTACAGTTCAAGAAGGAGAACAACCTCCAGAAGATCCACAAACATTAATAGCTGAATTAGATACAACAATTGCTCAGTTATTAGAGTTAATTCAAAAAATAAATAAAACTAATTCAGAGACTATTTTGACAGAAGAAATAACAATATCTGATGCCATAGCACAGAGAGACACACTTATGCTAAAACGGAGTATTTATAGCGATTTGATTAACACGGCTGCCCAAACATTAAATCGGTATCGTCGTTCTGAAATCAAAATATTAAGTACAGTTAATGTGACTGAAATGCAAAAGCAAGTAGATAGAATGTCTCGACAATATAGAGAATTAGATACTAAAATACAAGCAGCAAACTGGAATACTGAATTAATCGAATGAGCAAGTTGGTAGCCAATACAATAGAAGCGAGTACACAAAACCTGCCAACAAGGTTAAGTTGGACTCCGGCAGTCGGGGCTATGTCACAATTTACAAATTAAGCCCAGTAATGTCACAACTGTATGGGGTATTGTTAAAGTTACTACCTTGTACTGGTCTATTGCAATTGGTGAGGGTGGGTTAGGGGCTCATTTGAAAAAGGAAGAAGTAAGAAGAGAAACCAATAAATAATTGGAATTAACCATAATTATTTCTTCCTTAACTTTTTTTAAGTAGCTGCGTATAAAAAATATAAAACCAAGAGGCAGGTGTTAAGCAAGGAGAGAGAAATTGTTTAATCCCTGCTATCCTAATTGCCTATTGCCTGTTGCCAAGCGCAACATTTAATATGAAATACGAAAAATTATGCTACATATTAGACATCTCCAATAATTGACTTTAAAACCTTGTACAAAGGTTGTTAAATCTTAATTTATACCCATAGGTCTATTAGTCTCCCTATCTCTCTATCTCTCTATCTCTCTATCAATCATTGGTAGCAAACATTAAAGTATTTCAGATAATTTTACCGAATAAATAAGGTCTCAAGCCTCCCCTTTAAAGGGGATAAAAAAGAAAATTCCTCATTTATCCCTATTGCGGGAGGTACTGATAACTGAAATGACCTACCTACTTATGTAAAAAATATTAATAACAATCTGAAAACTAAGATTTAATGGCTGAGAATAAAAATAGCAATCAAAACTTTACTAAAGCTCATTTTGCCTTCGATCATCTCCCCTATTTAACTAATCCTTACAAAAAACTTAATCTTCAGGGTGTAGGTATTGGTTTAATTAATTTACCTCCCGATGTAGGCTATACATTTACCCATAGTCATGCCGAACAAGAAGAAGTTTATATTGTAGTTTCAGGAAAAGGAATCATTTTAATTGATGGAGAATTAATAGAAATACAACGTGGCGATTTGGTGCGAGTTTCTCCTACTGCCAAAAGAGCGCTTAAAGCAGATAAAGAAACTGATTTATTTGTCATTTGTGCTGGTGGAGTAGCAAAAAATTATCCTAAAAATTCTAATTCCCGCTATTTAATAGATGATGGTATTCCAGACTATGATGATATTCCGTATTGGTATCAAGACAATCCAGATATAATTGCAAAAAATGCTGTCCTAAAAGAGCGGATGTTAAAAGCACAAGCTAAACAAAAACGAGGGAAAGTAAGAGGGAAGAAGGAAGATGATTTTTCTAGTTTATGAATCGTAACTTTGAAGAATTAGTCAGTAGTAGGGGCGAATTGCCATTTGCTTCTACAGTCCGCACCGACTGTAGGGTATTAAACCAGGGCTATTTCAGTCTAAACTGTGCCATGTTATTTATTTACGAAAATACGTGATTTCGAGCTTTAGACAATTTATCTTTCGCTATCTGAAAGTAAGTAAATTCATTGCTAAAATCTAGAATGAAATGACCCTGGTATTAAACAAATATAAGGAAAAGATAATTAATTCGCTATTTAACTCTCGAATATAACGGAGATTAATTATAAGAAAATGTATATACAGCCCTTTGCAGAACGATTAGGTACAATGCTTAAAGCAATAAGCTAAAGATAAAAATGAAACTTTATTATTTACTGAATATTGTCACTGTACTAATTAGTCGTGTAAAGGGCTGTATTTATACTATTTAAATTGTAATATTTTAGTGGTAGTAAGGAGTAACTGATTAATATTTTATGACTCTTTTTAGTTAATATTGACTATTCTAAAAAAAATTACAATCGATACACCAATGTTTGTTTATATATTCAGCATCTAAAAATATATTCCTTTTTCCAAATTACTCTTTCTGAATTTTTACTGATTACTTAAAAAACTATGGCAGATATTCGAAATCTCTAAAAAAAATTAGCAGCCCAAGCAACAGACTCAAATAATATTCAATTATTTATTGACTGTTCTAAAATTTTTCACGTTTGATGCACCAATGTTTATATATTTAGCATCTAAAAAAATATATTCCTTTTTCCAAATTACTCTTTCTGACTTTTTATTGATTACTTAAAAAACTATGGCAGATATTCGAAATCTCTAAAAAAAATTAGCAGCCCAAGAAGCAGAGTTAAATAATACTCAATTTCTCGCACCTTGTCTGCGAAATGGGCGAGTAAAAACGCGAGTGGCGGGAATGATTTATACTTTTCAAACTCAACCCCGAAAGTTTGAAGGTTGGGGAATTTTTCAACCAGTTAATGACAAAATAGCTAAATTTATAGAAGAACCAAATTTGCCTCAATTAGAAGAATACTTAAACCTTTTGAAACCTTTGAGATTACTCCTTGCCTATCAATTACAAAGGCAAACATGGCTGGCTTATCCGATGAATGAATCTGATAGTAAACAACGGCTTGGTTTTGTTAAACCTGTAGCTGTTCATTTAGTAACAGATGGGGCGATGTTTGAGCCAATAATTGCTAGATTTGATGGTGCTTCCTGGTGGTTTGAAGATGTCGATCGCCGTGCCGATCCTTTGGCTTCCGAAAAGCTGCGGGAGGCGTTTAAAAATATCACTTCACCGAAAGAAGTTGGGTTTAAAGGAATAACTCCAGAAATGAAAATAGCATACAACTTAGTGGCGCGAGAAAAAAAGGAATTTATCAAACAAATGCAGCAGCAACAAGATGAAAAGAAACTGCGTGAAGCGCTGGTGATGGGTGGGGGTGAGTTGCAAAATTTTCGCGATCGCTCTACTTATTGGCAAGTTGAGTGGGTGACGAGGGATGGGGAATCTCATACCTCTGCTATTGAGAAAAATGATTTGACTGTGGTAAGTGCTGGTATTTGTTTGAGTGGAGGCGATCGGCATTTCGATCTACAGTCTTTGGTGGGAGTTGTTGAGCAAAGATATTGAGAGGAAAAAATAATTGGTCACTTTTTTTGACCTTTGTAGGGGGTAGGGGATATAATAGACATCTCCAAGAATAAAAAATAAAATCAATTCTTATCCATAAGTTCTCAATTATTTATCCCAGATCCGGTGTTCCCAGATCCGGTGTTCCCTCTTTTCTGGAGATGTCTAATGTTGATAGAGTTTGTGCGATTCGCGTGTTTAAATTAACTCAAGCATTATCTTTTCCCTTATAGATAGATTTATAGCGCTTTTCACTCTCATGGAACACATATAGCAGAAGGCAGCTATGCTGTTTGCTCCGCATTCGGACCGAAAGGCAGAAGGAAAAATCTTGCGTTGTCTGAGTTTTAAGATGAGTGATATGTCCGGCGCAGTAATGGCGAGAGCTATAACTTCTTCCTTCTTCTTTCTCTTCCCTACTGACTCGGTGACTCCGACCTCGTGTCGTTATTTATAACTGTTTAACCGGACATGATATCACTACTTCTTCAAGGCAAAAATTTACCGATCGCATTGCTACGATCGGTATTCTAGAATAATTATTCTTCTTCGGTGGAAAAATTTGGCTCTTCTAACTGCGAGTTTTCAGATAACTCTTCAAGCATGACTACGAGTTGTTTTTCTCTAATTCTTAAGTTTTTTCGTTTTTCGTCTAAGTCTAACAACTGATCTCTTATTTCCTCGATCAGTTGTTTAATAATTTTCCCAGAAATTCTTCTTCTGGAGGTGTTAGCTTTATTTCACCCCGACCAATTTTCTCCAAAAAGTAAGATGCTGTTAGCTTGCGCTGCTGGGCTAGCTTAGTTATACCATTTTTGGCGGTCTTGGTTATTGTATAGTTTACGTTAGTTGTCAACTCGTCGTATGTCTTTGGAGACCTTCTTGGCATCTTCTTTATATTTTGTCCATTTTTACATCATGTATATTTTATCAAATATATCTTGACAATAATATATATTATTCGATATCATATGTTTATGCGAACAATATATGTATTTAGGAGAAGGTAATACCTAGAAGTTTTCCAACGGACGTCTACGGAAGTTACTAGCTTCGGTTTACATTTTCGTAGTACCCGACTCTTTAAACTATCTTTTTGAAAAATGGAAACACTTTTTAACCCCATTGGGTTTGAATATCCAGGCGAGGATATTGAACTGCCATCTTGGACTCAAACTTGCCTAGATAAATTTCAACAGTTATTTGCGGATAATATCCCTGGCGACCTTATAGAGAATTCTGAAGTAATAGAGTTAGAAATGCTATCAGATAGCTACGCATATATATTAGCCCAAGATTCTTGCTCAATTTCGGCTATTGCTTTGAGTTCTAGAAGATGATGAGCATTACACAAAGCGTGATTAACATCTTGGAGTTGATAATAGGGTTTCGAGTGGTCGTGAACTACTACCCCTTGGATCTCAGCTAATACTTCTATGTCTTTACGTTTGCCACGGGCTCGAGCCCCAAGTATCTGTTTCCGTTGAAACCACGTGCAACCAATTGGTTTGACCACCAATTCTCAATCCGCAATACGCACAAGTTTGCGCAGCATGACCTAGGAAAAAGCCTCTTTACAATTGATTGCTTTGAAAGCAATAGGACTTACCTTGAGGAGATTCTGGCCAATACTTCAACGGGCCACTAGTAGTTAAATTGCGATCGCGCAAATCGCTTCAAAAGTTTAAGAGGTGATTTTTTTTGCCTCCTATTCAACCCAGAGTGAAGAAGCTAGACGCACTAATACTCCCTGCTCCCCTAAGTTCGGTGCAATGGGATATTTTTTGACTTGGAAGTCCCTAAATGAAAACTTCTATTAAGACGATCAAAAAAAAAGACCTCAACCAAAGGTCAATCGAAAGTTAAAAGGCGGCACCCAGATTCGAACTGGGGATGAGGATTTTGCAGACCCTTGCCTTACCACTTGGCCATGCCGCCACTATTACTTATAAACATTAGAATACACCATCCAAGAAAATATGGCAAGTCTCATAGTTAATACTGAGGCAAATTATTGACGGCCATGTTTTGAATTGCACTTTAAACAGACATTTGAAGTTCTCGTAAACTACCCCACCTTATATAGCAATTCCCAAGAAGCGTGAGGTACAAAATTCTTTGATTTTAGGGAGTAGGGAGTAGGGGTGGTTCGCGTTTGCGACAGCATTCCGGAGGAAACCACCCGTACAGGAGTAGGGAGTAGTAAT
>JBARXI010000080.1:0-4404 GCA_049647275.1 Microcoleaceae cyanobacterium
GAAGTATTCAAAATGGTTTTAATGGTTTTGCCTATAATCCTGTTGACTATGGAAAAGAGGTTAATTGCCCGACTTTACTCATGCAAGGAGAACAAGACAAATGGGTAACTGTTAACGAAATTAAAGAATTATTCAATAATTTAAACGGCGATAAACAACTTGTGATTTTACCTACAGCGCTTTCCGTTGCCCGTGAGGTACAATAACCGGAATTTTAACAGGGTAAATATTTTTTACTTGTTTCCCATCACCCTATCACCCCATCACCCTATCACCCTATCACCCTATTACCCCATCACCCCATCACCCCATCACCCCATCACCCCATCACCCTAAAATCGTCAATATATAGCAATCCTATTTTATTTGTGTATAAAAATCTTACCGCTTTTAGGGAATAGGGAACAGGGAACAGGGAACAGGCGGGAGTTCCAGCTTTTTTATCTACTTTTTGATTTGTCACAACCTATTTAGGATTGCTATATGTATTTCATAACTTAGAAAACTGCTGTAATATCGGACATGAATTATTGGTTAGTCTCGACCGAGAACAATGGTATAAAAATGTAGATAGCTTTCTCAGGAATTTCAAAAAAAGTTAATCTGTCATCATCTGATAAAAAGAGTAATTTGAACATCTGAATAGTGAATTAATACAAACTAAAAAAAATCATACTAAAATTATTCAATTAACGGTACTTTGAGATTTTTAAGGGCGAAAATAGCTGAAAATTAGACAGGAAAGGGAAATACATCAAAAGGCTAAAAATAGCTCTTTGCGTAGCATTCCGCAGGAAAACCTAGATATAGCAACCCTAAATCATTTGTCATAAATTCAAAAATATATAAAAACTCTGACACTCTTACCCATTTTGCCTGACGGAGCTGTTGCCCGTTGCCTTTTTGCCAGATGTTTTGTTCACAACCTATTTAGGATTGCTATATATAAAAAAACAAGTTGATTTTGATGTTAAACTCCTTTTCTGTAAGTTTTTGAGGCTACTTTTCAGATTTTTTTGATTAAAGTTCCGTTAATTAAAATCGCAATGGAGACTCAGAAAACTTTGTAAGATTAAATCAAAACTGAACAAATGGAAAGAGTACAAAAAACCAGAAACTAAACCAGCCAAAATACTACAAATATATCAAAATTAGCAAGATTGTGAAAATGGATTAAATTTCCTGAAAGACTCTTGATTTTTTACCGCATAATTAAGGTTAAAAGTCTCTCATTTAAAGCGGAAAAAGCGGAGCGAATCTGCATTCTTCAGGTCTCCTCAATGGATGTCCAATCGACCAAGAAAAGAAAAAAATTTCCTTTTAGTCAATCCTCCTCTTTTCAAGGAGAGGTAATAATTAATAATTAATTGTTGAACAATAGCTTTTTTGTAGACACACTGGAAAAAGCAGGATATATACTAAGTTATTGTTTGAACTGACACATAAATAAATTAAGTAATTATGAACATCCAAACATTAAAACCTCGCTGTTATAGAAGTGAAACAGATTTAGAAGCGGTCGCTCAATTGCTAAACAGTAGTGAATCAGCCAATGAATTCCATGAATGGCCGTCTCCGGCAGAAATGCTAATGCAATTAGAAACTCCTTCTGTAGACAAGCAGCGCGATATTTGTCTATGGGAAGATAGCAACAGTCAAGTTGTAGCTATTGCGGGATTGATGATTCCAGAAATAGGAGCAGATATTGCAGGTATTTTGTGGTTTCGAGTTGACCCTCAGACTAAAGGCAATAATTTAGCAGCTCAAATTCTGGAGTGGGGAGAGAAACGGATGAGGGAAGTGGGTAGGGAAAGGAATGTCAAAGTTAAAATTCTTTGTGGTGCCCATGGCGATAATAGCCAACGTATTAGTTTATTAGAAAGTTGTGGTTTTGAAATTGAGCGGTATTTTCTGACCATGGAGCGATCGCTTATCGAACCTATTTCAGAAGCTGAGTTTCCAGAAGGTTTCACCCTAAAACATATAGACAATGAAGCAGATGCAGCAGCTTGGGCAGAAATGTTTAATCAAACATTTATCGACCATTGGAATCATCAAGATATTACTGTTGAATCTGTGAAGGATAAACTCAACGACCCTAAATATCGATCGGAATTAAGTTTAGTTGCAGTTGCCCCTGATGGTACTTTTGCTGCTTTTTGTGATTGTCAAATTCACCCAGAAAATAACGAGTTGAATAAACGCAAAGATGGTTTCGTTAACCCCCTTGGCACCCGACGTGGTTTTCGGAAAAAAGGATTAGGTCGTGGTATTTTGCTGTCGGCGCTGAAGTTGTTGAAAGCAGAGGGGATGGAAACAGCGATGTTGTATGTTGATGCGGATAACCTTTCGGGGGCGACGCGACTTTATGAGTCGGTTGGTTTCCACAGGGTTAATACTCAGATAGCTTATATTAAGGAAGTTTCGTGAAATATATTATACCAATTTGATAAATATTTGCTACAAATAGCTAGGCTATCTCTTAGGAGTCAGGAGTCAGGAGTCAGGAGTCAGAATGAATAGCTTCCATACCATTTTTTAGGTCTAAACTTATCTTTTTAGTCAAAGGGATATCTCCTTGAAAGTCTTTTTATTACCCCAATTATTCGTAACATTCTTTTTTCAAATTGGTATTATTAAGTTTGAAGAGGTAGAGGTATTAAATTTTGAAGTCTAGCAAAATAGTTTCTCATTTTCTCCTAACAAAATACAAGAATTAGTTACGGATTTTTGATGAATGGTTTTTGAATGAATAGATTTCTAATCTAGTTGTAATCTTTGCAGTTCATTACAAGCATGATGTAGGGAAGAAGGAGCATTTTTATCAAGTCCTTGAGGACAAAAATCGGATGCTAATTTTTCTGCTGAAGCTTTAGCCAATGTAATTCTGTCTGCGGTATTTAGAGTTTTATTTTTATAGTCATCTTCTTCATTAACATTTTTACCATTAATATAAGAAAACCAAGTTTCTATATTTATGGCAGGTACAAAAATAGCTATTTTTTCATTAGGCAAACGCATATTTTTGTTACGCTCTCCTTCTTCCTTATTCACAGCAATATTAAAAGAACGAATTCTTTCAGCTACAGTTTTATCATCAGCATCAATCATTACTACTACTGCAATATCTTGAGAATTTTTTCTGCTTCTATAACTTGTTAAAATTTTGGGATAATCAGCTAAAATTGAGGCATTATTATTTTTAACTTTCAAACCTTTAGTATTGGGAAATGGGATAATATCTCTGTCTAAAAAGCCTCGGCATTTTAAATATTCTCTGATAAATCTTTCTTGGTCAATATCTTCACATAAAATTGTTACTTTAGTCATTTTTAGTAATGATAATTTAGGAGTAAAGAATCAGAATCCTGATAGAAATTACTAAATTTATTTTAATAATATTCTGACTTCTTCTTCAATCATCATAAATCCATCTAAGCTCTATTAGTTTGGCAATTGATAAACCTTCTTCATTTTCTTCAACAATTTTCTGTACCCGCACAGGTTGATTATCTTGTCTTTCAAACCAATAACCTGAATTACTAGCTAAATAGTTAATTAAAGATGGGTGATGGGAAATTAATAATGCTTGTTTTTGATTCGACTGACAATAGTCAAAAAGTTTCATCAGCCAAGGTTGTATTTCTGGTAAGGCTAGGAAATTTTCTGGTTCATCAATACATAAAGTACAATCGGTTTCTGGAGTACAAAATAGTAAGGTATATAGGGCTATTAATGTTTTTTGACCTTCTGATAATTCGTTGAGTTTATAAGATGTTTTACTAGGAAGATTAAAAATTGCTGAAAGAATTCTGACTTCTCCAGATTTTTGATTTTGGAAGGAATTAAAACCTTTGATTATTTTTTGCAATTCAAGTGTAAGTTGAAATATTTGATTCAGAAATTCTTGAGATAAATGACTATACCAAGCAGCATAGTTTGACATATCTCTATGAGGATGTTTTTCTTCTTCACGACTGTCTGCCATCAGAGCAAAAGGATTTATTTGAACAATAAAAAAATTGGCAATCAGCTTTTTAAAGGAAGTAAGTTTTTGATGTTTTGAGCTTTCGGCAATAAAACCTACTCCTGAGCGTGAATTATCAAAATATTCAATGATATTTCCTTCGCCGTAGGGATGTTCTTGATATATTACTGCTGTAGGAATTATTTGGGAAATATTCTGGATACTAAATTCAAATAGAGGTTTTTTATCGAAGGTCAATTTTTCAGAAAGCATTCTGGGAGACCCATCATCTTTATATTCGATTTCTAGAATATATAAATATGTTCCTCCATTTCCGGCAATTTCTAATTCAAATTTCTGAATAGATGAGTTTTGCCATCTAGTTAAATCTTGCTGATGAAAAATTTCTGAGACTTGATAATATTTTCCCGTAGTTT
>JBARXI010000081.1:0-7587 GCA_049647275.1 Microcoleaceae cyanobacterium
TGGTAATCCCGTAAACCATAGCGTTTAGTCATGTTAGAGAAGCTCTGATTTTTTTTGATTCTGCACGCTTAACCATAAGCATACTATACTCTCAATGTCAAAATTTTAATTGATGACACGCCCTAGCATTTAGTAGTCAAGGCTTTTAAAGATCGCTCTAGCATCTACTAAGAAAGGATTTTCCCGACTTAAAGAAACTGCCTTCATAGGATTACATATTTACAGAATGATTTAGGACTTTTGGATGCCCGGATTTTGGATTTCCGGATTTTCTTTTGATCTTAAATTGTTTTTCAATGAAGGAATTGATTATTTGCGGTTTCATCCCTTGATTATGCAACGCTACCTTCACTGTGGACAAACAGCTATTTTCTTAGCACTTTAAACTTTTCTGAATTGATTGGGATTACTTTGTCGCACGACGAAACTTTGACAAAGTTAAGCATTTGTACTTAACAGAATAAATAATTGGGCCTTGGTAAATAGAAAGTAGAAGCAGAAAAAACTCGTTGACGCATTACTTAGCAAGACTCAACCGTCCAACCTTATGCTACTCCAAATCTTGCTTAGATGCTCAAGCATTGCTTCAGACTTTTAATTTATTATCTCAAGTTAGGTGATGTACCTGTTACTGCTTGATTCATCTTTGAAATTACCAACGCCAAACATTAGACATCTCCGAAAATAGTCAAACACTTACTGTCACTATCTTTTGGGCAGCGATGTGGCTAACGCAAGGCTACGCCCACGCCAATACTTAAGATAGTTAGTTTTTACCGTAAAATCAGTTTTATAGATACTTACTATTAAAAATCAGCAAGGGAAATAGCTATGATAATTTCAATAATTGCTAGCTAGAGATAGATTTATTTAAAACTACAAAATAAATGCACCTATTCGTAATCACGCCAAGACCACAAATAGTCATTATTATTTGCGTATATTTATCAGGATTTAGCCTCAATCTTTCTTGGACTACCCGAAATATTTTTAGTAATCTAATTATATGTTCGCTCAATCATTCTTTGAGCGGCAAGCTCTTTATTTTGAGAGGTTTCTTGACTGGTTAATTCTTGATTTTTTGACTTTTTTTTAGGTGTTTTTATTGCTGGTTCTCCCACGTAAGCTTTATCCCCAGTAAATTTTTGTTCTTGAGCGAATTTTTGCCCAAGTTTTCACGAAAAAAAGTTACATAACTTTTTTTTCCTGGTTTTCCAGCTTCTACGTCAACAATATCTTTACCTGAAGGTAACACAATTACCTGAGTTTTTCTTGTCTGACTTTTTTTCTCCCCCGAATAATATTCTTTTTGTTTTTTATATTCTTTTGGTCTTTCTATGGCTTGTTCATAACTATCTATGATTAACTCGTACTCTGCTCGCAATTTCTTTAACAATTTCCTGGTCACTTGAGTTTTTTTTACTTGTTCTAGCAGGCTCGGTGGTAATAATTCTCCAATGATTGGACACCAGTAATTAAAGATATCATTAGCAGTAGTTTCACTTACTCCGAATTGAATGTCATTTTAGTTGAAATGTTGTCAAATGTCTTAAATAAGTTAAGGTTAAAATAAAATGTTGCTGGGATAGATAATTTAGGAGGCCTACCGCCACCACAAGCAATTATTCTAACTTTTTTAGCGGTAGCTATCTCTCGCTGATTATTATGGAGTTTTTCTGCTTGTTTTAATAACTTTTCGAGCTGTTCATACTTGATGCTAGAGTAAACGTTCTGATTCTTGTGAATGATTGTGAATGTACTCAAGTATACTGGTCATAATTAGCCACTAAAAATTATTTTTTTTATTACTATATCACAATTTATTTATTTTTCGGAGATGTCTATTCAATAGACTTGTCACTAAATAAACTGAAAAATTATGCCAAATTTAGTCAGAGTAAGGAATAGATTAATTCAGAGGAAAAATAGCAGAAATCAATGATGGGTAAAAGATTTTTGATTTTTAATCCTGATTAAGCGACAACTCTAATATTAACAATGAATTTCAGCAATCTCAAATCCCAAATTCCTCAACAAGCCTAATTACCAGCCGAGTTTTGTCGGTTGCAGATAAATAATCTTGAGAGTATTAATATCTCTGGCTGAAATTCGAGGAGGTTCTGCCACCTGGGAAAAATACATAACATCAGTTGCCACCGGACTGTGACCCCAAATACCCAAAGCATGACCAAACTCATGTCTAGCAGCAGCAGGAATATATTTACCCACTTGTGTCGGACTTAACCAAATTACAAACCGATTAGATAAAACCCCACTTTCATCCCGATATAACTGATAACGAGTCTCCGCAGAACGAGCTCTTAAATTTCCAGGTTCCAAAGGAGGCCGCTTATTAAAAATTTTAATGTCAGCAATTTCGGAATTATCTACTACCTCTAAAGGTAAATAAGCATTCCATTCCCACACAGCATCTAATACAGTTTTTACCCAATCTCTGGAGCGAGATTTTTCTGGAGTTCTAATCGCATCGCCCTGCTCTGAGTCTTCCACATAAACCCGAATTGGAAACCGCCACCAAACCAAATAACCAACATCCTGAACTTCAACTCGATCAAAATAATCCCCACTATTATTAGAATCTTGCCATTGAGCCAGAGTGGGTGGAAGAGAGTGAACCTTCTGAGTAGGTAAACTTTCGCGAGTAACCGCAGTAGTAGGAAACTGAATAGAAAAATAGACAATCAAAATCCCAATAGCAAGCCCCAAACATAAAAACCTGACAAACCGTGTGATTTTATCCATCTGCCAAAAATAATATAGGGGCACAATATTTTTGCGCCCCTACCAGTGAGATGAGCAACTACCTCTAAGCTTCAGTTTCAGAAACAGTTTCTGCTTCCACATCCTGAGACTGCTGCATCACTGCTTCCGTCTTCTCTCGGTCCAACTTCAAAACCAAAACACCCAGAGGAGGCAAACACAAATCCAAAGACTGAGAATAATTATGGAAAAACCATTCATCAGTCCACTTACCACCCAAATTACCCATATTGCTGCCGCCATAATTACCAGCATCACTATTAAACAACTCAGTATAGAATCCTAATTCAGGCACACCAATACGATAGTGACTGTGAGGTTGGGGAGTAAAATTGCAAACTACCACCAAAAAATCTTTAGTGTCTTTAGCACGACGAATAAACGACACAACACTATGGCGGTTGTCACTACAATCTATCCACTCGAACCCTTCCTCACTAAAATCTTGCTCAAACAAAGCAAATTCACTGCAATAAAGTTGGTTTAAATCCCGGAAAAATCGCTGCATAGCCTGGTGAGCATCATGCTCAAGCAGATGCCATTCCAAATCTCCCCAAACATCCCACTCACCCCGTTGGGGAAACTCCATCCCCATAAACATAGTTTTCTTACCAGGGTGAGTAAACATATAAGCAAAAAGAGCCCGGACATTAGCAAACTTCTGCCAATCATCCCCAGGCATCTTACCCAACATATTGCTCTTGCAATGTACCACCTCATCATGAGAAAGAGCCAACATAAAATTCTCAGTGTAGTGATACCAAATACTGAAAGTTAAATTGTTTTGGTGGAACTGCCGAAACCAGGGGTCCATCTCGAAATAATCGAGCATATCGTGCATCCAACCCATATTCCATTTTAAGTTGAAGCCCAAACCGCCAACATAAGTAGGCCAAGTCACCATCGGCCAGGAAGTAGATTCTTCCGCAATACAGAGAACACCAGGATAGTAACCAAAAATCAAATGGTTAGTTTGGCGGAGGAAATCAGCAGCCTCAATATATTCAACCCCACCGTATTGATTTGCAACCCACTCACCATCTGGTCTGAGATAGTTCAGGTAAACCATAGAAGCAACAGCATCTACCCGCATCCCATCAATATGATATTTATCAAACCAAAATAGCGCGTTAGCTGCCAAGAAGTTACGGACTTCGTTACGACCATAGTCAAAGACCAAAGTACCCCACTCTTTATGTTCACCTTTGCGTGGGTCTGGATGTTCGTAGAGGTGAGTTCCGTCGAAGAAAGCCAAACCATGTCCATCTTTAGGAAAATGTCCAGGTACCCAGTCTACAAGAACGCCGATACCATTTTCATGGCATTTATCCACAAAGTACATAAAGTCCTCCGCACTACCGTAGCGAGAGGTCGGAGCGTAATATCCTGTAACTTGATAACCCCAAGAACCATCAAAAGGATGTTCTGCCACTGGCAGTACTTCAATGTGAGTGTAGCCTAAATCTTTAACGTAAGAAACCAAACGGTCTGCTAATTCTCGGTAAGTGAGGAAACGAGCACCGGGTTTGAGTTCTGATACTTGAACTACGGGTTCAGTTTCGCCGTTGGGCAATTTAGCCGGTTCGGCTGAAGAAGCATGAATCCAAGAGCCTATGTGACATTCATAAACTGAGATTGGTTTGGTAAGTGGGTCAGTGTGGCGACGTTGCTCCATCCATTCTTGGTCGTTCCAAGTGTAAGAGTCTAGATCGACAACGATGGAGGCAGTTTTGGGTCTGACTTCCTGTTGGAAACCGTAAGGGTCACTTTTTTCGTATATGTGTCCCTCCCAATTTTTGACTTCATATTTGTAATGTTCTCCAGGGCCAATATCGGGAATAAATAGTTCCCAAACTCCTGAGTGTCCTTTTCGCATTTGGTGTTTACGACCATCCCAATGGTTAAAATCTCCCAAAATGGAAACGTTGCGGGCATTGGGGGCCCAAACGGCAAAATTAACTCCTTTGACTCCATTGACTTCTGTGAGATGGGCTCCTAGTTTTTCGTAGATGCGGTGATGGTTACCTTCTCCAAATAGAAGTAGGTCGAAGTCTGTCAATTTCGCAGAGCGAAAGGCGTAGGGGTCGTAGATAACCTGTTCGTTTTCTCCTTCTTTGATTTTAAGTTGATAGTTGGCTAGTTCCTGGTCTTCAATCACACATTCAAAGAAATGGGGGTGATGTACTGACTGCATTGGGTATTCTTTCCGGTCTATGGGAGAGATAACTGAGACAGCTTCAGCATTTGGTTGGTAGGCTCGGATTACCGTGACGGTTTTGCCTTCTTGTTCAATTTGATGCGCACCGAGGACTTGAAAGGGATCGTGGTGATGGTTCCAAATTATTTGGTTAACTTGGTCAGCAGAAATGGTTATTGTTGTCATAGAATTTTTTTTACAATCAAATTAAAGAGTAAGGAATATAACAAAATTAGGGAATCTGGGCAAGTTGACGATCGATGGGCACAACTCCACCAAGTCTTGAAAGCACTCAGCAGATGTCCAGGGGTGAAACTAGAATTTAACTCAATCTTACAGAAGTCTCAGGCCATAGCGCCGTCTAGAATCCCTTGATGAATGCAATCAATATAGTGTTCTTCCAAAGAAAATGCTATAATTCAAGTGGCAGAAGAAAACCTGACGTATAGTCAAACCTTTGGGTCTAAAGTATCTACTCGGCAGAGATTAGAAAATCAGTTTGGCCACTGAATGATTGAGTTTATGCTAATTTGTCCCTAAAATCGGAAACCACTCTAAATAAGTATTTTGAGCCTACGGAAGGTTGTTTACAACCAGCATATGCTGTTTCAGCAATTAACAATTAATAATTACCCCTTCTTAAAATAAGGGGATTGACACTTAAGGAATTTTTTTGATTTTACCCCCTAAAAAGGGGAGGCTTTAAACCTGAATTGTTTAATTATCAACTATTAATTATTCGGTAAGACCAATCTATGGCAAACATATTGAGGCAACGAATGATCAAAGTTTGCGTAGATAGGCCTTGGTGCAAAGCCCAGTTCAAACAGCTTTTGCTGTTAGGTAGTTGACCTATCACCTTTTTACCATCTCAACTGCTTCTAAGACATTCTTCATCGTTGACTGATAATGACTTTACTGCTCACTCGTTTCAATGTTTAACTTGCAAAAAAAGTTCATGTTCGGCCCACAAATCATGGGTGAGCATTCTCTCAAGGGCTTTCATCCATTGAAAAAGTTGAGTCCTTTCGGATATAATTTAGCTTCATCAAACTAGAAAACTGTCTCCAATTACTATCATTGTAAGCTAACACGCATTTAAACTGAATTTTATCAACTTAACTAAATCTTCCCCAATCCCTTTCCTGTCAAGTGTTACCTGTTGCCTAGTCTTAATAACCAATTTAAAAGCACGGGCAGCTTACTTATAGAAAAATCAGCTCTAAACCCTACCCCCTTGTAGGGGGACTTATTTATGCATAGTTTTAGATGCACATACCATTTATCATCTTTTTCCCCTTGTTGTAATTGGTTTATGTCTCAATAAGGCGTAATCTAAATCAAATATTCGATGTGTAAGCTCTCGGTATGTTACTTAAAATTAAACCGCTATCTCTTTAGCAGATTAGGGTTGCAACGGTCTTAGTAATTGAATTTTTAGGGTGTAATTTGCTTCATCATCTAGTCGTAAAACTTTCATCACAGTTGCCTCACCATGATTAGATTTGCCTACGTATATAAATCTTCCAAAACGTTTTTTGTACCACTCAACCCGCCAACAATCTAAGCTTTGATATCCATTTTCTGTTAGATGATGTTGAGCATTAAACAGTTCTTTAGACTCAAAACATAATATATGTAAACGTTGGGAATTTTGCCTAAGTTTTAAGTCTGATTTTAGACTGGTTATTGTGTTAATTTTACTATTTAGACCTAAATAGGATTTAAACGATCGACGTTAAACAATTATACTATAATGTTTAACTTTTATTTGCTCTTGAAGCTTAGCTATAAGTAAGCACACAAAATAACCACTATGATATGACTATTACACATTTGAAAGGTCGAGTCAAATGCTTTTAAGTATCAAGGTTGAACTAAAACCAAACAATAAACAAGTTACAGCATTTCGCACAGCATCCGGTGTTGCAAGGCACGCTTACAACTGGGCCAATGCGTTAGTTAAAGATGTCTTAGTGCAACGGGAAACTGACAAAACAATTAAAGTACCATCAGCTATTGACCTTCATAAAAGATTGGTTGCCGAGGTTAAGTCTAAGAATGCTTGGTACTATGAAACTAATAAAAATGTTCCACAATAAGCATTAAAGGAATTGCGAACAGCCTGGGATAGATGCTTTAAGAAAGTTGCTAAACAACCAAAATTAAAGAACAAAGGTCAACGCGACTCGTTCTACTTAGAATCAGGTAGCAAAGCTGCACCAAAAATTAAAAATGATGGTAAACGAGTTAAATTAGCTTCAATAGGTTGGGTGCGTCTTGCCGAACCATTACCTGTAACAGCAACACATAATTGTGTGATTTCTCGTACTGCCGATCAATGGTTTATAGCTATTAAATATGAAGTTGAGAAACCAAGTATTGAAGCACAAAGACCTACAGTTGGTGTCGATATTGGAATTAAGGAATTAGCCGTTTGCTCTAACGCTAAGGTGTTTAAAAATCCCAAAACTTATAGACTCATGAGTAAGCGTTTAAAACACCTACAGCGTCAAGTGAGCAAGAAAGTGAAAGGTTCTAATAATCGCCAAAAAGCGGTGAAAAAACTAGCAAAAATCCACGGTCGGATCGCAAATATCCGCAAAGAC
>JBARXI010000082.1:0-16694 GCA_049647275.1 Microcoleaceae cyanobacterium
TTCGCTGTCGCTCAATTGTTAGTTGGTCGGCATTCATCTCACCGCTAAACCATTGGGGGTACTCGGCTTCGCCTCGATAAATCCCCCTCGGTTATAACGGGAGCCTTCTGCCGACATTAAGGTAAAAAAAATAACCTAATATCATGTCCGGTTGAATAGTTATAAATAAGCACAGAGGAGTCAGGAGGGAAGAAAAAGGAAGAAGAAGGAAAAAAAAAGAAGAAAAGGAGAAACTTTTTTTATCACTAATTATCCGGACATGATATAGCGTTTTCAAATGAGATATAAAACAAGAGTTGGTTATTTACTAACAGTAAAAATTCCGGCAAACCTTCTTACCTGTTGCCTGACGGAGCTGTTGCCTAAAAGCAGCCAGGTTTTTTACGCAAATCAAATGAAATTACTATATAAAATTGAGATATAAAGCGCGAAACCCAACATTCACATAAATAAATGTATGTAAGTAAATGTTGGGTTTATCCTGGGGATAAGCGGAGCGATGCAATATTTTTACGGCTGTCTTTTATGCACTTATTTATCAACTTACTGTGCTAATTAATTAAGTTTTGGGAAATCCAACAAATAACAACAGTAAAAAACTATTCAATGGGATAATCTGCAGCTTTCCATGCACCCAAACCACCGATGATTTGAGAAACATTTTCAAAACCACTTTCACGCAACTTTCCTACAGCTTCAGCAGTTTCTTCGTCTATATCACTGTAAACATAAATGTCACGAACATTTTCGAGACTAGACTGAGCTTGCTTAACTACTTCATCCAAGGGCATAGAAATAGCTCCCATAATGTGGCAAGTATTGAAAGCATCTCTATCTCTCACATCAACAATAGTTAACGCAGGCTCGCCCCAATCTAAACGCTTTTTCAGATCGTATACTTCAGTTTTATCTTTAGTAATCGCATTTGGAGTAGGAATTAGTTCATTACTCATTAAATTTATCTCCTGTCTTTTGATATTTATATTCACAACTTAACAAACATTTACGCAGTTTGTAAAGGTTTATTAAAAAATAATTTGAGTAACCTTCTAAAGACATAATTTATAGTCTTTCTTCAGAGAGAGGCAGTATACTTAATATTTCGTTATGTTGTAAATGAATTTAGTATATTGAGGGATTTTTTTTATTTATCAACTATTTCTATAAAATTAGCCAGGGAATGAAGCCAGTTATCATTTTTGGCGTAGTATTAGTAGGTTGAGTTTGCCTACTAGGGCTTTATCCTATGTCAGCTCAAGCCGGAAAAATGGATAATGAAACAAGAGTTATTGAGGCAGAACGTTTGAATGCTGTTATTAGCTGTCTGCCAAAACAGTTAAGCGAACCTGATTTAGGAAGAGCTTGATCTGAATTTGGTAATGATTATTTAGAGCGGACTTTCTTGCTAAAAGATAACCCTAAAATTAGTGACGCTGAAGTTGAATTTAGTAATTGTTTAAAGGATAAAGGTTATACTCTTCGTGCAGAGGAAGTAAGGCAGGAGTATATTAACAGCAACTCATAGATTTATTCTAGCTTGAAATGTAATTGAGAAATGAGAGTTTTCACTCCCATTTTATATGATTAAAAAAACAAATATTAAGTAATCATCCTATCAACTTAGCAAAGTGGGCAGCATCTAGTGGAGGAATGCTGGTGAGACTGAGATTTTCTGCTAAATGATTGGGAGATTTCATTCCCACTAGAGCAGAAAATAAACCAGGCACACTACGAGTAAATTGGAGAGCGCGTACTGGATCTGTTTGCAGATTTTCGCCGAGGGCAGTAATGAATTTTTGGGGAAGTTGCTTGAGGTTTTTCGCTTGAGCAATGGAGGCGCTGGCGATGACATTCATGCCCAATCGATTTGCTGCTGCGATGGCAGGTAAAATTTTGTCGCCTACAGGTTGAGTAGGGCTGATAATGCCTTCTGGCATAGTTAGGTTGACTGGCAGTTGGATAAATTGGAAGCGATCGCAACTCCCACCTGCTACTTTTTGAGCAATATTTTGAGCAATATATTTTGTTTTGGCTAAGTTAATATGTTTTTCATTGGTTGGTGGCACTCGAAAACCTTGCCAAGTTGCAATACCATAGGCGCTGATTTTGCCAGCATCAGCAGCTTTTTCTAGCACTTCAAAAACTGCTAGAATTCGATTGTAAAATTCATCTTGAGAAATGATGCCAAGTTGGCTTTCTGGGTTATGTAGGTAATAGATATCAATAGTTTCTACTCCCAAGTTTCTTAAGCTGCGTTCGAGTTGGTCTTGAATATATTCAGGGTGCATAGAGTGAATTTCTCCCACCATATCTGTTGCCTGAATATTAAATTTAGGGTTGTCTACATATTCTCGTTGAAACCACTCTTTTTTTTCTCGGTTGGGAATAAAGCCACCTTTGGAGCAAATAATTAATTCTTCTCGCGATACTGTTTTTGATTCTATTAATTTAATTAGTGCTTCTTTAACACTTTTCTCTCCGTGCTGAGACCGATAATTAATCGCCGTATCTATTAGATTTATCCCACTTTTAACAGATTTAATAATTGCCTCTGTGACTAAATTATCTGTTTCTGAATCTGCCGCTCCTATATATGTACCAATACCAATTGAGCTTGCAGTTAAGTTGTGAAATTCTCGAAAATGTTCGGGTAGGCATTCTGTTTGATGAAGTTGAGCATAAGATTTAGTAGCTGTTGTTGTTGCTTTTCCTGAAATCACTATTTTTCTCCTGAAAATTTTCTGACATTAATATATTTAAGATGACGTTTGGCTGTCACCAAGGTCAAACTCTTACCCCGAAATATCCACGATGCTTGACTGAATAACTAAGAGAAAGTGGTGAGGATAAAAGAAACTTCTACCGCTACTATGGCAGTAATCTACTTGGAAAAATAGAACATAATTACCATTGTAATGAGGGTATTTTCCGAAAAAATTGTTCCTGTAAACCCCATAAATTTATTTATGGGATTCCCCACTTCACTCATTCTTTTTTCCAGCTTACTTTTTCCTATTTCAACTTAAAATTCATCAGCTCGAATTACCAATAATATCCTTGTAGTTTTATTAATATCTTCAGGTTCATTTGAGAGCATAATCATACTTGTATCCAGATAGTCGATTTTCCAAATATATTCCACACCATCCATTATAACTTGACCCATATTATGTTCGCCTCTAGGATCATTTTCCGGCGTAAAATCATAAAATTCTTGAATTAGTTTGAAAAGTTGTTTTTGTTTTTTGAGCGGTAATGCTAATACTTGTCGGCTCATTTTATATTCTCCTAAACTTCGATCCCCTTGTCTAAATCGGTCATTTAACATTCCGATTGTTGTGATTTTTCCTTGTTTTTTTGTGTTAATATTCCACAATTCTTGAGTAGAATCCACCTGCATTTTTGCTGTATTAAAAGCTTTCCAATCCCAAGCTGTTACTGATTCAATTTTTTCTAATAGACTTGACCAATCAATTTGATTCTCAATTTTTAGTGCTCTTTCTGGCTGAGGCTTATCCTCGATTAATAATATGGTTAAATGTTGCATTTTTTGCAATTTGTATAAAGGAGAAGGTAAAATATCTCCCCCATAATGATTAATCAAAACTTTGTAAATGTAATCATTACCAGATAACTGGAATAGTACATATAAAAGTGCCACAGAAATATAGTCTATTTTTGTGGTAAAAACTCCCGCTTTAGCAGTAACTTTTACAGATGCCTCTAAATCCCAACTTTTCCCAGGAGGCATTTTCAATAAAAACTTGGGTTCATAATCTGTTGTTAATCCTGCTTCTGTAGAAAGAGGCAGAAAAATTTGACCTGTTCCTGAACCTGGAGTCATTAAAATCCAATTCCAAGTTGATGTACCGACCGGAGATTGGCTGAATACTTTAAATACATCATTTTGCTGAGGTTCAGGAGAATGTTTATGTTGATTAAAAAGTTGTTTGTTTCGGCTCATTTTTCCCAATAGTTTGATTTGAAAGTTTATTTAATATTTCTGATTTTTTATCGTTAAGAGGAGCTGGTTGTGCTTTTGAGAATGTTGTTTACACTAGGATAAAATTTCTACAACTGCAGTCTATCTCTTAATCTCTTATAATAACTTATCTAGAACATTATGGAGAAACAGATTAAGGTCTTAATTAATATATATATAGCGTTTCTCACCCTTTGTGAGGTACAGTTATCTTTATTATTCCTATTCCCAGATCCGGTGTTCCCAGATCCGGTGTTCCCAGATCCGGTATTCCCTAAAACAAACGAATTTTGTACCTCACGCTTTTTGAGAATTGCTATAGTACTAGATTCTAGTAGAACTATTTTTATAACTCATCCTATGTTGATTTTTTAGCCATAATCTCCGATCGCTCAACTTATTTAATAATTATACTTAAAGTTGATGATAACCAGAAAAACTTGACTATTAATCAATTTTCAAGTAAGACTATGAGTTGTATGAAGCCAAGTAAGGTTTGTGTATGACGACAGGAGAATTTTGACTTCTATTTATTCGACTATATTTATAGATCCAGATTTTTCACTAACCTCAAGATTTAATTTAAGCATTATAAGTAAAGAAATGTGACAATAAAGTAGATTTTTTTAACTAAAATTTATAAAGATAAATGTACTGTATCTGCCACAATAAGATACAATATGAAGCTACATCAACACTAGAGCAATGCCTTAATTATTTTCGGCAAATCAAATAATGTTTTATCAAAAAAATTAGATTCAGCGCCTATGGCAAATTTAAGTGGAACTTGGCTAGGTACATATTGGCAACTGGGAAATCAAACCAGGTTTGAAGCTACTCTTATTCAAGCTGGTAATAGCTTAAGTGGAAATATATTAGATGATAATTATTTGGGAGAAGCTACATTAAGTGGTGAGGTAATTGGGCGTCAAGTTAGTTTCAAAAAGCGCTATATCATCGGTCCAAAACACCTAATTTATTATGTTGGTATTGTTTCAGAAGATGAAGATTTTATCCAAGGAGAATGGCACATAGATATATTTAATTCTGGATTTTGGGAAGCTCATAGAAATCAGGAAGATTTAATATTGGATTTAAAAAATCGTTTGTCAGAGCAGTTACCAATATCTCTGGGTTAAGAACAAATTACAGCAGTTTCTAACTTGATGAAGTACATATATTTATCGTTTTAGGAAGTGTGAAAAGTGTGGGGAGTGTTGGAAGTGTTGGAAGTGTTGGAAGTGTGGGGAGTGTGGGGAGTGTGGGAAGTGTGGGAAGTGTGGGAAGTGTTGGAAGTGTTGGAAGTGCGGGGAGTAGGGAGTAGGCAACAGGCAACAGGTAACAGGTAACAAATATTCAGCCCGTTCGCTGCAGGTCATTAACCTGCAATCTGCTGTATACTAAGTTTATCTTCTATATTAAGCTAGCTGAAAGTTAATTCATATATAGCAATCCTATTTAAGTTGTAATATTTTCGTGGTGCTTAAGAGTAAGGAATCAGGTAGGGGATCAGTCAGATTGGCGATGTACAGAAGTCAGAATTTAGAGCGGTTTTCATTCTTCTTGGACTACAGCAACAGAAATAAGTAAACCAATTGGGTAATATAATTTTGTTTTTACGTAGTCTACCTTTTCACAAACGGCTATAAAAGGTTTTCAGTTAAAATTGACTGTTATAACATTTTTCACAACCAATTTAGGATTGCTACAGGTTGTAGCAATTGCACTATTTTTTCTACTCAATCCCTTAGAATTTTTCACGCTTTACAGCGTTTTTCCTTGTTATGAGGTACAAAACTTTAGGTTTGAGGGAACAGGGAACACCGGATCTGGGAACAGGGAACAGAAAAGAAGAAAAACAACTGTACCTCATAACTTCGGAAATTGCTGTAAGTGCCATCTTCTAGCTTCTACTATTATATTGCTTTAGAGCAACTTGGAAATTATCAAATAAACTTGACATCAATACCATTCCGGACTGGCTTTGCATAGAGTCAGACTGGCAAGGATACAAAATCTCAACAGTTCCTTGGAGAGCAGATGTAGCTCAGTTAATGGGCATATTGAACATACAAAATATTTCATCTGGATGGATTTTATATTTAGAAAGTTTAGGATTCCAAGATGTTAAACAGGTTCCCTGTGAAGATATGTTTGAGGATAAATTATACTCTTAGTGAAGATTTTGTTACCATTGTAAATAATTACGATCGCCAATGTGAAGTGATTAATATCACGTGATATAACTAATAGTATCACTGCCAAGTTAGTTCATTTAATCTTAATATATTATTTAATACCTAGAACCGACAAAAGTATTAACTGAAACTACTGAAGTTATAACAATAATGAACAAAAAACAATCGTAATTCTATACACGAGTTGCCGAGCCTGGATATAACGGTCAGGAGTTTTGTCAATGCAAATCAATCAACCAATCCACAGGAGAAATGCGGGAAATGCTCAAAACAAAAGTTTTATTAGTAGAAGATAATCTTACAGTCAGAAAAATCATTTCCTACTCTTTAATACGACTTGGACTAAATGTAATAGAAGCTAGTGATGGGGTAGAAGCTCTAGAAAAAGTCTATTCTGAGAAACCTAATTTAGTGCTTCTCGATATTAATATACCAAAAATAAGTGGCTATGCTGTATGTACTCAAATTAAGTGTGACCCTGAAACACAGCATATTCCTGTGATTTTCTGTACTAGCAAAAATGATAAAAATGACTATAATGAAGCAAAAAAATACGGTGCAGATGGCTATCTGACCAAACCTTTCAAACAGTCTGAAATACTGCCTATGATTGCAGAGTTAGGAATGACTAAAACAACAGTATATGAAGATCAATATATACCTACTTTAAAAGAAGGTTGCATCAGATTCATAAATAAAAAAACTAACAATTATATTGATAATTTTGCTTATAGTTGAATTTTATCAATATATGGTAGGAGCTATAGTAGTTCTGATATTAATGAGATACATTATTTTTTCCCTCTTCTATTTTCCTTGTATCCAGCTCTGGTTTTCCCTCGAATCCAGAATTATAAATTATGTACCTCATTTATTTGAGAAATGCGGGTATAGCAGTCCTAAATGAGTTGTAATAGATTTAAACTTATCCAATAAAATAAAAATCGTTGTCCTGACTACATCGTTTCCTATGAACTTTGTATTTGAGGATATAACTAATACAACCTATATAGGACTGCTATATATTTATATTTACTACCTACTCCCTCTTGAAGTCGATTTGAATTTAACTCCAGATATTCAAGTCAAATAAAATAAAAATTAATTTCAGAGCTCGTCTCAGAGAAATATTTATAAATTGAAAAAATATAACAATAAGTGCAAGATTCTTGAAAAATTATAGTTAAAGAGATTGGCAGTGGTTTAAATGATAATCGGAAACAATTGGCTAAGATTATAGTTGACCTCAACTATAATGTTTTGATTGTCGAACATAAAGATCATCTAGCAAGATTTGGCACGAATTATCTAGAAATTTTGTTAAAAGAACTAGAGAAAAAAGTTGAGATTGTTAATCCAAGTGAGGACAAACAAGATGAGTTAATGTCAGACTTAATCGCGATTATTACTTCTTTTTGCGCTCGAATTTACGGAGTGAGTTGGTCGAAACGAAAAACTGAAAAGATTATAGCGGAGTTAAAATCTCAGGGACGCTGATGAAGCTGGCTGAAAGACATATTATTAAGAGAGGACATCGATTTTGGGCACAGATCGATCATTTATCTTGGCAGTCTAAAAACCTATATAACTCAGCTAATTATATCATCCGTCAAAACTGGCTCTATGGTCATGGCTATCTCACTTATAATCAGATGGCTTCTGTGATGAAAGAGACTGAGGCATATAAAGTCATGCCCGCCAAAGTTTCACAGCAAGTCTTAAGAGGATTAGACCGAAACTGGAAATCTTTTTTCAAGGCTCTAGCTGAGTTCAAAAAACATCCCGATAAATTTTTAGGAAGACCCAAAATCCCAAAGTATAAAGATACAAAAAAGGGGAGAAATCTACTGGTCTATACGATTCAAGCTCTCAGTAAAGTGGGGCTAAGACAAGGATTAGTCAAACTATCAGGGACTTCAATTGAGTTTTCCACAAGAGTAGCTCAACCCATCGCAGAAGTCCGAATCGTTCCTAAATGTGATTGTTATGTCATCGAGGTCATTTATGAAGAATCGGAACAGTTATTAACTCCAACTGAGAAGATAGCGGCGATAGATTTAGGTGTAGATAATTTGATGGCTGTCACTTCAAATCAACCGGATTTTACTCCTTTGTTGATTAATGGCAGACCCTTAAAAAGCCTAAATCAATTTTACAACCAACGTCTAGCTCAGTTGCAATCTCTGCTGAAAGGAACTTCAAAAAGTTCGAGGCGAATCAGCCGTTTAACCCGATGTCGGAATCAGAAGATAGATAACTATCTTCATCGAGCGAGTCGTTATCTAGTTAATCTCTTAGTTGACCTTGAAATAACGACTTTAGTTATTGGGAAAAATGACGGCTGGAAACAAGAGGTCAACTTAGGGAAAGTCAATAATCAAGCATTTTGTTGCTATTCCCCACTCTCGATTGATTGAGATGATTACTTATAAATGTCAATTAGTAGGCATCAAGGTGATTATTCAAGAAGAATCGTATACCTCAGCTTCTAACTTTTTGAATGACGATCCGATTCCCGTGTACGGAAAAACAACTGAAAAACCTGTATTTTCTGGAAAAAGAATTAGGCGATGCAGCGCGGTCTTGGGGGTTTCCCCCATGAGCGACTGCATCAAGACAGCGAGGTTTATATCGAACCGATGGAGGAATTCTTTGTCAGTCTGATGTGAATGGTTCTTACAATATTTTACGAAAAGCATCTCCCTTATGCGTTTAGCGGTGCGACCCCGGTGATTCGCAATCACCCAGGGAACGCGCACCAAGAGAATCGCTATGGGATAGAGAGGTGCGTAGTTCACCCCAGGAGAATTAATCTCTCAAAGTAAAAGTGAAGGGAATTTCTGAAATGGAATCAAGTCTGTCTATATTTGACTATACTTTTACTAACTATTACTGTTCATATCTTCAATATTTACCGCCGACTACCTACAACGAAAATTCACGACTCAAATAGAATTAATAATAAGAGATTTGAAACTTTAGCTAAAGTCTCAAATCCCCAATTATTCCCTAGCAGTCTATCCAAATAGTTGTTGTTGCCCCTCCACTTCCACAGGCCCCCGGTAAATTTTCCGACCACCTTTAGGAATAGAAATCCAGCCAAACTCTTGCAGACGATAAGTTAAATTAGAAATACTCACACCTAATTCATCTTTGATTTTATAAAGGTGCGACCACTTAGTTAAATCCAGACCTTTTCGCTTCTCCTCAAGAATAGCTTTTGGCATCAACAAACAACCGGCAAAATATTGCGCTTGCCATTCAATAGAGTCAATCTTGCTATTAGCAGCACCCCGACAAACAAAAGGTTGTTCCGACTCTTTTGGCGTTCCATAATCACCCAGATCCAGTTCTAACTGTTTAACAACCCCATCGGCTTCATCTTGGTTAATATGTAAAACCCAATGACCGATTTCATGGGCAAGAGTAGATTCTTGAAACCCTTGCGGCTTATCCAAAATCTCTTCATTGATTTCAATCAACCGTTCACTGGGTAATATTCGCGCTGCGATCGCACCTTCCTCATCGGGTGGGATGTAATCCCAAACCACTCCCAGATCCAAAAAATCGGCCACCAAAGAAGCCTCAAAGGGCCATTTGGGAGCAAAATTTTCGGTCATTTGCATTCGCCTCAGAATATCATTTGCCCGATGCTCAATCGACTCCTTGCGATGATAGCGATACGGTTTCAGGATACTCACTGTATTATTCTCCCTCTGTAGCAGCTTGAGATATTTTTTGAGCAAACTCAGGATTTTCCTGCATTCGCCGGAACAACATCAGCATCTCCTTTGGATTCTGCTTGAGAATCTCTTCATATTGTTGGGGAATTCTGCCAGCAAGAAAAATTAACTCCTCCTCATTCAAACTGAGATTTCTGGCTAATCCCCGAATCACATCTTCCTTTGGCGCATAGTCAGCGCGATCGTTTTCCAATTTGGACAAATAGGTAAAGTCCACTCCTAGGAACTGGGCCAGCTCCCGTTGGGAATATCCCTTGTCCTTGCGGGCCTCTTTAATCAACTTTCCAAAACTTTTTTCCACGGCTTTTACCTCCTAGTAAGCATTTTAAGCAACTTTGACGAAAATTTCAACTTTACCCTTGACGACAAAATCAACTTTCGCTACAATAGATTGAGTTGATGAAATAATCAATTAACTGACACTACTAGTAAGGTTGAAAAGTACGCCAACTAAAATTAAACACTATATATAGGGTTAAGCCGAAAATGGCTACTTGTAAATCTACTAGACTTCCAACAAGTACCACCTATCTGGAGGATACCACTATGCTGAGAACCTGGACAGACACCCACTACAAACTTGAAGACGAAGACTGGCTGTATATCGCCACTCATGAAGAACAGAGTTCAGCCTCTCTTGTTTGCCCAGGCTATGCAAGGGATGGAGAAGGGTTCAGCATTCACTTTACCCAGGCTCATATAGAAATGCTGGAGCATCTGTTGGGAGCACTGCGAATTATTAAGGCCCAGGAGGAAGCAACTACAGACTACAAATATCCTGAGCCAGCACGAGTAACACATCTGATTCATTAATTATATACAGGAAATTGGGAATATTTCTACACCCCAATTCTCTGACAATAAGCAACAAGAAACACAATTAAATGGAAAGAAAAATAAATGTCTAAAACTAATAATAAACCGGAAATTTATGTCTTTGGAGCCAAACCTAAACAAGCTTTATTAGTACCAGAAATTCCCATTGCAGTTAGAAATAATTGTCAATCAGGACAATGGGGTGCGACTCGTTGGCTACTAAACCACTAAAAAGTGGGTAT
The DNA here is from genome assembly GCA_049647275.1 of Microcoleaceae cyanobacterium. Classification (GTDB taxonomy): domain Bacteria; phylum Cyanobacteriota; class Cyanobacteriia; order Cyanobacteriales; family Microcoleaceae; genus JASJEE01. The sequence continues at coordinate 10,982 of JBARXI010000082.1, forward strand.
AAATAGCCGTTCCAAGACAATACATGAGGACAACCTCCGACTTGGAAACAACTCTTATTACCTTGTAGGTGAAATTCCTACCACCCTTCTGTTGGGTTGACAGCGTAGGCCATAGGGTAGCGACTGAACATCAATCCCTAAAGCTGGTCTAAATGCGGAACGATAGCAGTTACCAGTGACAATACCGCTAGCAAAGGTTGACACGTGGACGAACAGAAAGGCAATTAAACTCTCGTCACCTGAATCCATTCCAAAGGTAGCTATGGAATGAAGAGCCTACAAGCTAGAGGGTCTATGGATAATTTTATTCCATTGAAATTATCAACAAACATACAGAACCCTCCGGGAGAGTTTGCCCCACTAAATCAGCCGTAATAAAAGGCATAAGGGAACGAAAAAACCTCTCTAAGACATCCTGAGAATATAGGTCGAGAACGAAGGTGCGCCATTCAAGGTCAATCTGCACAAAGGTTGCAGGTCTTAGAGAGAGTAGGATTGGGTAAGAAGCATATATATGCAGACGTACCCACTGTTAGACGGCGCGACCTGAAAGGTCACTTGAACTGGAACACCATGGTTCCCCAGGGATTTCCACCCCTAGCCCTCACAGAAAAGACTCTACGAGTCCGGTCATGTCAAGAGTAAGTAATGAAATTGGCAGAATGCAGACCCTGAAAGTAACCGAAGCCACAAGGGATTATGCGGTTAGGAGCAAGAGGGAAAGAGTAGAAGGATGAACAAAGCTAAGTTGTTGACTAAACTGCGTGATAGTGGAAACAGCCAAATTATCCCTCAAAGGCTGTAACCAAAAGGTAAGGGAGTAGGTTTAGATGCTCGTTTATCATCTAAACGTGGGAACAAAACTCTCCCCGCAGAAAAGACAGCCATCCTCACTATCTCAAAGAAACTTCAAGTAATACGACAGGGTAAACCCTACAGAGTCTCATTCGGAAGGTCGAAACGATGAGTAAGTCCGAGGTAACAAAGACAGAATTCTCTGGAGGGCAGAAGATGAGAGAAAAAGCGAATGTCACCTTGTCATGGGGTGAATAGGGGTTCAAAATTTGCCCTTGACCGAAAGGAATAGCAGACTTCTCTTGGGTCTTACACGGATGAAACAATGATAAAGAAACTAAACGGAGACATAAGTTAGATGTCACGCTCTTGCCTGATAAATGGAGTCAATGGACAACTTACGGACTGGACACAGGTTAACTGGAAAAAAGCCCGTAAGATTGTTAAGAATCTGCGTCAGAGGATCTTTCGTGCCCGAAAACTTGGTCAATGGAAGCAACTCAGAAGGTTGCAGAAATTGTTGCTCAAAAGCCGAGCCAACCTATTGCTCAGTGTTCGACAAATCACTCAGGTTAATACCGCAAAGCAAACCGCAGGAGTAGATAAGGAGGTAATCAACACTCCCGCACAGCGAGTGAAACTTGTCAACAAATGGGAAATACCAAAAGTATCACCTGCAAGGCGGGTGTATATCCCTAAATCAAATGGCAAGAAACGTCCTCTCGGAATCCCAACCGTGAGAGATAGAGTCGCACAGGCAATAATTAGGAATGTGCTAGAACCTGAATGGGAATCCCAGTTTGAGGCCAATTCCTATGGTTTCAGGCCAGGTAGAAGCTGCCATGATGCCATTGAAAGATGTTTTAATCAACTAAATAACGGCATCACAGGAAAACATAAATGGGTTCTAGACGCTGATATCAAAGGCTTCTTTAACAACATCGCCCATGAATCCATTCAAGAACTGATTGGCTCGTTCCCGCGCGGTAGGCTAATCCAAGGGTGGTTAAAAGCAGGGTTTATTGATGAGGGAAAATTCAACCCAACTCAAACAGGTACTCCTCAAGGTGGTGTGATCAGTCCATTGCTTGCGAATATTGGACTGCACGGGTTAGAAGGATATATAAAAACATTGAACCCAAAGCTAGGCATCATCAGGTACGCAGATGACTTTGTAGTCACAGCTAAAGACAAGGAATCTTTGGAGCAAGTGCTTACCCTGATAAAGCAATGGTTGTCAAATAGAGGCTTAGAAATCAGTGAGGAGAAGACAAGGATAGTACACATAAAAGACGGGTTTGACTTCCTGGGGTTCAACTTACGTCATTACAATGACAAATTACTCATAAAGCCTCAAAAAGAAAAAGTTTTTGCCTTCTGTAAAAAGATAGGGAAAACTCTAGCTCAAATGAAGGCGAAGACTCAAAAGGAAGTCATCAAGACCTTGAATCCACTTCTCCGGGGTTTTGCTAACTACTATAGAGGTGTAGTTAGTAAAGAAACCTTTTCATACATAGAAAATCGTATATGGCACGACCTCTACCGTTGGGGATTACGTCGGCACCCCAACAAAAGTAAAAACTGGGTATTTGAGCGCTACTTCGGTAGCTTTAAGAGGAGGAATGGTACTTTTATGTGCAAAGGGACTGATAGAAAAGGAAAAGAGCAATTATATGTTCTCTACGATATCAGTAGCACGCCCATAACTAGGCACATAAAAGTAAAAGGGAACGCTAGTCCAGATGACCCCTCACTCCAAGAATATTGGGAGAAACGAAGCACTAAAACCGGAAATAATTATTGGGCAAGAGGTTCAAAATATGAACAAATAGCCAAATTCCAAAATTGGAAATGTCCGGTGTGCGGGGATAACCTATTCAACGGAGAATCAATAGAAACCCATCATATAATACCTGTAGCAAAAGGTGGCTCTGATGACCCGGAAAACCTAATGCACCTACACACAGCGTGTCACAAGCAGGTACATTCTAGAAAATCCAAGTAAAAAGGCTTGAAGTAAGGCTTGAGCCGGATGATGGGAAACTGTCACGTCCGGTTCTTAGGGGAGGGGAGAGAGGCGACTCTCAAACTTTACCCGATTAATGTAAGGTAATGATTAGCAATGAACAAAGCTAAAACACTAAAAAGAAAACTAGAAAACCCTAGACCCTTTCTTGAGTGCGTCTTACATTCTGAGGAGACCTCGCCAATTAGCACTCGCTTTTTAAGCGTGGCATGGAATACAGACGATATACCGAATCAAGTCAGTGTTAATCCAAATCTCAAATGGAAAGACATAGATTGGAAACGGGTGGAGAAGAATGTATTTAAGTTGCAAAAGTTAATTTACAGAGCATCCAGCCGTGGCAAAATCCGCAAGATGCTTAAATACCAAAGACTTCTGACCAAAAGTTATTACGCCTTGTTGCTAGCTGTTAGGCGCGTGACACAGGATAACCAAGGCAAGAAAACTGCTGGAGTAGATGGTATAAAAAGCCTACCTCCAATGCAGCGATTTAACCTGGTTGATATATTAAACACACGCTACCTCAAAGCAAGTCCAACCCGCAGAGTCTCGATACCAAAACCAGGGAAGGATGAAAAACGTCCGTTAGGCATCCCAACAATGTACGACCGTGCATTGCAAAGCCTGGTGAAATTAGGTATGGAACCAGAATGGGAGGCACGTTTTGAACCTAATAGCTATGGTCTTTTCCGGAGGTCAACACATGATGCCATTGATGCCATCTATGCCAGTATCAACAAAAAACAAAAATATGTCTTAGATGCTGACATATCCAAATGTTTTGACCGAATTAACCATGATGCACTGTTGAGAAAAGTGGGTCAAACACCTTATAGGCGATTAATCAAACAATGGTTAAAGTCTGGTGTGTTTGACAACAATCAATTCCTGGACACTGTGGAAGGTACACCACAGGGAGGGGTCATATCACCCCTACTAGCAAACATCGCCCTGCACGGTATGGAAGAAAGACTCAAAGAATTTGCCAAAACCCTTGACATGAAAAATGAAAAAGGTAATCAAAAAGGTTGGCAAATGAAAGCACAGAGTCTAACTTTAGTACGCTATGCTGATGACTTTGTAATCCTACATGAAGACATCAAAGTAGTGCTACAAGCAAAAACTGTGATTCAGGAATGGTTAAACCAAGTAGGGTTAGAATTAAAACCAGAAAAAACCAAAATTGCTCATACTCTAGAGGAATATAACGGGAATCAACCCGGATTTAACTTTCTAGGATTTACAATCAAGCAGTGGAAGGTAAAGTCAGCAAAACTTGGATTTAAAACGCTCATAAAACCATCCGCCAAGAGTATAGAGACTCATTATCGGAAACTGGCAGAAATATGCGACTCAAACAAATCTGCCCCACTTAGGGCTTTAATTGCCAAACTAAATCCGATTATAAGAGGATGGGCTAACTACTACTCAACCGTAGTCAGTAAAGAGGAATTCCAAAAGTTGGATCACCTACTATGGAAAAAACTATGGAGATGGGCAAGTAGAAGGCACTCCAACAAGTCTAACACCTGGGTAAAGAAAAAGTATTTTCCTAGAATTGGAACCAGAAACTGGATTTTAAATGATGGCGAATATATACTAAACCAACACTCAGATGTACCTATAATACGGCACATCAAAGTTAAAGGTAATAAATCACCATTAGACGGTGAATGGACTTATTGGAGTAGCAGAATCGGTAAACATCCAGGCGTAAGGAAAGAAGTCACAACACTTTTAAAGAAACAAAAAGGTAAATGCGCTGATTGTGGACTAACCTTTAGACCAACTGACCTTATGGAAGTTGAGCATATAAAACCAAGGTCTGAAGGTGGTGACAACACATATAAAAATAAACAATTATTGCACCGTCATTGTCACGATACTAAAACTGCCTTAGACAACAAAACATATCAAAAACCAAAGCTACAGGACTTACCTGAAAATTTTATATGGGTAGATGATATGTTGACATTAGGGCAGGGATGTACCCATGAAAAGGGATGTTTAGGAGAGGAGCCGGATGAGGTGATACGTCTCACGTCCGGTTCTGAAGACGAGTCGGGTAGGGTAACTTACCTGGCTTAGTTTAACAATTACTACAGCTTAAAGTGGCGTTGGCAGGAACGGACAGATTGGTCAATTATTGACCAAGCAGCAGCAGTGCTTTCTGATGAAACTAATCTATCAAGAATGATTGATTTGGAAAGTACGAGAAAAATGGTTTGTTTAGATAATTTATCTCCTCACGAAACTGCTAATTTAATGGCGACCCATACTAATGGTAATAATGGTTCGGAAATTTTGAGGCTAAATGCCAGTAATGAAACATTATTACAACCCGGAAATGAACCTGTAACTGCTGCATTGTCTTAGTAAATATGTAAGGGCGCAATCTGAAGATTGCGTCTTTATTACCACTCAAGAATTTTCAGGATAACTAAGGGAGGAAAAAATGAATAAAGTTGCTAAATTTAGAATTCACCAAGGTGCTAAAACTCCACAAAAACAACAGTGGGAAGAGAACTTACGAGAAAAAATTCTACTCAAAAAACAAATTCGCGCGGATAGTGTTAAGGACCTGGAAAATTTTAGCAAAGATTTAGAACAGATGAGTCTTGTTGTTGACTCTATTCAAGGAAATTATCAGGCATTACTGTCAGAAAATAATCGATTAAAAACTACTTTGTTGGAGTTAGTAGATGAGTGTTATTGTTGGAAAGGGAATCGCTGCGATAAATGTCTGAAAATTCTCAACTCATTAGCTACAGAATCAGTGGAAAAAAAATCAAATTCTACTCAACAATACGAAGACTTATTACAACGGCTTCGGAAACTAGGATAAGTTCCAAAGTTTTAGCTAACATTTGATGCGGTAGTAGGTTTTCTAGC
>JBARXI010000083.1:0-7312 GCA_049647275.1 Microcoleaceae cyanobacterium
AATAGGAGAGTTTTCAAATTGCGTCTGCGAAGATTCTTGTCGTTGATGATGACCAGGCAATCATAAATTTACTTCATCGCTTTTTAAGTCAGTAAAACTATCAAGTAGAATCTGCTGAAGATGGTGAGACAGCTTTACCCTGATTTGGACAATTTAAACCAGACTTAATAATTTGTCACTTTTGAAATTCTTTATTATACCAATTTTATGTGAGGCTGCACGGGATGATGAAATAGATTAATTCATCAGTCCTTATGTTTGGTTATCTTCGGTCAATTCTTTTGGAAATATTATTCTATGCAATTTCATATGAATTTGGTATTAGTATGTAATTTTTGCTGTTTTCTATCGAATGTTTTTATTGAGGAATGAAATTATGAACAGTTAAAAAGTTTGCTACAAATAGTTAGAAGTAGGGGCAGTTCATGTTAGCTCCGCATTCTGCACCGAAATTGCTCCTACAGGAGTTAGAATTCAGGAGTTAAAACTTAAGAATCAAGAAGCACGGCTTCATGTCATTTGTTTTTAACTTTATCCAGAAGTTTTTCGTGTATTTGCAGCGATTTCAGATTCTTTTTGACCAACCTAAAGCTTGATTTTTAGTATGACAAACATCAAATAATTAGAATACTCTTATTTCCCTCGCTATCAGCACTTAAGCGCTGATAGCTGACTGCTGATTAATAATTAAGTAGGGCTTGCTCTTATCTGGGTACTATTGGAACCAAATCATCATTCCAGGGAAGAGAGGCAGGACGTTGTTGTCGGTCTAAATAGGCATTTAAAGCATAAACCATATCCCCACGAGTCATTGGTGCTAAAGGATTTATTTTATTTGTACCAGGCTCAGTATTCACAAAGCCTTCATACAATGCTGTTGCTATTGATTTTGTTGCCCAACTAGGGATTTTGTCTGAATCTGGGTAATTATTTAATAGCCTGTTAGTATTCTCTTCAGGAAACTGAAAAACACCATAAGCTTGAGCAAAAATAGCAAATGCTTCAGCCCGATTAATTTTATAATTTGGAAAAAACATTCCCTCACGATAGCCACTCATTACGCCATTTTTCAGAACAATTTGAATATCATTATAAGCCCAATAATCTGAAGAAACATCTTTTAATTCAACATTTGGTTTCTGGGAAAATTCACGTTTTTCTAAATCAAATGTTTTGACTAAAATTGATGCTAATTCGGCTCTGCTAATAATTTCATTGGGATTAAATTTTCCCGCTGCATCTTTGGTCATTAATCCCGCAGCAATAACTCTTTCTATGGGGTCAACTATTTCTTGGGCTTGAACAACTATTGGCAATTGTAATAATGTTATTAGGGAAAATAGACCAACAAATTTTTGCATAATATAATTATAATTTTCATCACATAGTTTCTGTTGATATCTTCATTGTAACTTGTGCTAGAGCAGGTAAGCGATAATTAAACTTTTATTGCTGTAGTGGGATTAGTTGGGCAAATAGAATGTATTGGCCAATGCTAAATCAAATCTGAGATTGCTTTTGTGTTGGCGATCACGAATTACCAGAATTATTGAAAAGCTGCATAAATTTACTACAGAAATCCTATTTTAGTCGTAAATTTTTGGCCAGAACTCATTTCATTCTCGGCTAGGGAAGAGGGAATCTCTATATATATATTTGTTAGCTGCAAGATATGAGAATTATTTTTTGGAGTAGCCTTTTTTATTTAGGAGGAAGGTAATCTTCATCAAGTAGCTCTTCAAGAATATAGGGGCATTCTTGAGGTAAGATATTTAATTTAGTTTGAGCTTTGACAAATTTAAGAGCATCTTGATAAAGGGATGATAACTCTTCAGTTAAATTATTCCGTAAATTGGTAGTTAAACGGCGTTTAAGTTGAACTCTAAAACTAATAATTTCTGCTTCCCAGTGATTAGTATTTTGTTGATATTCATCCTGCCAATATTGATAAATAAGTAGATGTCTAATAATTTGTTCTAGTAAACTTTCTACAGCATTTTTTTCGTTAACCGGGTTTGTGGGAGGTAGATGTTAGTATTATAGGGCATTTAATACAAACCCGGCTTCTATTTATTTGTACCGATACTCTTAACGCATTCTTATTTTATAGGTTTCACCTTTAGTGCTGCAATTACTGTCACTTGAAGCCTTATCTTGAATTTCCCAGTACGTTACGGCTTTTGCGCCTCCTCCGTATATCCCTCCAAATCCAATTACAGCTTTTCCCCTACACCTTTCATTACCACTGGTATCAACAAACTTGTATTCCAAAGCATCGTTACCGAGTGCTTTATTGCACTCACTGGGATATAGGAAGCCACTTGCGCTGTCTTGTAATTGGTAAGAGTGGCTTGGTTTTCCGGTGGCACAAGCTTCTTGATACGATCGCAACTGCCTGACTTTCAATTTCCCATCTAGACTGACTAAAACGTTACTAGAGGTTTGGCTAGTTTCCGACTGTCGCTCCCTCCTAGTTTGAGGTTGACCTAATTTTTGAGACCTTGATGGTGCTGGTGGTATTTCAGCACGCCCCGATGCTCGCCAGATTTTGATGATGTTGTCCCATCCACCACTAACAATAGTCTGCCCGTCGGGGCTGATGGCCACAGACGAAACCCAATCGCTATGACCTGTGAGGTTAGCTTTGAGGCTGCCCGTTGCCAAATCCCAGACCTTGATAGTGTTGTCACCGCTACCACTGACAATAGTCTGTCCATCGGGGCTGATAGCCACAGCAAGAACCACTCCCTTATGACCTGTAAGATTAGTTTTGAGGTCGCCCGTTGCCAAATCCCAGATTTTGGCATTGGTGTCCTGTCCACCACTAATGATAGTTTGCCCGTCGGGGCTGATGGCCACAGAAATACTTGCGTCGCTATGGCCTGTGAGGGTGGCTTTCAGGCTGCCAGTTGCCAAATTCCAGACCTTGATTGTCTTGTCATCGTTACCGCTAACAACTGTCTGCCCGTCGGGGCTGATGGTGACAGAAAGAACCGCATCGCTGTGGCCTGTGAGGGTGGCTTTGAGACTGCCTGTCGCCAAATCCCAGACCTTAATGAGACCATCACCGCTACCGCTAACAATAGTCTGTCCGTCGGGGCTGATGGCCACAGAAATAACTGCGTTGCTATGGCCAGTAAGGGTAGCTTTGAGACTGCCCGTCGCCAAATCCCAGACTTTGATGGTCTTGTCAGCGCTGCCGCTAACAATAGTCTGTCCATCGGGGCTGATGACAACATACTCAACCCCGTTGCTATGGCCTGTGAGGGTGGCTTTCAGGCTGCCAGTTGCCAAATTCCAGACCTTGATAGTGTTGTCGCCACTACCACTAACCATAGTCTGCCTATCGGGACTGATAGCGACGGAAAAAACTACGCCACTATGACCCGTGAGGGTGCGAACTTCAGAAAAATTAGTAGCGTAGCTAATAGGGTCTTGCCGTGGGGGAATAGCCAACTCCTCATCCGGAGCCGCTTCTACATCCGAAGCCAATTTCTGTTCTAGATTTGCCGAAACCTGAGCAAATTGATTATCTCCAGTAGCCAAGATATCAAACATACACGCCTCCAATAATTGCGGTTCCCTTACTCCTGCCTCTCGACAAGTTCTTTCTGCCTCCGCTCTTCGGTTACTGGGAAAATCACTGGTGCGAACTATTTTAGTCGGGAAACTCAAATCAGTGAAAGTTGCCGTTGTTTCCCCTCTGGCGTAATCAAACAACGACTCTTTCTGACTAACCCGCCAACTGTTGCCAAAGACTTTGTACAACTGTTCGTAATTAGGATTCGATGGCAAAACTTCTCCACTACGGGTTTTGATATCGTCGGAGGAGTCGCCATTGAAATTGCCTAAAAGTCCTGATACTTGATTTTGCCGACTTTTGGGCATAGTCATCTCAAATGTAAGACTACCACCACCAGCAGAGATTCTTTGCACCCTTACCCCTTCACCAGAGGGAGAAATAATCATATAGGTGCTGCCATCTCGGTAAATCTGACCGCCACCATCAAGATTTAGTAAACTATCCTCAACAGTCACAGACTTACCATTGACTCGCAGTGGAGGATTTTGCTGTGCGTATATACCAACCCGGTCTTGACCGAGTTTGATAGCAATGGCATCAACTAAGGAAGCATTTGGCCCAACTTGTTTATAACGACCCTGAACTTCAAATTTGCCATCGGATGATTTTGTTTGGATAAATTCACCCACAGCTTGAAAACTGAGGCGACCGCCATCGAAGGTAATTAAATGTGGGTCTCCGAATACCGTACTAATACCACAAGTTTTGGGTATAAGAGAATCATCAATAGCAGCTAGAGGAGGAATAGGGCGCGATCTCTGAGATAGACTTTTGCCAAGTTTCGTTAACTCAGAGCGATCGGCAGCAGGTATGGGTAAATCAACAGGAAGTGCTTCATCAAAATCAACTGCATCTTTCCATGCTTCTTCTCTATCCTCCAAAACCGCTGTAAGTTGACTTTTACCTGGTATTAACCACCAATCTCGTTGCCGATCTAACCAGTTTGCTAAACCTGGATATCTGAATAGCTCTTGAGCTGTTGTTTTTCCAGAGTTCTGCAAGGTTACTCTAGTATCATAAAATTCTTTAAATAGTTCCCTTTCCATTGCGGAACTAAGTCCTTGATTTAAGCTCCCCCTGATAGCACGACTCAAGTCGTAGTTAACATGAGCATCAGCGCCAGCATTTAAAACAGTACGAACATTCAAGAAAAAATAACTAGCATCACTCAAAGTAATATCACTCCAACGAGCTGGGAGAGGAAGTGCTAAGTCTACCAATGGAGAAAATATACAACCCCAAATAGATGTGTTTGCTTGCTTTGCTTTTCTATAGTATCCTAACCAATGCTCTTCAACCTCATTGAGATTCCCACTTACCCATTTTTGGCGATTATATTCGTAAGCATCAAAAAAAGCTAACATTTGCTTCATTTTCTCATTAGGGTATTTAAAATCACCGCTCATAATGCGTTTTAACTCTTCTGCGGTTACGTTGTAATAAGCAACTGCAAACAAGTCTGTAAAATCTCCTTTAGTAGCAAAATTTTGTCTATAACTATCTAGCTTGACAAGAATACCTAGAATCTGAGTACATAACTTTTCTGCTTCTTGGCGCTCCAGTTGAGAATACTGGGTTGCCTTCTCTCGCATATTGCAATCTAGTTGGTATGGGTTATTTCCTGAGCGATCGCTAGTTTGAGTAGTTGAAGGTCTATCATCTTTAACATTAATCAGAGGTTGACTCGTTAATACCTTAGAACCTTCTAATACTTCCAAATGAACCCTACCACCAACTTGACGTAACCTATAAATATTTTGTCCGCGACGATAGGAATAGTTAGGATCGCCTGGTTTATACTTAAGAGTAATCGACCCTAATCTATTATCCTTGTCTTCTCCTAAGTAATATTCACCCGCAGAACCACGACATATAGCAACTCTAAATTGTTCAGTTTCACCTACAAAAATCACACGAGTTCCTTGGGGACAGCGATTAGAAATACCCGTTCTTTGGGAAACTAAGGAAGGAGAGACATTTGTAGACTCAGTGCTATTGAGTGGTAAGGTTGCCTGTGCAGAAATATTATTGAAGCTAACTGGGCAAACCAATACATCGAAGCCAAACAAGGCACACAGAGATAGGGAGAGGAATTTTTTCAGTATAGTCTCCCCGACAACAACTAAAAAGCTTGTACAAGCAATAACCAAAAACATTAATCTGCCCATAATTTACCTTTTTAGCTTGAATAACTACAGCAAATTTATTTAATTAACCATTCTCTAACTGCAAGAAACATTCCGGAAATACATAATTTACTACAGATAGAGAGTTTCAAGAAATTGTAACCTACTTATCTGCTAACCAATTCGATAAATCTTCGAGAGTATTAAACCTTAAAACTTCTTTAACTAAATCCTCCAAATCTTGTAAAGATAGACTTTGAAGTTGACTGGCAATCTCATCTTCTATAACTTCTGCAAAGCGCTCTTTGAGTCAAAGCATTATCAGAGGGATCGCCTCTTTTTTTCTGCCTTTTTCTTCCGCAAAAAGTATCCGCCCACTCTCATCTTGCGCCATAATTGCCCGCTGCTCTAGCACCTCTAATTCCTCAACACTTAAATTAACTTCGTTGGCAATATTTAGCGCTTTTTCTATTTCCAATATCTCCCCCAGACTTTCTGGGATTATCTCCAAACTGTCTGTTTCTTTAATAAAATAAATCCACTTATCCGCCAAAGTTTCTAATTCTTCTAATGACTTATTAAACTTCGGTAACTCTACAAAAACTAACAGCATTTCTGCTGCTTTATACTTAAAGAATTTTTTCTGGTTGAGAAATGCAAAATGATTGATAACATCTTCTGTTTCTTTAAACATTTCAAAATCTGTAATTGTGACTGCAATTACTGGTTTTAAATGCCTGTAACCTTGACGAGGACCTAATTGAGTTGAATATATTTTTGCCAAGTTATAAACCACCCGTTTATCAAAAGCAGTAACGCTAGCTACTTGCATCTCAATAATTACCTGAGAATTATCATCCAATACTGCTCTGACATCTAAATAACTATCTTTTAAAGTTTGAACTTGACCGGGATTATAAGGGTTGAGAATTGTCAGGGATTTAATCTTGTTTTCCCCATGATAAATTATCGCATTGAGAAAGCTAATTAATATGTCTTGACTTTGGTCGGAACCGAAGATTTTTTTAAAAGCATAATCGGTTTTCGGACTAATAAATCTCATAATAATCTCCTCTTTTATTCTAAATTTAAACCTGCCTATTTGCTAACCAGTTCGATAAATTGTCGAAAGTTGTAAAATCAAATCTTCTAAAGATAGACTTTCAAGCTGAGTAATAATTGCGTCTTCTGGAACTTCTCTAAAACGCTATTTTAACAAAAGTATTATTAGAGCGATCGCCTGATTATTGTTAATTTTTTTACTTATACAAAAATCCTCATTTTGAGTTTTTATATTATAGCATTTTTCCAGCTTTATCTCTCCCAATAATATGAAATTTATCAACTATTTTTCTCATTCTCTAACTGCAATAAACATTGCTGAAATACACAATTTACAACTGCAAATAATCTATCTAAATATTCAATACTATAGCTGGCAATATTTCTGGTAAAAACATCTCCTTTCAATTTACCAAATTCCCAAAATTTTCCATTAGAAACTATGCCGAAAATAGTCTGTTCTAAATCATCATTAATTTTTTGTACTGCTAATAATTCAGCCAAACATTGACCCCATCCCTCTTCAAATTTATCTTGCTTT
>JBARXI010000084.1:0-6762 GCA_049647275.1 Microcoleaceae cyanobacterium
TAACACCTGGATATGCCCCAATAGAACAATACGCAAACCTCAGTAAACCAAACCCAAGTACAGATTTTTATGCTGTTTGTGCCTCAATTTATCATGCTTTAACAGGTATAGTGCCAGTAGCTGCACCCGCTAGACTGGGGTTAGAAACTTTGATTTCCCCACGTCAAATAGAAACATCTATTCGCCCTCAAACAGAACAAATTATCTTAACAGGAATGAAAATGGAAATAGAAGAACGTTTTCAAACTGCCGATGAATTAATTGACGCACTTAAAGGTAAATTTATTTCTCAAAAATTAAAGGAAGCCAGACAGATTTTAAAACAAGGAAAAATCACTGAAGCAGTCACTGCTTATAAAGAATGTTTGTTGGAAGAATCCGATAATGGCATAGCTTCAGTAGAACTAGCAATGTTATTAGTTTATATAGACGACCGCCAAGCTCTTACGGCTGCGAATCAAGCCATTCAAATCAACCCTAATGATGGTAGAGCTTATGGAGTTTTAGGTTTAATTAATTGTCGCCAAGAAAAATGGCAAAAAGCACTTCAACAGTTAGAAACAGCAGTAAAATTATCGCCAAAAAAATCTTGGATACAGGCTAACTTGGCTTGGGCTTTAGCAAAATTATCTAGGTGGCAAGAAGCATTAGTTGTCTGTAATATTGCCATTGATTTAGATAATAATTCCGCCTTTGCATTAGGATTAAAAGGCTGGATTTTAGTTAATCAAAAACAGTGGGTAGAAGCCATCAGCTCTATCCGTCCAGCAATCACAACTGCCAAACAATATAATAGTAATTATGAGCAAAAATTGTTAGATTGGCTATATCCTAGTTTGATTATTGCTATAGACCAAGAATTAGTAGGTAAATCAGCCCCAGATGTAGATAGATGTATTGAAGAATTTATCAATCAATTATCAAATAGTACATTTGCTTGGGGATGCAAAGGTTGGAAACTAGGCTGCAAAAATCAATGGCAAGAGGCGATTATTTCCCTAGAAAAAGCCACCCATTTAGCAGATATTCCGTCTTGGATATTGTTGAATTTAGGCATCGCTTATGAACATCAGGGAAACTATCAAGCTGCCATTCAAATATATAAAAATTTCAGTACAAACCATCAAAATGAAATTGCTTTATTTCGCTTAGGTACATTACTAGGTCGTCAAAAAGAATGGTTTATAGCAAAATCTTTTCTGGAGAAAGCAATTAAAATAAATCCAAATTATCCAGAAGCTTATCATAACCTAGGGTGGGTTTTGTTAAATATCAAAAATCCGAATGGAGAGATTACAAACTTACAGGCAATACAATCAGTTTATAGTAAAGCAGTTGAATTTTATGAACAACAACAAAAATATGTCTTAGCCCAGAGAATTAGACAGACATTTCAAGTATATAGCAGTTCTATTTAGAAGCTTGTTTCAATAATTGATAATGAATAATTGATAATTACCTCTGTCTTAAAGGAAGAGGATTAATACCAAGGAGAAAATTATTGACTTCTCTTGGTCGATTGGATATGGCGTTTGCGAAGCGCAAACGCCATCCCCCGACCGCTTTTCTTCTTAAAAGAAGAGGCTTTAAACCTTAATTATTCGGTAAAAAATATCCACAGAATTAGGTAACAACATTCCCCCGGCTCCCCTTTTGTAAAAAGTATGGCTGTTCCATTCTTGTAAAAGTATAGATGGGAAATAAGGAGATGGGAAAATGGGGATAATTTTAGACAAATAGTCTAGATTTTCGTCAATTTATCGAACAATCATTGTTATCCGTTTCATAACTATTCTTGCCATTGCGGATCGACTTGAGTATTGCCATTAATTATTATATTTTCACAAGAGCGCATCTGACTAAAATTCACTCCTTTTAAGTTAGCATCTTCAAGATTAGCTTCAGTAAAATCCGCATTAGCTAAATTACAGTTTTCTAAATTTGCTCCTTGTAGATTTGCTTTTTTCAAAGAAGTATTACTTAAATTTAAACCTGATAAGTTAGCTTTTTTTAAATTCGCTCCGTCAAATATTACTCCAGTTAAATTAATTAGCTTAATCTGGCTAAAATCAACTCTTGATAAATTTGTGTTTGTCAAATTAGCATCTTGAAAATTTACTTCTTCTGTAAGTGACTCTAAAATAGCACTAGCAAAAAAATTATCTAAACCTGTCGCACCTGAAAAATTTGCATAGCTAAAGTCTGCCCCATTCATTTCTCCTAAAGTAAAATGTGCTTCTTTAAAATTTGCCCCTCTACAATTAGCATTTCTAAAATGTGAATCTTCATGCCAAAAAGAAGCTCTACTAAAGTTTGCATTAATACAAATAGCATCATTAAAATAACCTGCAATAAAACAAGTATCACTTAAATCTGCACCTTCTAAACAAGCACCTGCTAAAAAAGTGTGTTTAGAGCCACTTAAAGTAGCATTTTTGAGATTAGCATTAGTAAAATCAAAGTTATATAAGTTGGAGTTACTAAGATTAGCACCCTCAAGGTTAGCACCAGTTAAATTTACCCGTGAATCGTAATCATCATAATCGATAAAATCAATTTCAAGATTACTCAGATCGACTCCTTTTAAATCTCGATTTTCTCCTCCTAAATTAACTAATTCCCAAATTAATCGCCATTTATAATCAATTTGTGTAGTTTCATCAATTGTACTTTCTTCTAAAATAACTCCTTTAAGTTTTGCTCCCCTTAAATTTGCGCCAGTTAAATTTGTTTGATAAAAATTACAGTTACTTAAATCAACGTTACTTAGATCGGTATAACTTAAGTCAATTCCTACTAAATCTTCTTGAGGATTTAATCCAGATTTTTTCAGGTCTTCTAAAAAACTATCTACTTCTTTTTGCTTAATATCATTGATAATTTTTTGTCTTTCAGATAAAGATGTTTGTAACAGATCATCATAATCAATGGGTTGAAAATAACCAATCTTATACCCTTTTTTCTGCTTGGAATCAACTAAATTGTCAAATATTGTTTCAGCCTTTTTTAAAGAAACAGGATTTTTTGTTTTTGTGCCAGTTTTAAGTTTACTACCTGTTCTGCTATAGCAAAAATTAACCTGATACTTTTGCCAATTCAGATAAACTATTTCCACTTGATAAACTTTATCTGATTTTTCATCTTGATAACTAAGAGAAGCCTTTTTTATAGACATAATTTCAAGAAGTTTTATTTGAGTAGCAAAATTAAATATTCCTAAGTTAACTTTAGCAGGTAAAAAATTATGTTTTTCATCTCTATTCTCAGTTTAATTTATTGCTTAAAGTGGTTCCCGAAATTTATACTTAACTTCCTCATTCCCACCACCTATAACGCAAGTTAAACAACGAAGATTAACATAGCCCCTTCTATCTGGTGTACCATCTGCTTCTAACCAATTTGCTGTTTCTCTTCTGATACCAATGTCACTAAATATTTTCTCAGTATAATCATACATACATTCTCCTTCAACTATCAATATAGAATTCTGTCTTTTGTTTTCTTCTGTACTCTGAAAATCTGATAAATAATACTTTAACTCAAACTCTAGAGCTAGTTTATTTGTAACTTCTGTAAGAAATGCTGAAACTGAAGATAAATCTTGAGAAAATTCTGTTATTTCAAAGCCTGTTTCCGAAAGTAAATCTTGAGCTAAATCAGAATTTATTTTTAGATATATCCCTAGAATAATACTTTTTTTATCTAGTTCTGGCATACCAGATTTAAGTTTCTCTAAACATGATTTTAAATTCTTATGTATAAACACTTCTTGACCTAAATTTTGGCAGTCTTCGTAGAGATTTTCAGCAAGACGACTAGAGTTTTAATTTCTATTCATAAAAAAACCTTTATCTTCAGTTATAAAGTGAACTTCGTAATTTTTTTTGAGTAGAGAAAGGATTGCTTCCCAAATAGCTGAGTCTTTAAATTGTTGTTTGTCTCTCCCTTCAGGTTTATTAGGTGGTGTTCCTTCATCTACCCGCTGAAGTGCTGACTTAGCGTGTTCCAAAGTAAACGGAACTCTTTTTACCCACGGCTCAATTTCTTTCATTCTGCTTTCTATAGACTTTTGGATTTCAGTTTTATCTGGTACTTCGTAATTAGAACGTTTTCCCATAATAATTTCAATTTTTTTAAAGTTAGAGTTAATTTGTTCAACAGCTTCACATCCAACTTGAATTGTATGTTTCATTACTTCATTTTCAATAATTTCTGGCAATCCAATACAACCATTCTTTTGTTTAAGACAATAAAGTAATGCCACTCCTAAAGGCGTTTTTAGTAAAATATTAGAATCTTGTCTCCACTTATTCGCATCAATTACCACACAAAGTTTTTTTAACTTCTCTTCCATACCTTTAAATCCTGAAAAACAGTCAATTTATATTATTGTAATTTAAAACAAAACTCAAGCTCAAGAAAATTAAGTTATACCTTATCCAGATAATTAGTTATAAAAACTTTCTTCCTTCTCACCTTTATTTTCCTTCAGCCTTCAGTCTTAGGAAAACTAAAGTATAAGTATTCAACAGTACATAATATTAAACCCTAGTAATATCATGTTCGGATAATTAGTGATAAAAAACTTTCTCCTCTTCTTCTTTTTTCTTCCTTTTTCTCTCGGTGCGCATTCCCTCTCTTGGTTTGTCTAAAGGTTTTAACTTGATTTAGCATTGCCCACATTATGCATTTATTTATGCCGACCTACTTATTTAAGCAAACTTAATATTAAATCATAAAAATGTAGGGTGTTTATTTTCCACCCTACAAAAGTTTTGATTGATGAGATAATTCTCATTTATTTGTATACATTCAGCTTGAATCAATACATATTTTTCTGAGGGAAAAATCTTCCAACCAACTATGTTTAATCATCCATAAATTCGTGAACAAATCCCTGTCGCACCTATCCTAATTCCGATTAATTATATTTAGCATAATGCTGCTCCATTAACCGAGCAACTTCAGGATTATAAATCTGTAAATAATTCCAGTAATTTTCAAACACAGACTCCACATAACCCCTCGTTTCCGGATAAGGAATTTTCTCCACAAAAGCATCAGGATCATTAAACCCAAACCGCTTCAACCAACCACTCACCGCATTCGGTCCCGCATTATAACTAGCCACAGCCAACATGGAATTATTCTTGTATTCTTTATGAGTAAAATCCAAATAATAAGTACCCAAATTCACATTATCATTCACATTCTCTAAATCATAACTAACAAGATTAATCTTCTTAGCAGCCTCCGCTCCAGTTTCCGGCATTACCTGCATTAACCCAGTAGCACCAACCACCGATTTAATCTTCGGCATAAAACGAGATTCTTGACGAATCAAAGCAGTAACCAAAACAGTATTTAACTTTCTCTGATTAGACCATTTAACAATAGTTTCCAAATAAGGAAAAGGATACAAAGTTTGCCAATAAGTAGGCTTTTCCTTCAGAGCCTTATACTCAGCTATCTCCTCTGATTTTTCCCGTTTACTCAAACTAGTCAGCATCCAAATACCATCCAAATTATCCCCGATACCAATCCTGAGAATACCATCAGTATACTGTTGAGCAACAGTTGGATTCATCCGGTCATCAAATTCCACCTGCCACTGTTTCCAAGCATCCTCGTCTTGACCGATCTGATATAGCTCTCGCAATGTTTCAGAGCCGAAAGGCAGTGGGTTTCGCCCCTTAGTATGTACAACCTCTGGAGATAAATCCCGAACAGTAGTAAAATCCCCCACAGGCCAATCCAACATCACCGCCGATCGCCAAGCATAATAAGAGTGAGGATACCGTAAAATCATATACTCAAAAGCCTTTTGAGCATCCTCTGTCTGCCCAAGTTGCTGTGCCCACTTACCAACCCAGAAACCTGCTTGCGATGCCAACTCACTATCAGGATTATTAGTAGTCAACTCTTGCGCCCACTTCCAAGCAGCTTGTAAATTACCACCTTGAGCAGCTTTTTCAGCCAACTCCCATCGCAGTTTAGCCGCAGCATCAGAATTACTATAATCCCGCAACAACTGTTGACGCACCTGTGAAGCAGACTGAGCAGACTCAAGCCGATCGAGCAACTTAGACTTATCTAACATAGCTTCGGGGGCATGGCTAGGAAAATTAGCAATTACCCGATCGAGATAGGCAATGGCTTCTTTTCGCTCGACCAGCCTCGATAGACGAATCAAACCAAAAGCCGTATCTTCCCCCCCATTGGGAAACTGATTAATTAAAGTTTTGTAAGCTTCGCGGGATTCCTTAGTTTTTCCCCCCAACCACAACCCCCTGGCATAACGATATAAATTTTGGGGAGTCTTGGCTGCCTTCTGATATGCCAGGGCACCTTTACCATAATCTTGCTTTTCCCAATACCCAAAAGCGATCGCCTCCCAATCTTCAGGAGTTAACTGGGAAGCATATTTAGTTCTGAGTTGCTCCAATATTGTACCATATTCTGGCACATGAAAACCATACTTAGCAATAAGTAATAATAACTGAGGCTGGTTAGGATTTTGCTTCAATTTTTCTTGAGCAATTTTTACTGTAGTGGGGTGGTCTGGAAACTTAGCGATCGCCTCATCCCAGTATTCCGGCTTTTCTTTCCCCAGCACATACAAAGCTTCTGCCACCACAGGTTCTTCTGGATAAGTGGTCAATAACTCTTGCCAAGCTTGCTGTGCCTTTTCAGTATCTCCTGTTAATTCATAAGCTTGTGCCCGCTTTAAAATAATATATGGTGCTAGGGCTGCATATTCTC
>JBARXI010000085.1:0-10114 GCA_049647275.1 Microcoleaceae cyanobacterium
TGGCTTTAGTTTGGCAACTAAAGGGTTTGCCCACTCCGCAGGCCATCCCGGTAGAGCTTACCGTTTGACTTCGTAAAATCGGATGGGAATATTCCTTCAAACCATCGTTCTATATTCTTGCTGGCCCTATTATTGAGTATTCAGATAAAAATTGACTTATATAGAAAAATGTGATAATAAAAAATAAGGATTGCCAAAAGAATTTGTTATGAGCACAAATGTTTACTTAATCCGCCACGGCATAGCTGCTGATGCGGAAAATCACCCCACAGATGAAGAACGCCCTTTGACAACACAAGGCGATCGCAAAACTCATCAAGTTGCTCAACAACTGAAAAAACTAAGTCTTAATTTCAACTTAATTCTTACCAGCCCTTTAGTTAGAGCACGTCAAACTGCTAAAATCCTTCAAGCTAATCATTTAAGTTCTCAAGTAGAAGAATTTTCATCTCTGGCTCCTGGTGGTGATATCAATATCTGGCTAAAATGGCTAGAGACATGGCAACCTCAAGGAAATAAAGAACTAGCCTTAGTTGGCCATCAACCAGACTTAGCCAACTGGGCAGAGATGTTACTCTGGGGAGAAGCCCGACAGGTATTGATACTCAAAAAAGCAGGGGCGATCGGTGTTTCTTTGCCTGAAGTTGGCCCGCCAGTAGGGAACAGTCAAATGTTCTGGCTCACACCGCCAAGATTTTTGCTCAATTAACGATAATTATTAATACATTATTGTCAAAACAACAACACCATCAAGCTAGTTGATAATGTAGCTTGAGAATATTCTAGTCAAGTAAAGGGGCTCGTCATGTCCGTCGTCTGCATTGAATTTAAGCCAGGTTTAGAAGGTGTTCCCGCTACCCAATCAAGTATTAGCTACGTCGATGGACAAAAAGGGGTGCTGGAATACCGAGGCATCAATATTAAAGAACTGGCTAAAAAAAGTTCTTTTCTCGAAACATCCTATTTGTTAATTTGGGGCCATCTTCCCACAAAAGCAGAATTGGAAAGTTTTGAACACGATATTCGCTATCACAGAAGAATTAAATATAGAATTCGGGATATGATGAAATGTTTTCCCGAAACAGGTCATCCGATGGATGCTTTACAAACTTCAGCAGCAGCTCTGGGCCTATTTTATGCTCGTCGGGCCCTTGATAACCCAGAATATATTAGGACTGCGGTGGTCAGGCTACTGGCAAAAATTCCTACTATGGTAGCTGCTTTCCAGTTAATGCGTAAAGGTAACGATGCTGTACAGCCAAAAGATGATTTGGACTATGCGGCTAATTTCTTATATATGCTAAATGAACGGGAGCCTGATGAGTTGGCAGCTAAAGTATTTGATGTTTGTTTGACTCTCCATGCTGAACATACTATTAATGCTTCTACTTTTTCGGCAATGGTAACTTCCTCGACTTTGACTGACCCCTATGCAGTTATAGCTTCAGCAGTGGGTACTCTTGCAGGTCCTCTACATGGGGGAGCTAATGAAGACGTTATTACTATGTTGTCTGAAATAGGTTCGGTAGAAAATGTTAGACCCTATTTGAATAAATGTTTGGAAACTAAGGCCAAGATTATGGGTTTTGGTCACCGAGTTTATAAGGTTAAAGATCCACGAGCAACTATTCTACAAGAATTGGCAGAAAAGTTATTTGACAAGTTTGGCTATGACCAATACTATGAGATTGCCTTAGAGCTAGAAAAGGCTGTAGAGGAAAAATTAGCTCATAAAGGTATTTACCCAAATGTGGACTTTTACTCTGGTCTAGTTTATCGAAAATTAGGCATACCAAGTGATTTATTTACACCGGTCTTTGCGATCGCCCGTGTTGCAGGCTGGTTGGCTCACTGGAAAGAACAACTTGCAACTAATCGGATTTTTCGTCCGACACAAATTTATACCGGAGACCATAACGTTTCTTATACTCCTATTCAAGAACGTTAATTTGAAACTCTTATGCTTGAAGGTGAGAGGATTTTTTAGAGGAGATAGCTGTCAAAGCTATTGTTTGAAACAAAAATATTAACCTACCCCACTTTAGTCGTAAGTAATAGGTTGACAGTCCAATGGGCGGTGTCAATTGCCACTATTATTTTTTCAAAAAAAAGCTTTGAGGCTATTTTTAAGTATATTGATTGATTCGCGGTCTAATAGTCTTTACTTGTAGGGGCTGAAACTAGGGTGCTTGGAAAATGCCCCATTTCGAGTCAATACCTTTTAACTACAGCATTTCTTTAGAGTTAGTTTCACCCAACTTTTAAGGTGGTCGCGTCAATCTAATATCTTGACGAAAAGGCTTCCTTATTCCTTAAAGGATGGGGGGTAATTTATTTTCATCAGAGAAAAAAATTATCCCATGAAATCTTCTACATCTTGCCAAAATTACAAAAGGTCAAGTATAAGGTTGTGGATATTCTAGCAGCGAACATGAATTACCCCTGCCTTAAAGGCTATGTTTTACCCATAAGTCTTAGAAGTTTTGCCTGGTAAGTGTGGGGAGAAAGTGATGGTTGCTCGCGAGCAACCATCAAATGGCGCAATGGCGTTATTCACTTTTGGGAACCTCTGTAATTTGTGAGAAATGGCAGCTCCCTCTTCACTTCCCTATCCCGCTCCTCCTCATACACCTCATCCTATAAGGGTTTCCAGATTTGTGGGTAAAGCATAGGCCTTAAAGAAGGGGGTTTCAGACCGATTTTTTTGATGATTCCATTGCTCTGAGGAATAATTTTGTATTTCAATTACCACGCTTAAATATTTTTGTCAAAATTAATTAAGGAAAAGACTGAGAAAAAATTGAGCCATCTGTTAAGTTTTAGGCGGCATTTTCCTCGACATTTATTGACAACTGTGGACAAAATGTATAGGTATAACCGTCTTTTTTATGTACAACTTTTAATTTACTTACATGAACACTTTTAGCTTTTTGTCCTGGCACTGCATGCGTTAAAACTATTTGATTTTGAGCGAGGATTAACTCTATCGACTTCCCCTGTTTCAATATTCAGCGCTAAGTCTCCACTATTCCAACCTTTGATTGGTTTGAGTGGGTTATACCTAATGGGGTAGCCTAATTTATTTACCGCTGCTTTCTGTCTACCTCCTTGGCCTTTGCAAATAGCAGCTAAAGCTTGAGTGGTCTTAAACTCTAACTGATTCATTTCTCCTACACAAGCTGCATCTATACAGTGTGCTTTTGGCAACTTCTGTTTTCTGCGGTTAAATTTTGTCTGTCCTCCACTACCTGTAGTTATTTCACTACCTGTAGTCTTTAAAGTATTGAACAATTTCCATCTAGTAGAATTAACCGCTGCTGCATCTTTTAAAGGTCTTCTTACTTGGGTTAGTATTCGCTTTAATAATTCTGGTTTTCCAGATAAGAATTCTTTGACATCTTGATTACTTTTAATCTGATTGCATTTAGTACAGGCAACAGTTAAGTTAGATACTCGGTCTGAACCTCCTTTTGACTTTGGGTGAATATGTTCTATTTCTAGTGGTGTATTTGTTTTTCCACTTGTGGAAGCACATTGACGACCCCATTTTTCTAACAAATATTCTCTCAATTCATATCCTGCTAATTCACCCTGTTGGTACTCAGTACCAGAAATTTCTGGATTTTGAATCAATTGAGTATCAAAACTCACCAGCTCCATTGAGATAGATTCTACTGGACAAAACTTCATTAATCTTTTGACCAAAGTCATAGTAGTTTGGACTCTGTGCATAACAGAAGGTGCTAACCAACCAGTGGGCTTCTTTTTGTTAGGTAATCCTGGTTTACGGTATCTGAGGTTTTTTGTTCTTCTAGCTCTCCGTCTGTGAGAACGTTTGGAGAGTTTTTCTGAGATTAGGGAACCTCGATGTTGGATTAAGAGCATCCATATAACCTTGTTTCCATCTAAAAGAGCCATCCCTGTAAATTTTGAACCTGGGTCAATTTTTAGGTTTAAAGTTGTTTTTGCAACTATTTCAACAGCTTTTTTGAGAATCAAAGTAAACGGAAAGCGTCGCCAGACAGCAGCAAGGCCCGAATTTAACAATCTACGAGCCACAGTTGGTCTGCAAGGTTGTAATGGTGTTTTGTTTGTATCTATGACAAAAATGTAATTAGTATTTAGACATTGTGGTGTCTAGTCCTTTTCAGTAAAGTGTTCCTCGATCATGTTGGCCTGGCTTGTTCATGCTCTAAACACGCTTCGGTACAAAACCTACTTCCGATTGGCGCTATTAAACGCTGTCCTTAATTTAGAGCGGCCAGCACATAAGCTGGAGTTCACTTATGGTGGTCGTGACCTGCCAACGTAGTCAATTAAGACTTAATCTGCAACCTTTGAGAGACAATTCCTAAAAATGTCTAGGGTTGGCTAGGTTTTTCAAAGGTGATCCACATTTATCTAGCTATCTAGCAAGTTAAAAATTTAGCAGTAACCGAGATGTCTGTTGCCAAATATAAAGTAATATAAACTAGAAAATCAACGAACATTTACCTCAAAGAGTTGAGTATTTAAAAACCTCGTCTGAAGATCGAGAGTCAAAAATTACTCAGTCGGTTTTAAATGCCATAACAAAATGGTAAAAGCTTAAGCATAAATGTTCGGTGAGTAGGCAACGTAAAAAGTTGGCAACTTATACCAACTACCTACACCAAGCCAAAGTTTGGGTCGCCTACTTTACCTGAAATAAACAACAAAACAAAACAAATAGTATTGAGTACAGTGCAGCCTAATAAAATTAACCCTTGTGGGAGACTCGTCCTCTGGCTGAGTCGGAGAAAACCTACTTGGTTAAGATAGGTCTGGAAACCCAGAATCTTCTATGCTCTAGGCAGAAGAACATCAAACCTAGTAAAATAGCAGACTCAATAAAATCAATAAACTAAGCAATTATACTCACACACTGTAAATGAACTCAGGAATCGACCTACAAAGAACCTTTATTCAAGCCCTCCTAGATTTGGGCTTACCCCTAGAAATAGCCAAAACCATCTGGCTACCATTTCCCATGCTATTAATGATTGTCGGTTCTACCATCGGTGTTCTAGTCACAGTATGGCTAGAACGAAAAATATCTGCAGCAGCACAACAAAGAATCGGCCCAGAATTCATCGGCCCTTTGGGCACCCTAGCACCCGTGGCTGATGGTCTAAAGCTACTTTTCAAAGAAGACGTTGTTCCGGCCAAAGCAGATGCCCTACTATTCACATTAGGGCCTGTAATCGTAGCCATCCCAGTATTTTTGTCCTACTTAGTAGTTCCCTTTGGACAGAATCTCATAATTACAGACCTGGGAATAGCAATATTTTTGTGGATTGCTCTCTCCAGTATTCAGCCTATTGGACTACTAATGTCTGGTTATGCCTCCAATAATAAATATTCTCTCCTCGGAGGTTTACGAGCAGCAGCACAATCTATCAGTTATGAAATTCCTTTGGCCTTGGCCGTGCTGGCAGTAGTGATGATGTCCAACAGTCTCAGCACAATTGATATAGTCGAACAACAATCAGGCTACGGCATCCTCGGATGGAACATCTGGAGGCAACCAGTGGGTTTCATAATTTTTTTAATCGCAGCACTGGCAGAATGTGAACGACTCCCCTTTGATCTTCCAGAAGCAGAAGAAGAATTAGTGGCTGGATACCAAACCGAATATACAGGCATGAAATTTGCCCTGTATTATTTAGCTTCTTACATCAACTTAGTTCTATCTGCCCTACTTGTAGCAGTTTTATATCTCGGCGGTTGGGAGTCTCCACTGCCAGTCGGACTTCTATCTGACTGGTTAGGGGTGAGCGAAACAACTCCTTGGCTACAAATAATCAATGCCACCTTGGGCATTACTATGACCTTAGTCAAAGCTTATATACTGGTATTCATCGCAGTTTTGCTCCGTTGGACATTACCAAGGGTAAGAATTGACCAATTATTAGACTTGGGGTGGAAATTCTTGCTGCCTCTAGCTTTAGTCAACTTGCTATTAACCGCAGCCCTAAAGTTAGCCTTTCCATTTGCCTTTGGCGGATAAGTCAATAGCTGATTTGAGATTTTTGCCTTAAACTATTAGAGCGAAAATCTTAAATTACTAAAAACAATGGTTGGCCCGCCCCTAGATTCACATTAAAGACAGCAAAAAAAAATAATCTATCTAGAGACACGAAGTGCGTTTTTGGCGATCGCCGACATGAAATGTATCAGCATCGCGGAGCAATAGCATTGTTTCGCGTCGTCATTTAATTAATCCCCTACTATAAAGGTTGTAGGTTAATGGTTAATGGTTAATAGTGAAATGAATGATTCATAGGAATAGAAAAACCCACTTATACCAAGCGTGATAAATATTTGCGACAAATAGTTAGGCTATTTCTAGTAGGGGCAATTCATGGAAAGCTCCGCATTCGGTGGGAAATTGCCCGTACATAGGGGCAATTCATGGAAAGCAGAGCATGACAAACGTCAATTGGCCTACAGTAGGGGTGAATCGCGATTCGCCCCTACAGGAGTCAGAATGAATAGCCTAAATACCATTTCTTAGGGTAGAGCTTCTCTTTTTAGTCAAATAGACATCTGAGACATCTGATGTAAAGTCCTTTAATTACCCTGATTATTCATAACATTCTTTTTTCACCCTTGGTATTACACCTTTCGGGTCATTTACAACCTAAGACCTACGACCTACGACCTACCACAAATATTGCTAAATAACTGTATTTCCTAGGAGAAAACGCCATGTTGAAATTCCTCAACCAAGTAGGCGATTACGCTAAAGAAACTGTTCAAGCTGCCAAATATATCGGTCAAGGTTTATCCGTAACCTTTGACCATATGCGCCGTCGCCCCATTACTGTGCAATACCCCTACGAAAAACTTATCCCTTCTGAAAGATTCCGCGGTAGAATCCACTTTGAATATGACAAATGTATCTCTTGTGAAGTTTGCGTTCGGGTTTGTCCAATCAACTTACCTGTAGTTGACTGGGAATTTAATAAGGAAACCAAAAAGAAAAAGCTCAAGCATTACAGCATTGACTTTGGAGTTTGTATATTCTGTGGCAACTGCGTAGAATATTGCCCCACTAACTGTTTATCTATGACAGAAGAATATGAGTTAGCTGCTTATGACCGTCACGAGTTGAACTATGATAATGTCGCTCTTGGACGATTACCATATAAAGTTACAAATGACCCAATGGTAACTCCGATTAGAGAACTAGCTTACTTACCCAAGGGAGTGACTGAAGGTCACGAAGTTCCTCATACTGCCCGTCGTGCAGGTATGCGTCCAGAAGAAATTCTCGAACAAATGGAAGCTGAAAAACCAGCAGCAGAGACAACAGAAAAATAGATATTTAATTGTTAGTAGTTAGGTGGTTATAGGTGGTTAATTTAATTTCTCTCAACCAATTTAACTATTAGCAACTAAGACAAAATCATCAAAAATCAAACATCAATAAGGGATAAAAAGTGGATTTAGCGCAAGGAGTTCAATTTGTTTCATTTGGCTTGTTGGCTGTAATGATGATTGCCGCAGCATTGGGAGTGGTCTTGTTTTCTAATATTGTCTACTCAGCTTTCTTGTTGGGTGGGGTATTTATGAGTATCGCTGGCTTATACCTCTTACTTAATGCTGATTTTGTAGCAGCGGCGCAAGTTTTGATTTATGTTGGAGCTGTTAATGTCGTGATTTTATTTGCGATTATGCTTGTTAATAAGCGACAAGATTTTAAGGTTTTACCTAATGCTTGGATTAGAAAAGGGGCAACAGCTTTAGTTTGTGTTGGTTTGTTTGCTCTACTTAGTACAATGGTGCTTTCTACTTCTTGGTCAATTCCAGAAACTGGAATTGTTAGTGGCGAGAGTTCTGTTGTGTTAATTGGTCGCCACTTTTTTACTGACTTTTTGTTGCCTTTTGAACTTGCTTCTGTATTTTTGTTAATGGCAATGGTAGGGGCTATTATTTTGGCTCGTCGGGATATGTTGCCAGACGAAATAGAAACAGATATGCCTCAAACACCTGTTTTAAGTTTGCCTGAGCGTCCTCGTGAATTGGTTTCTACTTCTAGTGAAAGTTCTCCTCAAGAAAGTTAGGATAATTCAGTAACTAGAATTTTTGGTAATTTATTAAATCTCAGAAAGTTGAATAAGGAAAGATTAAAAATTTATGCAATTGCAACTGGAGTATTTTCTGTTATTGGCTGCCGCACTTTTTTGTATAGGCATTTATGGTTTGGTTACTAGTCGCAATGCAGTAAGGGTGCTGATGTCTATTGAGTTACTTCTCAATGCTGTAAATTTGAATTTGATGGGATTTTCTAATTTCCTAGATTCCCAGAATATTAAAGGTCAGGTTTTTACAGTTTTTGTGATTACTGTTGCTGCTGCTGAAGCTGCTGTGGGTTTGGCGATAATTCTAGCAATTTATCGCAATCGTGACACGGTAGATATGGAAGAGTTTAATCTATTAAAGTGGTAATCGGATAACCGGGAAATGTTTTTGTGTTTGGTAAAAATTTGAACATCTCCCGGTTGCTTTTTTGAGCATGAATTATTTATTGTTTGAGATTATTTGAGCAAAAATTGTCTATACCTAACTAATATGTTCCTAAATATACAATTATTTACGGCAAAATATTAAGCTTCATTGCAAAACTGCAAGGTCAGAGAAATTGCGTGGTAAGTTTGATGATTGTAGATAGGTTGAAATACTTTTGAGGAGAAGATAATTTTGAGTTCACAAATCAAACAATATCCATCTTGTTCTTTACATCAAGATGTTAGTGAATATGTGGCTGATTTACAATTTCACATGACATTGCACGCTCGTAATTTAGTTCCTTCTCTCAATCAAGCAAAAGATAATCGCGAGCAAATGTTGCAGCAAACTCAAGCTCATTTTGAAAAGCTGATTTCCAGACAGCCTCTTTAGTTATTTTTCTATTTATTTATTTCTATTCAGAAACCCAGTTTCAACCGACAAAGGAAATTGGGTTTTTTAGTGTTTTGTATTAATTCTTTAGTTAAGAGTATATATTATAGCGGTGTTCATTAACATGGACTACAGCAATATATATAAGTAATATCATGTCCGGATAATAGCGTGATAGAACTCCGTTGCGCTTACGCGACCAAAAAACTTTCTCCTTCTCCTGCTTCTTTCTTCTTTCTTCCCTTCTGACTCCTGAATCCTGTACGTCGCCAATCCGACGGCTCCCCTAACTGACTCCTCCGTCGTATCGTTATTTATAAATATACCCTTGGTTATTTACTTCGATTGGTAAAGGTTTAAACTTTTTGACTTTAGTTTTAGCACAAGCATTCCTAATAGTTTGATTAATCCACATTGAACCTATTTTAATATGATGAAAATATGAGCTTGTATACTTGCGACGCTCTGAAGTATCAACTCTTAGCAATGTATTAGCTACTTGAGTATTGAGCAAAGTTAGGTGCTCAAACTCAGCAGCTTTACAAGCATTAAGCCGATAAAAAGGTCGTTTTACTGTCAAGGTTAATTTACTGATGGTATGTATTTAAGATAATCCTACACAATAAGTACCTGGGCAAAATTAATTACCATTATTTATTCCCTGTAATTTTTACAGTACAGATTTTTTAGCTTTAGAGTATGTGTAATTAATTTTGCATGACTACTTACTACCGGATAAATCCCGTGGCTCATGTTTGCTCCAGGGGTGAAAAACCGCCAGGATATCATCTTCAACGAAAAACTCTGTAGGGATGAGTTGAGAGCAAACCCCTATAAGTCAAGCCCTACGAAAATAATAGACTTGTCGTTAAATAGATTGAAAAAATCCCTCATTTGCGTCTTTCGATAGTTACAAGCTTTACACAGCAAAGGCTTCCGCAATTTTCGATCTGAGAAAGCCACAAATCTAGTAAATTTTGCTGCCATGATGATCGAGAGATATCAAATTAATAAGTCTGCCGGCTCACCCTAAACGACTTCCGACAGGTAATAGATATCTCAACAGTTTTAATTATAGGTTTCAGCTTTTAATTTTAAAATTGAAAACTTTATCATCAATCCCTGACAAAAATTGTGAAAAAAATGGCTGCATCAGCTCACGAATTTTCAAGATGTTCAGCGCTTTTTC
>JBARXI010000086.1:0-4559 GCA_049647275.1 Microcoleaceae cyanobacterium
TATGCTTTCACCTCTGCATCTGAGGGCAGGTCTCTCACCTGAAATGTAATCAGTTTTCCTGGCAAATGAGCCAGAATTACCGTCCCATAAGCTTTTGAGTGCTTATTTTAGGCTAACGAATCGCACCCTCCAGCATATCCCATAAAGTTAGTTGTCTTGGTACAAACTCAAGATTACTAACTTCACAAGACAGCCAGAAGCCTCCAGGTTGGTTTACACTCAGCCCCAAAGCAGCTATATTTTTGGCTCCATTGTAATCAGCATCTCCTTTCCATCCACAATGCTTGCAATAGTAATCTTTTCCATTTCGATATGATTTACCTTTCGTGGGATGAATATGCAAACATTTATGACAAGTTTGGCTAGTATAAGCTGGATTAACTAATATCAACTTAACTCCATGCAACACGCATTTATAAGTTAGAAACATCCGAAACTGATAGAATGCCCAGTTATTAGACAATCTACGTTCTTTCTTGCTTCGACGTTGCTGGTTAGTTCTTTGCCTAATATTAGTTAAATCTTCAATGGCAATGGAAAACTTATTTGTCGCTGCTTTCTTGACCAAATAAGCTGTAATTTCGTGATTAATATGTTTCTGAAAGCGCCGTTCCTTACCCGATAACCGTTGCTGTAACTGCCGACATCTCCTTCGACTGCTACGAGTGCCTTTGGATGCTTTCTGTTGTAGAACTGCTCTCATTTTGGAATAATGATTTCTTTTATTTGTTATGTTTTTACCTGACCATGATTCACCTTCTGATAACGTTTGCGCAGCATTCCGATAGGAAAGTTCCTCCGCAGGAGGCTGTTGATGCTATATCTGTCCTACCCAAATCAATACCAATTACTTTATTTGTCTTTGTTGGGTCAGGGGTAATGTTGTCAACATGAATATTTATGTAGTAAGCGCCATCTTTCCTCTTGTTAAGTACAGCGGATTTAGGCTTACTACCCTTTAATATTCCACGTTGATAATTACCAATAAGTAGTTCAAGCTTTGTCCTTTTAGTTAGTAGCTTTAAACTTACAACCCATAGCCTTATATCTAGGCTAAAAGTTCTGCTATCATAATCTACAGACGTTGGAGTAAAAGTTAAATCTGATTCCTTTTTAATCTTATTGGTTTTAGATGTTTTCCTGTTAGCACATACTCTTCTAATAGTCATGAATTGTTGCTTGTGCTGATAACTGAAACTTTTCTATAACTGTATCGTACATTAAAGATTGCATTGCCACTCTATTTGTCAACTTCTTATCAGTATTATCGTGAACATACTGACAGGCAGCAGCAAAACTTTCCATCGTGGCATCTATCTCTTTTGCCATTTCTGGAGCAACCTTCAACTTACAAGATATAGTAGTTATCAGTTTGATGGCTCTATTATACTTCAATAGGTGAAAGAATAGCTATGAAACAGATATTAGTATTGCTTATAAATTCCTCCCGACATTAAATCAAAGATTATAATGCGGGACTCCTTTATTATTAGAGTTGAATTGAGCTGTAGTTGTAGCAACAGCCTTGGGGTCGCTACCAATAAAAACTTTAGCTGATTCAGCAGTATAAGTCATGTCTGCAATTTAGAGATTTATATGTATCATCACCAATCCTGAATGGAATGGCCTTGCAAATCTCTACCTCCTTGCTCCACATTATGTAACTTTTTGTGAAAAAATGCAAATAAACTTTACAAATTTAACATTTTCAAAAGTATTATGGAAAATTTGTGCTATTGCTGTTCTACATCACTAGACAGTTTGAGTAATGTGCGCTAAAAAAAAGCATAAATTTTATGAGATTGATAAAAATTATAGAAATTAACCACCGCTATGAAATCCCCCATTAGCAGTAGTCAAGTCAAACACAAAGCCCTAGAATTGGGATTTCACAAGGTAGGGATAGCTTCAGTAAATGAGTTAGGGCCGGAAACAGAAAGATTACAAGCATGGTTGGATAAAGGTTATCAAGCAGACTTAGGATGGATGGCCAATCCCCAACGTCAAGATTTAAAGCGGGTTATGCCAGAGGTGGAGTCAGTCATTTGCTTGGCTCTCAACTATTACACGCCACATCAACATTCTGAAAGCCCTACAGTTGGTAAAATTTCTCGCTATGGGTGGGGCCGGGATTATCACAAAGTCATCCTGAAAAAGTTAAAAGCTCTGGCCAACTGGCTCCAAGAACAAGAAGAGGGAATTTTAAGCAAGTACTATGTAGATACTGGCCCCGTGCCAGAGAAAGTATTGGCCGAGCGAGCAGGTTTGGGCTGGATAGCAAAAAATGGTAATTTGATTACTAGAGAATATGGTTCATGGGTATTTTTGGGGGAAGTGCTAACTAATCTAGAGTTGAAGAGCGATCGCCACCATACTCAACACTGTGGCAGTTGTACTCGTTGTCTGGAAGCTTGTCCCACTAATGCAATTGTAGAACCTTTTGTGATTGATGCGAATCGTTGTATTGCTTATCATACAATTGAAAATAGGGATGCTGAACTGCCTGAAGATATTAAATCAAATTTGCAAGGTTGGGTTGCAGGTTGTGATATTTGCCAAGATGTTTGTCCTTGGAATCAACGATTTGCTCAAGAAACTGATATAGTTGAATTTCATCCCTATCCAGGGAATTTAGCTCCTAAATTAACAGAACTAGCAGAGATATCAGAACAAGATTGGAATCAGCAGTTTCCAGCTTCGGCACTACGACGTATTAAGCCGGAAATGTTGCGACGAAATGCCCGTGCTAATCTTTAAATTAAGTCAAAATTAAAATTATCTACTCCCAGATATTTATTGATTTATCAAATATAAATCTACTGCCAATAAACAGCAATAATCACCAATAATTAATAATATAATCAATGACCAATTAGGGAAAATTATATAATCAATGATCGAAGTAGTTATTTTTGATTTTGATGGCACATTAGCAGATACTTTTGATATAATTTTTGCCCTCGCAAATCGTCTATCAGTTGAATTTGGATATAAACAAGCCAAGAAGGAAGAAATCCCAGAAATTGAAAAATTAAGCCCCTTGGAAATGATTAATCAATCAGGAATATCTATTTTCAAACTACCTTTTTTACTGAGAAGAATTAGAAAAGAGTTTCAAAAAGAAATTGATGATGTGAGGTTATTTGCCGAAATTAAAGAGATTTTGTTAGAACTGAAAAGTCAAGGTTATAAATTGGGAATAATTACTTCTAATAGCAAAGAAAATGTAGAGTTTGTCTTGCAGAAATATGATTTGTTGATTTTTGATTTTATAGTTTCAGGCACAAGTCTTTTTGGTAAACATAGAGTGTTGAGAAAATATCTAAAAGCAGAGAATATTAGCCCAGAAAAAGTGGTATATGTTGGAGATGAAACTAGAGATGTTAATGCTTCTAAAAAAGCGAAAATCAAAGTAATAGCTGTGACTTGGGGGTTTAATTCTAGAGAAGCATTGTCTGAGTATGAGCCAGATGTTTTGGTTGAGCAACCGCAAGAGTTAATGAAAGTAATTAATGATTTTTGAAGCAGGCATATTTTTAGGTGTTATAGCAATCCTAAATGATTTGTGAAAAATCTAAAAATACAGCTAGGGACTTTTTAACAGTAGGAAAAGCATTTCTGGCATTTTACGGTTCATCATCAGTCTATGTCCGACCCCAACTCGTTTCTTGCGATAGAACCCCTGAATGGTCTCTTTGTCCGCGATTGGCGTTTTGTACCATTCGTCAGGACTGCCGGAGGACCTCCTCAGGAGATGGAGGGAAAGCATATTGAGTACATTCCTTTACCGCTCAACTAAACTTACTCAAACTTACTCAAAAGTCTAAAAGCTTAGTCAAACGCAAGTGGGTCAAGCACTACAGGGTTAAACGGCAAACCCTTTATTCCTTGGTCTAAGACATCAGGAATTACTTTTTTAATAATGTTTAACGACCCATTTACATCTGCATTTAATAATTTCTTTTCCCTGGTTTGATACAAGCCTCTTGTTACTCTTTTTCCACTAAATTTCGGTTCTCTTGGTGCGCATTCCCTCACAGGAGTGCGCGTTCCCTAGCGCCGTAAGACGACGCGGGGTCGCACCGCTCTCTTGGTCAGCTACCAGGTGCGTCTGTCGCGCCCCGCGGGTTCTGACCGCTTGCGTCTTGCGCGCCAAGCGGGGTCGCACCGCTTTTTCTCTCCATATTTTGGTAAATCATCTCCATCTAAACAGCTTGATTGAGATGTATAAGATTCTTCTGTTATTATTACTTTTATTCCTTTTCATTGGGCTTTATATTTTAACATTTCTATTAACTTATAATGAGGGATATTCACAAATTGTTGATTGTTCTTTTTCCCTAATTTTATCTCTTGTTTCCAATTTTGATTCTGCCCGATAATTAAGATTCCTATTTCATGGTTTACACACCAATCTATTACTCTAAAACTAGCTGTATGGAGATAGTTTTCTACTCGACAATTTCGTTTGTGAGTTAATTTTTTTAACCGATGAGAATGATATTTATTATGGTGGGTTTTTAATTGAGATTGTAAACAAGAGCGTTG
Source organism: Microcoleaceae cyanobacterium (assembly GCA_049647275.1). GTDB lineage: Bacteria > Cyanobacteriota > Cyanobacteriia > Cyanobacteriales > Microcoleaceae > JASJEE01. Next base: position 4,549 of record JBARXI010000086.1, read on the forward strand.
TTTATTATAAA
>JBARXI010000087.1:0-6062 GCA_049647275.1 Microcoleaceae cyanobacterium
GCTGGATGATCGGAATATGCTATTTTGTGATTTTCTGGCGTTGAATATTCTTCAGGTTGTGGCAGCAAAGTTTGACTAGACTCAGTTTTAAAAACAGAAGATGGTTGTGCTTGTACTTCAGCCTGAATCTGCTGGAGCAACTCCGGTTCTAAACGCATAATCGGCATAGTCAAATCCAGCAACATTTTAGGTTTAGGAGGTTCTGCAACCAAACTGGCATCCAAATCGATTGTTCGTACCTCTCGGTTGCGGTACAGATAGTCTAGGTTGAGTTCAGCTCCTTGAATCCATAAATTAGCTAAAAGATGCTGCAATTGAGTCAAACCGGACTGGTTTTGAATATTACTGGGTTGAGCTAGGTGAGGGCGATCGCGCAAAATATCTTGAACAAAGCCTGTGAGATTGCGGTTGGGTCCCACTTCTACAAAAGTGCGAATTCCTCGTTGATAGCAAGCCTCAATTGTATCCCAAAACCGAACTTGACCAGACCACTGTTGGGTTGCCAACTCCCGAATTGCTTCCGGTTCGGCCGGGAATTGGTCTGCGATCGCACAACTGTAAAGACTCGTCTCTCCAGGGCCAACTTCTAGGCGATCGTAAAATGCTCGAAAAGCGGTACTAACATTTGCAAAACGGGGAGTATGATAGGCTCGATCGAAGGGAAGACGGGTACTAATAGCTCCTAGTTGCTGGAGTCGCTCCTGAACTTCCTGAATAATTGCTTCATCTGCGAAGAGAATCGCTTGATTTGGGCAATTCTTAATTGCTAAGTGGAGCTGTCCTTGATATTCGGTAACTAAAGCATCAAGGGCAGATATATCTACCGCCCCTACATTCAACAATACCCCTTTGGCAATTCGATCGGCTGCGACTAATGCTCGATAAATATGGTTGAGATAGCGCATATTCTCTCCCAATGGGTGGCGAGTGTTGAGACGCACTGTTCCAGAGGCAATGAGGGCAGAATTTTCCCCCGTACTATGACCTAGCATCACAGTCGCTTTGACCCCTAGGTGTTTGAGCAGCTCGTGCATCGCCAAATTAGCAGTGAACACAGTTTCTGAAGCTACATCCATATGAAATAGCTGCTCTTGAGCCATTTGTTGTTCTGCCTCAGTCAAACTGGTCGGGGGCGGAAAAATGAAATGACTGGGAGGAATGTTTCGGGATGGTGCAAAGGTTCGATCTAAAAAGTCAAACCAAGAACGTACAACAGGGAAATGCAAACACAGGTCTGCCAACATATTGGGATATTGAGACCCTTCTCCAGGGAACAAAAAGGCTACACGCTCCTGGGCTGCGAGATTACCTCCCGTTGCATAGTAAATCCCCTTTCTGGTTTGGAAAGACTCAGAAGCTGAAGTCAGTTTTTCTAGGGCTTGAGTCAGCTTTTGTTGCAAGTCTGATAAATCCTTAGCGACAACTGCTAAACGTTCCTGACCATGAGGCTGCCGAGGATTAAGGGTACGAGCCAATCCTGCCAGAGCAATTTCAGGTTGTATCTCAATGATCTGCTGCACCTGCTGAATTTTTTCGATTAATTCTTGCCTGTTATCTGCCACCAATACCACTAGTTCTGTAGGCCATTGATACTGGAGGTTTAGATAAGTTGGGGTCTGATGCTGATACTCTTCTAGGACAGCGTGACCATTGACACCGCCAAAACCAAAGGCATTCACCCCAGCCCGTCGAGGCCGTTCTCCTTGAATCCAAGGTCTGGTCTCTGTATTGAGATAAAAGGGAGTTTGCGAAATCTCTAAATCGGAATTTATCCGATCGCACAATGTGGGTGGTAAAACTTTGTGATAGAGCGCGAGGACTGTTTTAATCAAACTGGCCGCCCCGGCTGCTGGTAAACAATGACCGATCATCGATTTGACTGAACCTATAGCACAGTGAGGCAGATGTTGTCTGGAACCAAATACTTGAGTCAGAGAATTAATTTCAGTCCGATCGCCCAAGGGTATTCCTGTGCCATGAGCTTCAATTAACCCTATTGTTCCTGGATCGATCCCACTTTTCTCATAAGCTCGCTGGAGGGCTAATATTTCTCCCTCTGGTCGGGGGGCTAATAATCCTAAAGCTTTGCCATCACTTGAAGTTCCCACACCCTTAACCACAGCATAAATCCGATCGCCATCCCGTTCAGCATCGGCTAACCGCTTCAGCAATAACATTCCTAATCCTTCCGACAATAAAGTTCCATTTGCTGTCTCAGCAAAAGGCTGAATTTGAGACCGAGACAAAGCTCCCAGTTGACAGAAAATCATATGAATTTGAGGTGGTGTCGAAGCTTGAGCTCCTCCGGTGAGCACCAAATCGCAGCGACCACTCTGTAATTCTGAAATTCCGAGTTCCAGAGCAATTAAACTAGAAGCACAGGCAGCATCGACAATATAGTTCGGCCCCTTCAAGTCAAATCGGTTAGCAATACGACCGGTTAAAACATTGGGAGAAAGTCCCGGAGCCATTTCAGCAGTAAAAGGCGGTAGACTTTCCTTCAAGTTTTGGCGGATATTAGCGATGGTTGAGTCGGCTAACTGGGGTAAAAGCTGACGAATTATATCTAAGGTTTGATCCACCACCAAACCATGCTGCATTAGAGAATTGTAGGCGCGGTTGACATAGGTTCCCCTACCTAAAATAACTCCAGTTTTGTCACGGTTGAACGGTCGGTCTAAATATCCTGCATCTGCAAAAGCATCCCGTGCTAACTTCAGTGCCAAAAAGTGTACGGGTTCGCCTCCATCTACGGAGTTCGGCATAATCCCAAATTCTAGGGGATTGAATTCTGCTATATCCCCGATGAACCCTCCTTTGCGGTTATAAATTCGGTCATTTTCCGTTGAATCTGGGTCAAAATAATTACGAACCCAAGCCTCCGGAGCTTCTTTAATCCCACTGACCCGGTTGATAATATTTTGCCAATAGGTCTTTAGGTCTGAAGCACCAGGAAACAGAGCAGACATTCCAATAATTGCAACATCAGTTGTTTGTGGTTGTACATTAATCATCTAAAATTCCTCCTTTGGAAACCAGTCAGTTATTGGGTTGTTCTTCTCAGATAGAATCCGGTTGAAAATTTGTCATTGCGACCAAAGTGAATAAATCTCAGGACTTATGCAAAGCATCTATAAATTTTTTCTTTTGTAGGGGTAATTTCCTCCGGAATGCTCCGCAAACATGAATTATATCATGTTCCCCCTCCGGGGGAGCTACGCTAACGGATAATTACTTATAATAAAATTTTTGTTTGTAGTTGGGCTTTAGCCCTTACAATACTTACGATTAGGGCTAAAGCCCAACTACGAGCCTAATTATAACTGTTTTACCGAACATGATATTACCCCTACTGACTCCTGACTCCTCCCCTCACTCATAAGACTTTTTCAGCAAACCCTAGATAGAGATTCCTGACGATTTTGCCAAGCGGTTAAGTTGGGAATTGCAAGTGCCTTCCATTCCTTCAAGTTGGAAATGAATATTGCCTTTAGCATCAAACAAAACGGCATCGTAGGTCAGGCTGTGTTCATTAGCCTGTTGCACTCTGAATGCCACCCGTAAAGGTTTAGGAGAAAGGGAGGCTGAGTAGCGAGTTACGCAACCGAAATTAGAAGGGAGGGCAGTGGTGTTTAGTTGAATTCGAGTCCAAATAATGGCTAATTGTGGAACGGTGTCAATCATACCTGGATCGAACAACCAACTTCCAGCAGAGGACTTCCGCTGCAGCCAAGTGACTAAGGAGCTAGGCTGAATTTGAGCATCAATTCCACGGGAATTAGCACCCCCGATCGCCGTAATTAATTGGAACCTTTTACCATGAAATAGGTAATTTTGATACGCTTCACTGGGTTCTAAAGGATTTTCTAATATTGGCTCTAGATGTTCGACTAGAGGTGAGGGGCTTAACTCAGGTTGTAGCCAAGCAGTAGCTCGATAATAAGGAATTTGCCTGACTGGATCGAGGATTTCAGCAGTGGCAGTCAATCCTTCAGCATCCCCATGGGTGGAAGCACGAGCCTGCAGGCGGACTAAACATCCCTCCGACTGATTCAGTACGATACCTCGCAGAACTCGAAAATTACGAATTTGGGCTACTCTCCATTCTGGCCAAGCTGTTTGAATCAATTCGGCTAACCATTCTAAAGCAACAGCAGCCGGAACGACAGGTCGCCCATCCAAACAGTGGTCGGCTAAATATGGCTCCCGTTCCACAGCAAAAGTATGCTCCAAAACCACCGTGCCATCAGCTTGTAACTCCGGAGTTGAATTACCGATAAATGCCAGAGCTGGTAATTGATTGCGTCGAGCAATCTCTTGTTCGTGTTTCTCCCATGGCCCCGTTCCAGCAATGACTTCACAATGTTCTCGATCGCCTCGTTGCAATTCTTCTAGGAAAAATTGAGACCCTGCTTCTAGAGGAATCGGAATAACTCCCTGTTCTCTAAATTTGCGTTTGACCTCCTCCGTTGCCATGCCAGTGGTATCCCATGGACCCCAATTAATTGCAAGCACACGAGTTTGGAGCCATTGTTGACTGAGTTGCCAGGCCAAGCGATTAATCACTTCATTCGCAGCAGCGTAGTCACTTTGACCTTTGTTACCGTAACGTCCGGCAACGGAACTGAAGAGGACAAAGAATTTTAATGAATCTGCTCGTAGACACTGACTCAGGAGAAAAGTGCTGTCAACTTTAGTATCAAAAACCTGCCCAAAGGAGTCAAGAGTTTTATCTATAATTAACTTGTCTTCAATTATCCCCGCGCCATGAATGACTCCATCAAGACGACCGTAACGACTGTAAATTTCCGTCACTAAGTTATTTAGTTCAATTGGATTTTTGACATCGCTGCTAATGTATTCCACGGTTGCACCTTGTTGGCGAAACCGAGCTAGGTTAGAACGGATATCGCGATCGCGCCGAATCTGTTTAATCTGTTGTTCAATTTGAACTGGAGTGGGAGAAAATCCTTCTGCTATTGCTTGTTGTAGCAAGACTTTCCGCAGACTGGGAATATCTTCTATTCCTTGAATGCGGGGGTCTTCAGTTTCAGCGTAGTCAGAGCGACCCACAATTACCAGTTTCAACTTAAATGATGCCAAAGTGGATATGGTTTCAGCAGTAATTCCTCTCGCACCTCCTGTCACTAACACCACCCAATCAGATTGAGGATCGAGCCACACCGGAGCTTCGGAAGTAATAGGTGCAGGCACTGTTTTGAAAATTGTCCGATCGCCATGGGGATACCCCACTTCTATTCGACCGTCAGATGAGAGTAACTCCTGTACGAGCAGCCGAGCAATTTCAGTTTGAGAAAGACTCGGATCGAAATCAATTCCTTTAACATGAATGTCTGGTTGCTCTAACACCAGAGTTTTGAGCAAACCTAAGCCTGCTCCACCAGTGGCTAACCCCTGGAGACGGTCTCCTTGACGACCAAAGTATCCACCTAATAAGGAAGCCGACAATACATAACAGAGGTGTTGGCAGCAATTCGGGTCGATGCTACACAGATGCAGGAGTTGGAATAAACTTTTTGCATGAATTGCTGTGTAGGTACGCCATTGAGTTAAAGACTCCGGTATTGCGAGGGGAGCTAGGGCAGCCAAATGCAGAATTCCGGTAACAGGCCCGTGAGTTTGACACAATTGCTCAAATTCCTGAGCAAGTTGTTTGGGGTTGAGCAGAGTATCTGACTTGAGAATCACCGGAATAACTCCCTGTTGTTGCAAGCTGACAGCTACAAAATCTGCAACACCCATTGAGTCTTCTGTAATCAGAAATAGACCATGAGACAACGTTAATGGCTGTGCGAGCGCAGGAGCATTCTGAGGCTGCATCAAATAACGCGGTAAGGAGGCAATGGCAGACTTCCCTACCGTAGAGACTTTCCCAAGCTCTCATTTTTGTCTAAGGGAGTCGCAATACTTGCAATGGTTTCAGCTAAACTATTAAGAGATTTCACCCTAGTCAATTTTTCCATCTGAGTTTTAATTCCATTGGCAAATACTTCAGGCAATTGCTTTTGCAACGCACCCAGGATTTCCACTCGTTTAATTGA
>JBARXI010000088.1:0-3271 GCA_049647275.1 Microcoleaceae cyanobacterium
CTACAGGAGTCAGGAGTCAGGAGTCAGGAGTTAGGAGTTAGGAGTCAGGAGGCAGGAGGCAGGAGGCAGGAGGCAGGAGTCAGGAGGCAGGAGTCAGGAGGCAAGAAAAAGAGGAGAAAAAGAGGAGAAAAAGAGGAGAAAAAGAGGAGAAAAAAGAAGAAGAGGAGAAAGTTTTTTATCACTAATTATCCGGACATGATATAAGACTAAGAAAGTTTTCGGATTCTGGAGGAATTGGCTGTTTAAGCCATATATTTTACACTATAAGTGACATCTTTGGTGTTGGATATTTCACTTTCCTAATTTGATAGGAATTCAGTTAACGATCTAGAAAGCCTAGATTTATCTTTTTGACTAACAGTAATTGTCGGGAATCTATGGGCAAATAAATTATTTATTTTTGATGGATTTGTTTTTTTAATACCATTTTAATAAAATATTGCTACACAGTTTTGTGATGGTGGTTAAGAATCACAGATTAATAATATAACGACCTTTTTTGAATTTGGTATAACGAGATTGGGTATTTTGAGGTGTTTACAGACAAAACTATTATAGAAGGAAGATTAATTGATAGGGTCTGTTAATTTTTTTTCTGCCAATCTAGATTAATTCCCCTGTAAATATGATACTGTGGGACACGCATCAGGGTACAAATCTGGCAAGAGAATTGCTACTTAAAAGTAAAGTGGTGCTTTAGCAAGTCACCTAGCTAAACCAAGAAAAGAATATCTTGGTAAACCTAACTTTAAGTAAAAATTTTAAATTAAGCCAGGTCCCTTGATATACTTTTAGTGAAGATGGAGAAATTTTTATGGATTTATCGCTAATTCCAGCTCAACCAAAACCAGGACTAATCAATGTTTTGATCGAAATTCCTGCCGGAAGTAAAAATAAATACGAGTTTGACAAAGATTTACAAGCTTTTGCCCTAGATCGCGTACTTTATTCTTCTGTACAGTATCCCTATGATTATGGATTTATTCCAAATACTCTGGCAGATGATGGAGACCCCCTTGATGGAATGGTATTGATGGATCAACCAACATTTCCAGGGTGCGTTATTCCAGCACGACCCATTGGGATGTTAGAAATGATTGACGGAGGCGATCGTGACGAAAAAATTCTCTGTGTTCCAGACAAAGACCCTCGTTATACCCAAGTTAAGTCTCTTAAAGATATAGCACCTCATCGACTAGAAGAAATTGCTGAGTTTTTCAGAAGTTACAAAAATCTAGAAAAAAAGGTTACTGAAATACTTGGCTGGAAGGATGTCGATCAAGTAATGCCATTAGTAGAGAAATTCGTTAAAGCAGCTAGTAAATAGGAAATATATTTCTATATATATCCTATTTACTAAACTTTCTCCCCTCTACAAATATTGCATTCAAGAGGGGAGTTATTATTTTTTCTACTAAATATAATTAGGGTTTGCTGAAAAAGTCTTTTGATGAAGGGTAGGAGTCAGTCGTAGGATCTCATGAATTGCCCCCTACAGTCATTAGGAGGAATGAGGATCGAAGAGAAGTCAGGAGAAATAATAGTATGGTGGATTTTTCGCCCTAGGTTTGCTCAAAAAGCTCAAAAAGTAAGCTTTTAGGAGCTAAATAAAGTGCAAGATTTTCGCTCCTAAAAGGCTGTAGCTTTTATCTTTCAATGCTTTTAGAATTAATCAGAAAGCTCTAATTATTTAGTCAAAGCTTTTAAACTTTTTATCTCTTTTTCTGGAGATACTAGAGTAGAAAATAAACGCTCATAATCATCCAAGGCATCTTTAGAACCAAAATTATCTTCTGCATATTTTCTACCTTGCTGACCTAATTTTTTTACTTTATCGGGATTTGTATATAGCTCTACAATAGTTTCTGCCAAAGCCCGATCATCTTCAGGAGGTATAACAATACCACCGTTACTTTCTTTGACCACTGTCATTGCTGTACCCGTATCTGGAACAGAAGCGACTATTGGGCGACCACTTGCAAGTATAATAGGAATTTTGGAAGGTAAATTGAATTGAGTAACATTCTTTTTCTGTACCACTAACCCAATATCAGCAGCAGATAACATTTCTGGTAACTTTTCTCGCGGTACAAAAGGAAGTAAAAGTACATTCTCTGCTGCCTGTTTTTTACGATATTCCTCTAAATCACCTAGAGCATCTTTTGCTCCTACAATTACAAAAGCAATTTCAGGTATATGCTTAAGCCTAGCTGCCGCTTTAATAACTATTTTTAATCCTTGAGTTAAAGCAATATTCCCAGAATATAAAACTACAAATTTGCCCTCAAGATGATGTTTAGTCCGAAAAAAATTATTTTTTTTCCCTGGTTTAATAAAGTTTAAATCTACCCAATTAGGAATATGAATAATTTTACTTTTAGGAACACCTTGGTCAACTAGTTTACGGATAAAACCTTCAGCAATGACGCTAATTTTAGATGCATTTTGATAGGCCATTCTTTCCACTACTTGAACTAAACGAATTATCCAACTATCTTCTTTGACCAACCCAACGTGAATAGAAGCTTGAGAAACAATATCTTGAATATTAAAAACGATAGGACAATTACAAAAAAAACTGTAAAAACTAAGTGGCAAAGGAGTTAACAAAGGTGGAATAGTCGCAAAAATCACCTCTGGTTGCCAACCATTGAAAAGTTGCCAAAGACTAGAAATAATGAAGCTACCATCCAACATTAATCTAGCCAATACCCCGGGTTGTGGTTTGACGTGGATATAACTACGCTGAATAGTGACACCGTTAATTTTTTCAGTTAGGAAAAACTTACCTTTGTATTTAGAGTGAATTATACGCTCTGGATAATTTGGCATACCTGTGACAACACGAACCTCATAGCCACGTTTCACAAGACCCTCTGCCAATTCTGTCATCAAGGGGGCAATACCAATTGGCTCTGGGCTATAGTTGTAGGAATAAATCAGAATACGCATAGTTAAACTAATTAAGTTAATGTTTTCAGCATAAGCAAATAACCAATAGGACACAGGCAGCCGAGATTTGTTAGAACTCTTCTATAATTATATGTATGTCGTTGAGTTATATATTGAATTCAGCTATAAGCTATATTATGAATCATTAATCAGGATATTTCTAAGTCAAAACTCTTAATTATTTAAGTTATCCTACAAAAGTTTGAGTTGAAGATGAGAGCCAGGCGGTTTTAACCCCTGGGTGAAATATGAGCCACGGGATCGATCCCGTAGTACCCTACACAAGTGTGTAGGGTTGTGTTACGATCGTCCTACTATG
>JBARXI010000089.1:0-14456 GCA_049647275.1 Microcoleaceae cyanobacterium
GTCTAATTTTGCATACTAAGCTTTGACTTTTTGAGTTTAAACTCTGCTTGAATTTCACCAACATTGTAAGTTAAAGCATAACTATTAGCCAATAACCAAAACCATAAACCAGGATAACGAGATTCTAACCAAGGTTGAATCCGACGAGCAAAACTAGGCAACCATCCTAATAACCAACTTACCACAGTAAACAAAGTAAAATTGATATAACTAATCGTCCAAAGTAATATTTCTTGAAAGTTGATAAAATCCAAAATCCATAATAAAAGATAAGGATTTTTCCTAGCTGCTTTTAGAGCAAGTCTTGTAAAAGTAAACCAACTAGCCCGGTCTTTAATAAAAGTATCTGCTACCTCTGGTGCTTCCTCTACTAATAAACCAAAAAACGTATTTAATATAGAATTGATTTTTGGGGGAGGTAAAAATTTACCAGTTGGTGCCATCATCCCTTTAGAAAATAACCAAGTAATCGCCACATTACTTTGATAAGCACGAATTTTATTTAAGCGATCGGCATTAAGTAAATCGTATTTTAAAGCAGTATCTAGAAGTTCAGTTAACCGAGGCAAATTTCTCACCAAAGAACCAAAACCAGTAAATACCAAAGGAGACTGGAGAGAGGCCGCATCACCAATACAAACTAAACGGTCAAAAGCAACCTTCCTATCGCTACCCTTAATACTAAAATGCCCTGGAATATAACCAAAAGTTGGTTTTTTCCAGACTAACTTATCCATATCACAGCGTCGATATTCTGGCAAAATAGAGAAAAAATCTTCATACATTTCCAACAAAGAGCCAGGATTTTCAGGATGAACTTGATGATAATGAAATAAATAAATCGTCAACTCATTACCAGCACCAGGAAACAATTCCCAAATTAATTGTCTACCGCGAGAAATATCACCATGACTATTCAAAACATCTCCATAATTTGAATCCCAAACACCCGGTTCAAATCCACCATCAATCACGGCTCCCACTGTAGGACAAACACTATCAAAAGCACGACCTCCATTTAACTGCCAAGCAATAGGAGAAGCGCTACCCATTGCATCGACTAATAAACGCCCAGAGAAAATGTGTTCGGCTTGACTAAGCAAATTTTGAGTGTAAACCACAACTTTTTTTGCTTCAACTTCAGCTTTAATAAATTCTGTTTCATCTAAAATTTGCCCACCGGCTTCTTGCAATTTCACCCCACACAAATGTAGTAATTTTTCTGAGTCTAATGCCACATTTAAAACTGTAGGGGTATGAAGAACTTTAGCTTTAGCAAAAGGAGGATTATTCGCATCAAAAAATTTATTAAATCCGTCTTTGTATTCTCTAGCAATGAAACTTTCTACTTCTACAGCAGTAAATAAACCAAGGTCAATTAAACTTTGCAATTCGGAGCGAGAAATATTCCATTCTCGATTCATTTTACCGAAAGGCAAACGTTCTAATAATAATACTTTGTATCCTAATCTTGCCATTACTGCTGCATGAATAACTCCCAGAGCCCCACCAACATAAATTAAGTCATATTCCGCAGAATTATTATTAGCTCCCACTGCTTTTTTAGAGATTACTTGTTTTGGTTTTTGAGGATTTTTAACTCCTTCACGCCAACGTTTTTCCCACCAATATAAACGCTTCAGGTCATATTCTCCTTGAGGCATTTTTTGAAAGTATTTGACTGTGAGAGGATAATCAGATTCTAGAGCTGCAAAAATTGACTGATTTGATAAATCAATACTTGGTGGCTCTGGATAATTTAGGGGAAATTCTTTTCTCAAGCTATTAGTTAAATTCTGAGTAAATTGTCTTTGTATTGAGGATATATTTCCTGTGCTAAAGACTTTCAGATAAGTAGTTCTCTGTAATGACCAGACAAAGACCGATATTTCTTGAGTATTGTCATCAGAAAAATTCAAAACAAAGCCATCTGGGGTAATCATCTTTTCGCCGATCCCTGGCTCAAATTGATGCTGTAACCACTTACAGACCATCTTTGTCTCTGGTGTTGGTATTTCTAGGTAAAGGATTTCTTTCATTTGCTGTTTTAAGTGACTAATTAGTTTCTCAGTATTAGTTGACAATATTTGAAAATATGCTAGTATTATTCATACTATTTTAATTTGACCTAAAGTTTACAATATTTTTTCGCACTAAGTACACCCAAGAGATATATTCATTTGGATAGTATTTGTATAAATTACTTCTATTTATTTAGGGAGAAGACTAATTTATCTGTATTTGGCGATGGGCTAGAGTATAGTTTTGCCTAAGTCAAAAGAGTAGTTACACAATCAAAAATAGACAAAAAAAGTAATTTTACTATTATGAATTATCCTATACCTACAAATTCTGAAGAAGTAATGGCTTTACGACAACAGCCAATTAACGAGGAACTCGTAGCTGCTGCTATGGCTGGTGTAATTAATGTTGCTCGTTCCCAAGGAAAGTCCATCAATGAACTTCAAGCCGAGATTCTCGCCGACGATAATCTACTAGATATGACTCAAAGAGAGTTGTTAAGTGAGATTCTGCATGAAGCTTGGGAACATTTAGCTTAGTTGGGTTTAACAAGTTAAGTAGTCCCATTGTGTTATTATTCCTACTAACTAAGTAGAGCAAGCTAAAAAAAAGACGTTGCATATTTGGTCACAAAACGCCTGAAGTCACTAATCTCAGTGACCTTTGAGCAGATTTTTAATTGGAAATATAACGCAGAAAATTTACCGAAAAGCGACGTTGAAGGCTCCCGTGTTTTAACCGGGGGATGAAAACAAGCGAGTCGTTTAGACTAGACAACTTTAGTTGTCCTGTGCTATTTTGACTAGAAAAGTAAGCAGAAAGCTTAGGGTTAAACTTAAGCCGACTGTGTAGGGGCACTTGGACTTGTCCGACATCAGAATATATCTTTGGTCAGCTAAGTAGATACTACGCAACACGGATTTATCGGTGTTGCGTAGTATCTACTTAGAATCTCCGTGACTTAAGTCCGGGGAGTAGTCAACACGCTCTACTTAACTTCAAAAATTTAATTTTGATGAAGGTTTATTACAATGACTACTTATCTATTAGAAAACTTTGCAAATCTTTCTTTGTCCATGTCCGAATCACAGGAAGTTCCGCCTGTGGCAGATGGACCAGCTTCTGGGGAGTTTGATGTTATCCTATCTGATAATTTCTTGACGGTAGGGGGCATTTTTGAGGAACTATCCAGCCCTCTATTTCCAGTGGGAGATCCAGACTCTGAGGAAAATCCTCAAAGTTCGATTCATATCCATTTGGGAGCAGCAGGTGAGACAGGCGGTATTATTCGCAACTTAACTGTACTTGAAGATGACGACAGTTCCGGTACATTTAACGGTTTTTTTACTCTCACAGATACAGAGATACAAGCAGCAGAAACAGATGGATTGTATGTCAACCTCCACACAGAAGATAATCAAAGCGGAGAACTGCGTGGCCAAGTTATTCTAAATGATTTGGAACTAACTAATGCCTTCAACTTGCCCATGTCAGAAACCTTTGAAGTACCACCAATCCCGGATGGTCCGGCTGAAGGTGCGATAAATGTGTTTCTTGATGGTAATAACTTACAAATAGAAGGAACTTTTTCTGACTTATCCAGCGATTTATTCCTTGTAGGTGATGAAGACTCAGAAGGAAATTCTCAAAGTTCCATACACCTACATCAAGCAGCAGCTAATTCCGGTGGTCCGATTATTCGTAACTTTGATGTTTTTGATAATGGTGATGGTTCAGGAGGCTTTTTTGGAGATTTTACTCTAACAGAAGAGGAAATAACGGCAGTTGAGTCAGGAAATCTTTACGTTAACCTACACACAGAAAATAATAATTCAGGAGAACTACGGGCTCAAGTTCTTCTAAATGAGGGAGACCCAAGTGAGGAGATTTTAGTAACGGATCTGCCTATAACAGAAACTCAAGAAGTTCCTCCAGTCGAAAATGGTCCAGCGGTAGGGGGTTTTACTGCTGTTTTGTCTGGCAACACTCTAGATATATCTGGTCGTTTTGTTGACTTATCAAGCGATTTGTCTCCAGTGGGAGCTCCAGATGCAGAGGGAAATGCTCAAAGTTCGGTTCATATACATTCGGGGGAATTTGGTGAAACTGGTGGTATTTTACGCAACTTGACTGTGCTTGAGACTGAGGATGACTCTGGTATATTCTTTGGTAGTTTTACTCTGAATTCAGATGAGGTGGCAACAGCAGAATCAGGCGGACTGTATGTTAACTTGCATACAGAAGATAATCCAAGTGGGGAGTTGCGCGGACAGATAGTTTTGGAGGAAGCGGAGATTGTAATTTCTCAAGATGATGGGGATTTTAATGCAGATAATCGCGATAATAACCTGTTCGGTAGTTTTGGTGACAATAACATCCGTGGTTTTGCTGGAGACGATAGTTTAAATGGATTAGCTGGTGACGATCGGATTGTTGGTGATGAAGGAAATGACAGTCTGATAGGGGCTAATGGTAACGATACTCTATTTGGTAACGATGGTAATGATGTTTTAGAAGGTCGTCCCGGTTTTGACATCTTGCTTGGCGGGAATGGTAATGACATTCTCGACGGTGGTATTGGTCGCGATCGCCTGAATGGTGGTTCTGGTAATGATGTATTGACAGGTGGAGCAAGTATAGATTTATTTATCTATAACACTAATAATGAGTTTGATGCTCAGGATATAGGTACAGATGAAATTACTGATTTTAATAGCGGGCAAGATCGGATTTTACTTGACTTAAAAACTTTCATGGCTTTAGACAGTGATGCTGGTATTGGTTTATCTGAAGATGATTTTGCCGTTGTCTCTGATGAAAATGATGCTGCTACTAGCGAAGCTGAAATTGTTTACAATTCTACCAACGGTGCCTTGTATTATAATGCCAATGGCAGCGATAATGGGTTTGGTATTGGGGCTGAGTTTGCCACATTAACAGGTAGCCCAGATATTACCGCCGATGATTTGCAAATTAGATAGGTTCACTGCTTTCGTTTTTTTAGTCAGGAGACAAGAGACAAGAGTCAGGAGTCAGGAGTCAGGAGTCAGGAGTCAGGAGTCAGGAGTCAGGAGTCATACCATGTCCGGTTGAATACTTATAAATAACGATGAAGGAGTAGGGGTGATTCGCGTTTGCGACAGCATTCCGCAGGAAATCACCCGTACAGGAGTCAGGAGGGAAGAAGAAAGAAGAGGAGAAGAAAGTTTTTTATCACTAATTACTAATTAAACGGACATGGTATCAGAAGATAAGAGGGAAGAGGGAAGAGGGAAGAGGGAAGAGGGAAGAGCTGAAAAATTCCACAAAATACGCAGATTTTTCCTCAAAATTGATGCGCGATCAGACTTAACTATGGTAATTATTATAGGTATCAAATGGATTCTATAGAACCCATTTGATACCTATTTAATTAATCTTCTTTAAACAGAGAGCGAAGTTTGGGGAGAAGAGGTTGAGGAGGGTCAGATTTTTCAACCTTTTTCCCCTCTTCTGTTCCCTCTATCTCCTGATATCATGTCCGGATAATCAGTGATCAAAAAACTTTCTCCCTTATTGCCTTTTCTTTCCTTCTGCCTCACAGGAGTGCGCTACCAGGTGCTAGGTCGGCTTGCGCTCTTAGCCCGCAGGTGGCGCTTCGAGTAGACCTCTGTCGCCGACGCGGGGTCGCACCGCCTCTGCCTCCCCCCTTTCAAAGGGGGGTAGGGGGGATGCCTTCTGCCTTACTTCCTCCAAAGTGTAAGTATTCAACCAGACATGATATGACTTGGCTCCTCGGTCTTCAATCGCAGCCAAGTGAAAAAAACGGTAATGGCGGGAATTGATACCAAATTGGTTCTATAGAGAAGTAGGGACGTTGCACACAACGTCCCTACTGTAGCTTAGATTAGTTAATTTGGTATTATTGGTTAGTTATTGGTATTATTTTGTCACTATAGCACTACGCATTAAGGGCGCGGACATTCCTCTGTTGCCTTCGGGAGCTGTTGCCTTTGAAGCTATACTTATTGTCCTAACTAAAAAACGTACTGCTATACTAACCCTAATTTCGACCTTTGGGGCCTAAACCTGCTTTACCTGCATAAACAGCGCGATCGCCTAATTCATCTTCTATCCGCAAAAGTCGATTATATTTGGCTACCCGTTCGCTACGACACAGAGAACCTGTTTTAATCTGACCTGCGCGGGTTGCCACAGCTAAATCAGCAATAGTTGTATCTTCTGTTTCACCAGAACGGTGACTGATAACTGAACGGAAACCATTCCGAGTTGCCAAATCAATAGTTTCTAAAGTCTCAGTTAGGGAACCGATTTGGTTGAGCTTAATCAAAATTGAGTTACCAGCAGCCATATCAATGCCTTTTTGTAAGCGAGTGGCGTTAGTAACAAATAAGTCGTCTCCCACCAGTTGAATTTTTTTGCCTAACTTTTCCGTTAGCTGCACCCAACTTTCCCAGTCATCCTCATGTAAACCATCCTCAATAGAAACAATAGGATATTGTTCGACTAAACCAGCTAAATAATCAATTAATTCAGTGGGAGAATGAGTTGCCCCGTCATAAGTATAGTTACCATCTGAGTAAAATTCGCTAGCAGCTACATCTAATGCTAGAGCTACTTCTTCCCCTGGTTTATAACCTGCTTTTTCGATCGCTGCAACTAATATATCTAAAGCTTCTTGGTTTGAGCCTAAGTTAGGAGCATAACCGCCTTCGTCTCCTACCCCACCCAGTAAACCTTTGTCTTTTAAGACTCCACTGAGAGTGGCGAATACTTCTGCACCCCAACGCAATGCTTCTTTAAATGAAGGAGCACCCACAGGTACGATCATAAATTCTTGAATATCTACGTTATTAGCTGCGTGGGCACCGCCATTGATGACGTTCATTAGGGGTACTGGCAGTAGACTTGCTTGGGGTCCGCCTAAATAACGATATAGTGGGAGACCGACAGCATTAGCCGCAGCTTTTGCAGTTGCGAGGGAGACACCGAGGATAGCGTTTGCTCCTAGGTTACTTTTGTTAGGAGAGCCGTCTATTTCGATCATTTTGCTATCAACTAAGGTTTGGTTGAGAGCGTTGATTTTTAGTAGGGTGGGAGTAATTTTTTCTTCCACGTTTTTGACGGCTGCGAGTACCCCTTTACCACCGTAGCGCTCTTTGTCTCCATCCCGGAGTTCGTGGGCTTCAAAGCTGCCTGTTGATGCGCCACTGGGAACTTGGGCTAATCCCATGATGCCGTTGGCTAGGTGGACTTCTGCTTCTATCGTTGGACGACCACGGGAGTCGAGAATTTCCCTGGCATGAATTGATTCGATCGCTGTATCTTGCATACTATTTATTCCTGATTCTGTCAAGTTTAATGGAATTGGCTAAATACTAATTACGGGTGTCTGGCCTTATAAGAAGTGGTATTTGTGGACCCGAATTATGACACTTTAGCTGTTCCACTGACAGAATAAGGGCTAAATTCATTTTTTAGCTAGATATCAAAAATGTTTAAGAATCTTAATTATTTATCTAGTAAGTAGGTGGGCATAATTAAAGATCGAGCAGTTGTAGGGTGGGCAATGGCTATAAGTGTCTTTGTATAAAGGTTTTAGCTGACTGCGCGCATTGCCCACATTATACGTTTATTTATGCCGACCTAATTATCACTAAAAAAATTAAATATGAAAAATTTTAGATTTTTTTAAGAATGTTCTGAATTTAACGGTCAAATGTATTTAGTCTTTAATTCGATAAATTAATTATAGTTATCATTTTTCTTATGGGTTTAATACCCACGCGCGTCATAAGCAGTGCAGATTTGGTAGGTGGGGCTTAACCATCCCCATCAACCCAAATCTTCTGTACATCGCCCTACCGACGGCTCCCCTACCTGACTCCTGACTCCTTCTTCAATAAGCAAATAAAATTATATTATTTTCCTCAAAACGCCATTTTTGAAAGTCTACCAAGCTCTTAAGGAGGCAATTGAAGACTTCACAAACGCGAACTCACGAAAACTCAAAACTCTTCATCTGGAAAAAGCTTGCAGCCAAAAGAATTCTACTCAAAAATAACATTATTAATTTTTACAACTAGACACTAACATCATATCTCATTAAACAGCTGTAATAAACAATCTTTCCCCAACCTCGTAGGGACGTTGCATGCAACTACATTGCGGTTAATTAATGTTACTTGATATAAATAATAGTGTCGGACTTCTGCAACTTTGGCGTTGCTGAATAAATGTATGATATTTCACGAGTACGGGCAAACAGCAATTCCCCCATACAGAAGTCAGGAGGTAGAAAAGAGTTTTTTTCCTAACTAAGGGGGGAGAAATATGTATGATTTGCACGGCTTTTTTTTTAGCTCAAAATTTAGATTCTTAGAAGTTTCATACTTCAAATCAGCAACGTCGCAACTTTAGTGAAATTACATTCTACTGACAAGGTAAATTATAGGCTTAAGCAGATTTTGGATTAAAGCTAATTGCTGATGATGCCCAACTCTGAAAATCTGGGGCTAAACGAATTAACTTTTTGTGAATTTCATCTGTTACCCATAACACTAATGGAAAGTGAAAATTTTGGAAGTTATTTCTGACCAAATTAGCCGCAGTTAGTAATTTATCCAAAGTATTAACGGATTCTAAACTCTTGACCATTAAAGCTTTGGGCAAACTCTGACCTATATTTTGGTTAATACTAGAATATAGTGTATCAGCAGATTTCTCTAATGCTAGTTCTTCATATTCTACAGGGTATTCTTCTTTAAGTTTTTGGAGGATTTGTTCTCTTAATTCTGGAGAATTACAACGGACCAAAATTAGAGAGAAATCACCCTCAGAGAGAGTTAAGGCCCTGGCCAATGTTTTCAGAGAGCGATCGTTATCTTCTACTTTATTTTTCTTTACACTAGTCATCTCATATGTCCTTTTTTGATCTTTTTATCTGATTTTTCTATATAACTGTAATTATATGGTAAAAATTTGGGAGATAATAGAAATATAAGTAAGTGTTATCACTGATAAACTTGGGTTTTGGGGCCGTGTAAGTAAGCTATTTCACTAGTAAATAGTTTTTTTGTCATAGATAAAGCGGGCTATTAGTTGTATTTACATAGAACTATAAGTCGAAATAATACATAGAATAATCAGTAAAACCATGGTTGAGACAAAATCAACATCAAATCAACAGTTTGAGCTGAGATTAATAATTAGTTAAATGTTCTAAAATTCACTTGAGTTAAGGATTTATCGCAAATTAAAGAGTTGGTTACAACATAGGCTGATTCAGATGTTTTTTACAAAACTCAACATACATCAGTTTTATCGTATCTACCTACCTAATTTATTTGCTGGCTTTCCTCTGACCGTTAAATTACAAGCTTGTTGGGTACCGAAGCTATCCGTTAGGATTTGGAAGGTTTGCGCAGTATGACCTAGGAAAGCAATCTAATAGCATTTTGAAAAAAGAATGTTATAAATAATAACGGGAACTAAAAGATTTTTGCTCGGATATTTCTTGGATTAAAAAGGAATATTCACACTAATAAATGATATTTCAGCTCTTTATTATCTTTTCCCTGATGGGTTTAATACCACGCGCGTCACCTGGAGTTAATTCTGCGGTTGGTGGAGTTAGATGAAATAGGTTAATGTTTGGTACAGATGATTGATAGAGAGTGTGGGAGGTGTGGGGAGTTTGGGTCGATAGCATTATTACTTGTATTCGATCTAAAATTACTTTTTTACTCTCTGGCTCAACTTTCAGATTTTGTGAAATAACTTTAGCATTATTTTTCGTATTTCATATTAGAACCCACATTTGGCAGATGTGACTCAGATGATGGATATTTTTGAAAAATTTCAGCCATAAAAATTTTATCCATCTAATTTTGCTGCTAAATAGTAATTTTTTATATCAAAAAATAGAGAGCATTCAGTAAGTTAATTTAATGAATTTTCAAAAGATATTTATTTAGGTAACCAAAGTAGTTATTTCAGTTAAAATAAATATAATAATTATAGGGAATAATATATTTATTTCTACTGAAATTTCTATTTAAAACTTTGATTAATAACTATTTACATTTTTTCCTGTAAAATAAACCAAATCAAATAATTAGATAATATTGACTACAACTCTTTCCTAAATAATTAACAATTTTTTGACGTTCCTCAGTCAAATTGCTCATTTGCCCTACTCCTGACTTCTGACTCCTGACTCTTCGTGTTCACTAATTCGACTGCAACCCTACCTGAATCATGACTAAGCGCGAAAAAGTCTAACTATAGCACTACGCATTTAGGTTAGGACAGTTTAATTGGGTTGAAAGCCGAGGTGAAGAAAGTACAGAAAAAAATATTTCCTAATATATTCGCGTAGCACTATATTTGTCTGAAACATTTATCACCCTTGGTATAACGAGAGTCTCTTGCAAAAATTTCAGGTGAAATCTTACCTTCTGTACAAATTAAAAATGTCACTATAGCCTCTTTTCCTAGGTCATGCTCAAACAGAGGAGCTTTCCTATCTCCTGCGGAGGATCTGTGCTAAGGTCATACTGCCCAAACGCTATGGAAACGGGCTAATAATTATACCATTTTAATAAAGTTATGGTAGAAATCGCAGTCTAGCAGCGCCTCTTTTTAATTAAGGTGAATTTTGGGGAATCTAACTCTTTCATATCTTTAACAAATTGGTATTAGTACATCAGTTTGAAGTAGTTAAAAATAATTAATTTTGTATTTGATAGTCAGGTGAAATAGGTAAAAAAAGTTATTTTTAGAGCCACCGCTTTGACCGCACAAGTATATTTCCTAATGCCTACTTCCTACTTACAAATGTTAAACTAATTTTGCACAGGTACTTAAATAGGGTCTGCTGAAAAAAATTTTAGTGAAGAGAGGCAAGAGTATTTTTGAGGTTTAATAAGAAAGAGTGAAACTTTTCACAATATCAGTCGAATCAGAAGATTACTTTTAAAAGTTTAAGCTTCTCGAGTTGCACTTTTTGAATCAATAATTATCCTCAAAAAATTGATAAATATAAATTAGGATGTCATACTGATTCAGCAAGCCCTAAATACGAATTTAACCAGTGGAGAGAATAAGTTAAAGACTTAGGTCAGTGGTCTGAATGAACAATGAAACACCGAAGCTAGATACAAAGCTCAAATAGTACTTGGGATATTGTTATCCTAGGTCATGGCTGGCAAACATTCCAAGTCCTAACGGACCACCAACGGGTACCCAATAAGTTTGCCTTCGGGTTTAAATAAGTTTAGCAGAAAAGTCAGAGTATCAAATCAACCATCAGTTGTAGCAGAAGAAGAATCAATCTGATTCAAAGATGTCCACAATTTTTGGTCGGAATCATAGCACTGCCAATTTTCCTCCCGATCTAAATAACACACTAGAACTCTGCCACTATTAAAATGGGAAAAATGATCTGCAAACCATAAAAAAGGATAGGTTTTGCGACTCAATCGTTTGGCGATCGCTAAATTTGGACATTCAATCAAAAAAACAGTTTGTCCATCTAGATGAGCTAGAGAAAATATACACTTTCGTAAAATAGCTCTGAGCCAACTTTCTGTATTGTCAAAATACCTATCTATTAATTGATTTGTCAGAGCTTTTTCTAAAGATCGATCTAGTGAATCGTGATTTTTTAAATCATCCATATTTAAGTCTGAACCTCAAAATAAATATCATCCCTAAATACCAGACATCAAAACTGGCATATTCTTGCTAAATTGAGAGACTTTCATCATGCCTACCTATACTGGAATTTCTAGTGAAGCCTTTCGCCATCCACTCGATCGGCAAGCTGAAGATGCTCTACGCACTGTACCTGGATTTGACTTGATTGCCAATAAATTCGTAGAATTTGTTTACGAACGCCCACAATATGTTTATTTAATGGGCAATAGTATTCAAGTCGGTCCTCGTCAATATGCTAGCATCTATCAGATATTTCGTGGATGTGTAAGAGATTTAGATATCTTTCCTGAACCTAATTTATTTGTTGCCCAAAATCCTCAAGTTAATAGCTATTCTCTAGGCAAAGATCAACCTTTAATTGTGCTAAATACGGGTCTTTTGGACTTATTAAATGAGGCAGAATTAAAGACTGTACTGGCTCACGAATTAGGACATATTAAGTGTGGCCACCCAATTTTAAATCAGATGGCAGTTTGGGCAATGGGTGTTGCTTCGATGATTGGGGAAGTAACATTTGGTTTAGGTAATTTGGTCAGCAGTGGACTAATTTATGCTTTTTATGAGTGGCGACGCAAAGCTGAATTATCGGCCGATCGGGCTGCTTTTTTGGTGATGGATGACCTCAATGTAGTCATGCAAACCATGATGAAGCTGGCTGGTGTGAGTGGCAAGTACGCTAATGAGTGTAGTTTGCAGGAGTTTATTCGTCAGTCAGATAATTATCAAAATCTTGACCAAGATGGCCTGAATCAGGTGTATAAGTTTTTACTTTATAATGGTGGTCAGGGGGTAATGTTGAGTCATCCTTTCCCAGTGGAGCGGGTGCGTTATTTGCAAAATTGGGCAAATTCTGCGGAATATCGTCAAATTCGTGCTGGTAACTACAAACGTGCTACTTCTGAGGGTGCTGTGGAGGTGGAAGTAAAGCCCCCTGAAGGTGAAGCTGAGGCTTTGCGCCGTCAAATTCAGGAGTTGCAACAGGAAATTAATCGCAGAAAGTCTAAGTAGGCTGTTCTACTTCTAAGTTTTTTGTGGAGAAAGTGGGGGAGTGTTTTTGCTTTTGGCCGAGATTATAGGGGTCGAAGAAAGAGGGTTTGTTTCCTCTAGTTCGGATTATTCATAGAATGCCCACTTTTGATACCAATTTACTTAAACAGAACTTAGACAACATTATCTGTTCTACAGTTTTTGGGGGTGTAAGGTGCGTTGCAACGACCCTACAAGTAGAGTCTCTGGGTAAGTTTTGTTAAATAGGGCTTGCCGATTAACTCTAAAAGCCTTTATCTGTATCTGTAAATGCTTTAGCCTTTTTGGAGCGAAAAAAGTGTAAGTTTTTTCCCCTAATTTTCCTCACATTTTGAGCTTTTTGAGCCTTCCCTAGGGAAAAAAATCTCAGGCAATAATTCTTCCTACCTCCTGTTTCTTCCCCATTCCTCCTGACTACTGAGTACTGGCTCCTTAAAAAAAAAAGACTTTTTTCGCAAACCCTAAATAATGTCAATTAAAATTTGGCTATTGATAACTTTTGATTTTTGATTGTGGTGAAGTCTGTCAAACATTCTGTTTGCGTAGCATTTCCAAAAGAAAGGAGAGTTCAGAATTACACACTTGATGTATGACTTCCGTGAAACGGTATGACCTCTTTCTCTTCCTTATTATTTCTTCCGGAAATTAGCCCTCACTTATATGTAGTTTAAGAATAGAGAAGTATTGGAAATGTGGAAAATTTTTCTTTCGTCAGTAGGGAAAAATAAGCTCTCATTTTCTGTATCTAAATTATACAAACTAATCAGGAATTTATGAATATGTTACAGGATAAAAATAAAAGCGGTTATCGCAAAGCACCTAAGTTTTCTCGTCTGAGTAAAACAGGAGCAATTGGTCTAGTAGTAGTAGCGACAGTGATGGGTTTTACTAATCCTCCTAGAGATGAATATGTCAATTATGCTTCTAATAAACTAGCAAGTGAAATTAAAGAATCTGTTTGTAAAAAGTCTAAAGTTCCAGATTTTTTGAGTGATTTTACTGGTGAATTACTTGAGAGCTGTGAAAAACTAATTAAGAGCCAAAGAACGACAATTAAAGATTTAATGGATAATGCGACAAAACGTCAAAATCTAATTTTATTCAGTTTTTATACTACTGAATTTAGGGGTAGAAGATATCAAACAATTGGTGCGTTTAGTAATTTCTTAACTTTCCCACCTGAGAAAATTGATCAAGATTAACGGCGATTAATAATGATGAATACAGATTAAATTAATTATTTTGCGTTGCACATTGAGGGGATGATTTGAGATGCCCAGATTTGCGGTGTCCGGATACTTGGATTCATATAATTCTTTTAATATTCACAGGACTAAAGCCACGCATATCAAATCATCATAAAAATTCGGTAAGTGGGAAACCACCGTCTTTTAAGCGGTGGATGGAAACGACGGGCGCGGATTTTAATCCGTAGTCAAAAAAATGTGTTATAACTAACTGGAAACTTAAAAAAAGTAGCCTCAATGGTCTTTTGGCCGGAGAGAGTAGTGGCAATTGACACCGCCTAGTGGACTGAGCAGTGTATAGGTATTACGTTACAGTACTGGCAATGTGGTTGTTTTGCCTAACGGCATACTTCGTAAACGAGCAATGTGAAAATTGAGGTTTTAACCCGATTTACAACTCCTCTGAAGAATCCACGCGGATTTATCCCGTGGAGTGTCAAA
>JBARXI010000090.1:0-11474 GCA_049647275.1 Microcoleaceae cyanobacterium
AGTTTTGAAATATAGGTGTTAGGGGTATTGTGATGTATCTTTAGTTTTTTTTTTGAAAGAAGGGAAGTTGATTTTTCTTTCTTCTCACTATCAAGTTTGTGACTATTGCGGATATGGAAATAGTAGCTTCATTTTCTGAAGCACCCAGAATTGTGGTGGAGTAGAGTTGCCCACTACCTGATTATTGCGGATATGGAAATATTAGCCTCATTTTATGAAGCACTCAAAATTATGGTGGAGTAGAGTTGCCGACTACCTGACTATTGCGGATGTGGAAATTTTAGTTAATTGCTTAAAATTGAAGCTTCCTTTTTTCCTCTACTCAAATAAGTAAACAACTAGGTCTTTTAAAATAAAAAAGACGGAGATAATCCCAAACCGATAGAAACCAATTTTTCACATTTATTGTTGACTCCCCACGATATCTGCAAATCATTCCTTTGGGAAGACGAGTCACACCAGTTTCAGCAGAGATATTAGAGTCAAAATTATTCCACAAACCTCGAGCCTTCGTAACTATTTCAGCAGTCACAGGCTGCCCAATAAAAACAAAACTTCCCACTACTGAATTGCCAGCTAAACCCAAGATACTATCCACCATTTCCCAGCCACCTTTTAACCATTGTCTGTCTATCCAGAGCGGATAATTTTCTTGCCAAACCTCAGTATAAGAACGCCAATTTCCTGCTAAAAATTTCTCACCTCTAGCACTTCTGCCAAATCTAATAATTTCCCAACTCATCCAAGTTGCTTCTGGCCCTAACTCTACTTTTACATCTTGCCGATACTCAGCACCATTAAATAATATTGTTGGTTGAGGCAACCATTCTAAACAAGCTTGAGTATCGACTTTAATACTAATATTTTGTTTAGCAACCTGACCATTACTACGATAAATTTTACTAGCAGCAGCAGTAGTAATTAAAGCATGGCTAGTAGGTTGTAGTTTGATATTTATAGAAAGGCGATCGCCCCCAACAACACCACCAGCAGTATGCAAAATCATGCTATGGCAAACGTCTTTTCCTTCTGGATAAAAAGATCTTTGTATTTTTAATGGCGCTTGATTTTTACTTGTCAGAATTTGAGTAGTATTGTTTTGCTTGCCATAGATTAAATTGAGACTACCATGCCATTCTTTAGTCATAATCAGGATTTATGATTTATATAGATAGTGTGTATCTACATAATAGAGATAAAATCTTCTTATGGTCAATTTTGGGTTTTAAATTTTAGTGATAGCGAATAAAATTGAAGCCTGGTGTTAGACTCTGGCAAATAGGATTAAACAGAAGTATTGACTTGAAAAACTTACCCTAATAAATTGATAACTGCCAAATTACTGTGAAGTTGCCTCGGAAAAAGCTCAACTGAGCAGTGTAAATTTGGTAGATATTTTATCTTTGAGCAAGAGACTGAAATTACCAAATTTTATATTCCACTAACTTGTACTAATATATTTCTTTTCCGGGGTCCATCTAGCTCAAAAAATAATACTGACTGCCAAGTGCCTAAACCTAATTTACCATCCATAACAGGAATAACTTCACTATTATTTAAAGTCATTGCCATGAGATGAGAATGAGCGTTAATTGGTTCATCAGGAGGTACATCTCGCAGATGTAAATCATTATGGAGATATTTGTCAGATTCTGGCGCTAACTTGCTCAAATATACTTTCAGGTCTTCGATTAATCGTTCTTCATTTTCATTAATAGTCAAAGCTGTAGTTGTATGTCTAGAAAATATAATTACCTGCCCATTTTTGATACCAGTTACAGTTAAGAAATCAATGATTTGAGGAGTAATATTGTATATTTCTATTCCTGGAGCAGTTTCTATTTCCAGAAGTTCGTTTTTCATTAACATATCAATCCCTTAGTCGATCATATTCTCATAATAGAAAAATTTTTAGTGTAGAGAGTGTAGAGTGGGCAAAATTTACTTGCTTAATAGTGGTACTTAGACATTTTCCTGTAGAAAAAATGCATCAAAGTCAGTCAAGAGTTGGGAATTACGTCGATACCCTAAAAATGGCTATAATCTTTGGTAATTCAGGATTTATACCTTTTGAAGGTTAAAGCCTCTACCAGTCTATATTTAAGCCTGTTTTATGGTTCTATTTTGTTTAAGTCCCAATAGTTAGATATCCATAACTCAATATTTGCCCACCTGACTACTCAATTTTTTTTAAACTTGTATTAATATCGGTATTTGTGTAGAACAATTTTTAGTCAACAAGACTTGTCTCTTCATTTGTGAGAATAATTTTTCCCACAGTATGACCCATTTCACTATAAGCA
Organism: Microcoleaceae cyanobacterium; assembly: GCA_049647275.1. Lineage (GTDB taxonomy): Bacteria > Cyanobacteriota > Cyanobacteriia > Cyanobacteriales > Microcoleaceae > JASJEE01. Next base: position 2,304 of record JBARXI010000090.1, read on the forward strand.
TGAGCTTCTGCTATTTCTGCTAATTTATATGTACGATCGATAATTGACTTAACTAATCCATCTTCAATCAATTCACGCATTGCTATTAAGTCACGGGGATTCGGTTGGGCAAGAATTAATTTAGATTTTTGACCAGGTACAAATAATGTGAAGAAAGTAGGAGCTAAATTTTCTACAGTTGGCAGAGTAGAGATATAAACACCTTCTGGTTTTAGAACTTTTTCTGCCTGTGAAAAAGTTTCTTTACCAACAGCATCAAAAATAATATCATACTGTTCTATTTGTTGAGTAAAATCAATTTGATGGTAGTCAATAACACGATTTGCCCCCAAACTTTCTACTAGGGTAATATTGTTACTACTACAAACACCTGTTACCTGTGCTTTCATCGCTTTAGCAATTTGTACGGCAAACGTACCAACACCACCAGAAGCACCATTAATTAATACTTTATCCCCTGGTCTTATTTGACCTAAATCAAGTAATCCTTGAAAAGCAGTTAAACCTGCTACTGGCACTGCTGCTGCTTGGGAGTGGGTCATATTTCTAGGCTTTAATGCAGCAGTATCTGCAGGTACAGCAGCATATTCAGCATAAGCACCTCCAACTAATGGATTAACAAATGTGTAAATTTCATCTCCAGGTTCAAAGTTTTTTACTTGTTCCCCCACTTCCAGTACAACTCCAGATAAGTCAGAACCTAAAACGATGGGAAAGTTAAAACCTGATAATAATTGTAGTTGCCCTTGTCTAATTTTCCAATCAACTGGGTTGACACTGGTAGCGTGAATTTTTACTAATAATTGATTGGGTGTAATTTTAGGTTGTTCAACCTCTGAATATTCCAATATATCGATCGAACCATAGCGATTAATAGTGATTGCTTTCATAGAGAGTTATTGCTAAAATTATGACTTTGACAATCATATCAATATTTTAATAATTTAGCAAGCTTGAAATAGGCATAAATCAAGAATAAAAAACTTAAGTTAAAAAAAATATAAATTTATTTATAAATTGACAATATGACTTTTTCAATTAATCAACTATCTAGAGCAATCAGGAGTCAGATGTGAGATTTTTACTATTCCCTAAAAGTAGAGAATATAGTGGTTTTCATATTCATCAGATACAGTTTATTCTTTCTTATCTGTTGCCTCAAAGGCTACAATATCTCACAATTCAGATAAGATTGCTATTTCAAATAAATCTTATACAAAATTGACTATATAATATTATATTTGCTACTCTAATAACTTGAAAATTATTAATTTGTAGGGGTAGGTAAAAAGAAATATTTAGGTTTAATCATTTTCGCAAAATGATCGAACTAAAACCGACCCCAAAATATTGAAAAAATCCGATGTTCAATCAACAGATATTATTTATGAATGAAAAACCTAGTAAAAATCACCGCGAGCGCAAAAAAATATAGACAAATCTCTACAAATCTCTATAACTGCCCATATTTAATATAAGAGCGATCGCCACCCAAAAATATTCAATTCTCACCTCATCAACAAGCCATATATTCCCACTCCATCTCTAATAAATGCAACAACTTTTCATCCCCTTTTGCTTCCGCCATCCGCAGTCGGCGCTCCAAAATATCACATACACTAGTTTTGTGAACTTGAGCTATATTATTCTTCGGCTCAACAACATGGAAATTCTGGTTATCCAATACTTTTTTGCTCAAAGAAGCATTAGTTTTATTTCCCTCAGTCAATAGAGTGCTAATACTACAACATCTCACACATCTCACACATCTCACCTGGGGAGGGTGTCGAGGTAAAGGAATATGTCTGACATACCGATAATTCAAACCTTGTCCCCTATTTTGTCCTCTGTATTGCTCAACTAGTTCTCCCGCCATCATCTCAATCATGGGAAAGTCATATTCATATTTTTTAGGGCCATTAATTCCGTTCAAATCTTCCAATCCTTTTGTAAACTTAAATTTATTTAGTAAGATACTTTTTGATTTCTGTATTTATTGTTACATTTTTTCCGGAAAATATCCTAATTTTTGACAAAGTTTTACATAAATATCCAGAAACGTCCTTAAAATCCCAGAAAAAAAACCCTGCCGAAGCAGGTTTTTTAGTACAAATCAGAATATTTCTAAATTTGATATATTAACCAGTGATTGTTACTTCATCTGTATTCACTTCTGTAGCTCCATTTACACCCATAGCAATATCTACTAGACGATCCAAATCTTCCTGAGCCGGAATTTCACCTTTGAGAACTACAGTGCTATCAGTTTGGGCCACCCAAAGACGCTCAAAATCTTGAGTATTTGGGTCCTCATCAAAGGCAATAGCAACCCGTTTAGCTAGACCACTTTGGTCATACTCGCCATTAGGGCCAATACGTTCTGGAGGAGTTGATTCATCTTGGGGCGTGGGGTTAGAACTTGCATTTTCAGGTTTATCCCCACCAAATATCCGAGAGAAAAAGCTTTTAATACCCATAAATTATTATTACTTAAATTCAACACATAATACTTAAGATGACATTTGCTCGTGGAGTTACCCTCATCCCTGAGAAGCATTTTTCAATTAGATTTATCTGGGACAATAAACTCATATGTATACTTAGTTTCTCTATCCTCTAATAATTACCATACTAGTGTCCATAATTTATCCCATAATCGGGACTTATTTCGGGACTTATTATTTTTTGTTTTTGTAAAAAATTACGTTAATCTTAATTGTTGATAAAATAGCCAAGTCTCATTTAAAATAAAAGTATAAGCAGTTCATAAATAACTAGTCCCCCAAATAAATAACTAATTAGATAGATTTTATGAAAAAATCCATGCACAATAAATCTACTTTCGCTCATCCATTGAGTAGATTTGTCACTAGAGACGCATTAGCACTTCACTTAGGAGTGAAACCAGAGGATATTTATAAAATAAGCTATTGGCGATATATAATTCATGTAGTAGCAAAAGGCAAAAGTAGGTTTGTGAGCTATGCAGATATGCCTCCTATATTAGGAGTTGCACCACCACAAAAAGCAGATTTTATTAAGTGGCAAAAGCGGATAAAAGCCAGAAAGACAAAGTATGTTCCCAAATATTGGGCAAGATTTTATGTAAAAAAAATTAAGTTGGCTAGTTCTAGTCAAACATTACTAAATTGGGAAAATTTAGTAAAAAAATGCAAGTCTTTAATGTCACTAGAAGAGGTAAAAAAAATCGACCAAGCTCTGGTGGAGGAAAAGTCGAAATTAGAAAAACTTAGCAAGCATAGTCTGGGATATTAAACGGTTATATGAAGACTGAAAAAATCATAAAAAAGGAATTCACCGAAGCCTACCGCTGCTGATTTTATTTCCGCCACGGGGATAATTCTAACTATGATTAATTTTCTAACTGCTCCGGTAAGCATTTTCTAGGTCATGCTGCGCAAATAGCTGTTTTTTCGTGATAGAGGTAAAAATACAAGTGTTTTAGGAGCATTAAGTCTAGATGGTTTAATTGCATCAATGACAGTAATTGCTAGTACAACAAAAAAAAATGTATTTGAAACATCTGTCGAACAGATTTTAGTACCTAAATTATGGTCAGGAGCAATTGTATTGATGGATAATTTAAGTGTTCATAAAGGTTCTATAATTCGATAATTAATTGACTCAGTAGGGGCAAAGTTAGTATTCTTACCAACTTATACCAATTCACTTGAAATGTCAAATAATTGCCTGAAACTATTGTATTGTCAAATATTGTCAAAATTTTTAGTAATCTTAAATCTAACTTCTGACTTCTGACTTCCGTGAAACGGTATTACTCACGCCTATTTATCACCTATTGAATTATTTTGGTCAAAATTAAAAGAGTATCTCCGTTCTCAGAAGGCTCGTACTCAAGAAGAATTGGATCGAGCTATAGAACTCATTTAAAATCTATATAATTACCATAGTTAAGTCTTTTAAGTATCAATTTTTTTGAGGAAAAATCTGCGTATTTTGTGGAATTTTTCAGCTCTTCCCTCTTCCCTCTTCCCTCTTACCTCCTGTCTCCTGTCTCCTGTACGTCGCTAATCCAACGGCTCCCCTACCTGACTCCTGACTCCTAACTAAAAAAAAGATACCAAATGGGTTCTATAGAGGAAAGTCTTACAGTAATGTGGGAATCTCCGCGCCTGTCTCTTTCAGAGGAACTTCGTTAACAGGCCACCATGAAGATATAATAGATAAAGTTAAGGAATCAGGAGTAGACCATGCGATTACTACACACAATGCTGCGAGTCAACAACCTAGAAGAATCCCTCAAATTCTACTGTGATGTCCTCAGCATGAAGCTATTACGCCAAAAAGACTATCCAGGTGGTGAATTTACTCTAGCTTTTGTTGGTTATGGCGATGAGTCAGACCACACGGTACTCGAATTAACATATAACTGGGGCAAAGATCGATACGACTTGGGCGATGGCTATGGCCATATTGCTTTGGGCGTTGATGATATTTATGGCACTTGTGAACAAATAAAAGCACAGGGAGGTAAAGTGACCAGAGAGCCAGGGCCAATGAAACATGGTTCCACAGTTATTGCCTTCATTGAAGACCCAAATGGGTATAAAGTAGAACTAATTCAGTTAAGCTCTCATAGTAGCACCGATGAAAAACCTCGCCAATCCTAGACATTTTTAGGAATTGTTTTTCAGAAGTCTTAACTGACTACCTTGGCTGGTCACGACCACAATATGTGAACTCCAGCATAATTATATATATACTAGTCGCTCTAAATTAAAGAAATTATTTAATAGCGACAATTGCGAATGGGTTTGATACCGATAGTGTTTAGGGCATTAACAAGCCTGGCCAACACGGTCGAGGAACACTTTACTGAAAAAGAATAGACAGTTCAGAAAAAGAAGTTGTACCAGAATCACGGGTTTTTCGATTTTAAACACTTTAAACACTATATTATATTTATCTAAAATAATAATTTTTGCTAACCATATAATGTTTTTACGTAAGTCCTGTTGCAGCTAGGGTCAACTAAAAGCTAGGAAAGAAGGAGGGTAACAAACCTACCGTTAACCGCTGAGGCGGTATAAGGGGGGCTTGATTAAAGCCCAAGATGTGACCAGCTTACTCAAGATTCTTTGAGTAATCGTTATTTAGTTCAAGACACCTTGAAATGCTTGCCAGCTTCCTGCTCTGTCGTTTTACTTTAAACAGGAATAAACGGGTTAATCAGGGTGAGTAAAACCTAACAAGGCTAAATAACTAAGCAAGGCAAACATTACCCCGAACAGGAGATTAAAATCCCAAACTGTGTATTCGTTTTAGATACAACCCAACGGCCTTTAAACCAAATTAATCCAGGGAAAGCAAGGCTGTTATTATGTTATTAAAACAAGGAAAAGCTAGGCGAAAAACAGCCTGGAGTTAAACCAAAAATACATATTCCTTCTTTACTTTAAAGACAGCAAGGTTAAACCTACCCTTTATACAAATAGTTTTATTTAACTACCAGAAAAAATCTCAAAGGAAAAATTTTAAAATAGTTCAAATGCAGCCAACCGACCCAAGCAAATTTACAGAACAAGCCTGGGATGCCATAGTCAAATCCCAAGACGTTTCCCGACGTTACCAAAATCAACAACTAGAAGTAGAACACCTAATCATCTCTCTGTTGGAACAACAAGGCACAGCTAATAAAATTCTCAACCGGGCAGGAATAGAATCACAAAACCTCCTCCAACAAATAGACACTTTCGCCAAACGCCAACCAAAAGTTGGTAGTATTGAACATCTCTATCTAGGTCGTGGCCTTGAAATACTCCTAGACCTAGCTGAAGAAGCCAGAGAAAAGTGGGAAGACAAATTTATCGCCGTCGAACACCTCCTACTCGCCTTCTACGATGACAAACGCCTCGGCAGTAAACTCCTGGGTGGAGGTACTCCTCAGTTACCCACTCGCCCAGGTTTTGAACGGCCCCAAAGTTCTCAAGGAATACAACCCGAACAACTAGAAGCAGCGATTAAAGCAGTTCGTGGTAGTGCCAAAGTCGAAGACCAAAACCCAGAAGCTAGTTATGATGCTTTGGCAAAATATGGGCGCGACCTGACAGAATTAGCTAAAGCAGGTAAACTTGACCCCGTTATTGGCCGTGATGAAGAAATTCGGCGGGTGGTTAGTTGTCTATCCCGTCGGACAAAAAATAATCCCGTACTTATTGGAGAGCCAGGAGTTGGAAAAACAGCGATCGCTGAAGGTTTAGCCCAACGCATAGTTAATGGTGATGTACCAGAATCTCTCAAAGAACGACAACTCATTAGTCTTGACATGGGAAGTCTCATTGCCGGGGCAAAATTTAGAGGGGAATTTGAAGAAAGGCTCAGATCGGTTTTGCGAGAAGTCACTCATTCTGATGGTCAAATTGTTCTATTTATCGACGAACTACATACAGTTGTTGGTGCAGGTTCGAGTGGCGGTTCGGGTTCGGGTGTAGATGCAGGCAACCTCCTCAAACCAATGCTTGCTCGTGGAGAACTCCGTTGTATTGGTGCGACAACTATTGATGAATATCGCAAACATATAGAAAAAGATGCTGCCCTCGAACGTCGGTTTCAAAAAGTTACAGTGGGTCAACCAAGTGTTGAGGATACTATTTCTATTTTGCGGGGTTTAAAAGACCGTTATGAAACTCACCACGGTGTAAAAATAACTGATGCTGCTTTGGTTGCCGCAGCCACTCTTTCTAACCGTTATATTTCCGACCGCTTTTTGCCAGATAAGGCGATCGACCTGGTAGACGAAGCTGCTGCTCAACTAAAAATGGAAATTACCTCTAAACCTGAAGAGTTAGAAGCCATTGACAGGCGGATAATGCAGTTAGAAATGGAGAAACTTTCCATTGAGGGAGAGTTAAAAAGCAGCAAAAAAGATAAAAATTCTGAACCCACCCCACCGGTGAAAGTTTCTCCAGTATTGCAACGCATTACAAATGAAATTAATGCCTTGAAGAAAAAGCAGGAAAAATTTTCCTCTCAATGGTCGGGGGAAAAAGAATTGTTAAATACAATTAACTCCCTCAAAGCAGAAGAAGATAAATTAAAAGTACAAATAGAACAAGCAGAAAGAGCTTACGATCTGAATACCGCAGCCCAATTAAAATATGGTGAACTCGAAACCGTACATCGCGATCGCGAAGCTAAGGAAGCAGAATTATTAAAAGTTCAAGCTCAAGGTTCCTCCCTCCTCCGGGAACAGGTTACGGATGCAGATATTGCAACTATCGTGGCGAAATGGACTGGTATTCCGGTAAATCGTTTACTGGAGTCGGAACGCCAGAAGTTACTACAATTGGAAAAACATCTACATCAACGGGTAATTGGGCAGTCGGAAGCAGTAGAAGCTGTATCTGCAGCTATTAGACGTGCTAGAGCAGGGATGAAAGACCCAGGGCGACCCATTGGTTCGTTTATGTTTTTGGGTCCAACTGGAGTCGGTAAAACAGAATTGGCGCGAGCTTTGGCACAGTTTTTGTTTGACCGGGATGATGCTTTAGTGCGGATTGATATGTCGGAATATATGGAGAAACACGCTGTTTCTAGGTTAGTAGGGGCACCGCCTGGATATGTTGGTTATGACCAAGGGGGTCAGTTATCGGAGACAGTAAGAAGGCGTCCTTATTCTGTGGTGTTGTTTGATGAGGTGGAGAAGGCTCACCCGGATGTATTTAATATTTTGTTGCAGGTGTTGGATGATGGTAGGATTACTGATTCTCAGGGACGGTTAGTTGATTTTAGTAATACTGTAATTGTAATGACGAGTAATATTGGCAGTGAGTATATTCTGGATGTGGCGGGGGATGATTCTAAGTATGAGGAAATGTATAAACGGGTGATGGGAGGATTGCGAAAACATTTCCGACCGGAGTTTTTAAACAGGGTTGATGAGATTATATTGTTCCATACTTTAAGGAAGAGCGAATTACGGCAAATTGTCGAGATTCAAGTGAAGAGAATTGAACGGTTATTAGCGGAACAAAAGATTAGTTTAAATTTGACTGCTGCAACTTTAGACCACATAGCTCAAGTGGGATATGATCCTGTTTATGGAGCGCGACCTTTGAAGCGGGCAATTCAGCGAGAGTTGGAAAATTCTTTGGCAAATCTGATTTTAGAGAATAAATTTGTTGGTGGAGATGTTGTGGTAATTGATTGTGTAGATGGTGGTTTGGTGTTTGGAAAAAAGGATGAATTGGAATTGGTGAAAGCAAAGTAATTTTTGATAGTTTAGTCGTTGATGATTTGCCCGGAAATTAATTTCTGGGCATAATTACTTCTAAAATTTGCTCGCTCGTAAGCTGTTATGCTTTTAAATTGGTTTTTGAGACGAGGTAATAGGCAAATCGCAATAGGTAATAGTAAAGGAATTGAGTAAGATTGCTAATTTGAGAAAACCCAGTTTAAAGTGTCAGCTTATATCTATATGGGATATGATCGATCAAAATTTATTCTGATTTTCAGAATAATTGTAGATATTGAAAGTGAATATAATCTTGGTATAAGTTATATTGGAGAATACTAATAAATGAGTAGATTTCAGAACGGGGTTGCTGTCGCAGGTTTAGTTGTTACAGTAGCTAGTGTAGTTGTTGCTGTTACTATTCCAGAGATTAGATGCTTTTTTAGACTGGGCTGTTAATCTAATTTACCGGGTAATAATCCTAAGATTTTAGATGCTTGTTCAGCATTTAGTGGAAGCGAAGCTAACTTTTGTAGACAAAGAGGAATTGATTCTCTACAGGTGGGAAGTAGTATTCCTACTATTATGAGAAATATGTGTAACGTCACGCAAGGTAAAGCTGAACAAGAGGTTTACTGCTATCGAGAAGCAATTAAAAATACTCAAAATTTTGGTGAATTAAAAAAGAACATAATTGATTTATGTGGTAAGCATACGGACTGGGGAGCAGAATTAGACTGTATTGTTCGTACTGTTGAACAGGCTCGCTAATTTTTTGTGGATAATTGAGCTTTTATAGTTTTAGATAATCTCTCAGTTCATTAAACTTATACCAAATTCACGCAAAGGCTGTTACATTCCAATTTGTGATTTATTCCTACAGTTTAATACTTTATGGCTTGCATTCATTGTCAAAATTAAAGTTTTTTCCTCCATTTTTTGTCTGTTTATCTTTC
>JBARXI010000091.1:0-8752 GCA_049647275.1 Microcoleaceae cyanobacterium
GCGATCGCTCATTTTTCCGTTCACTTTTCTGTTCAGTTACCTATTCAAATTGTTAACTTTTCCTACAATTCCCCTGCACAACTGAGCAAAACTATAAACTTAAAGTAGTCTAGACAAATCATCTCGCCAAGTTAAACCAAAACTTGAACTATCCTGGGGCACTACTAAGTAAGGCATCAACAGAATCTTGCCATATCTAACCCAGTGAGAAATAAAAATTATGGGTCTCAAAGCATCTCCACAAGGACTAAAAATTGTAGACCAAGCCAGAAAACACAAAAATTGGACAAAAGCCGCTACCCAATGGTTACAGGCTGCTTATACCTCCGAAGCAACCTTGAGAAGGTTTTGGCGCAGAGAACCTATTAAACAACAAACTTTTCAAGATATTTGTGCAGCTGTCAACATAAATTGGCAAGATGTTGTCGAACAAACTAGGGCTATAGCACCAGACTCGAACTTTATCGGACGGGAAGAGGCCATTAATCACCTGAACCAACTCATCGCCGAAGGGGCTAAACTGATTCTGATTCAAGGGGAAGGGGGTATAGGTAAAACTACTTTAGCCCGCTACTATTTTGATACTCAAGGCTTTGATTTGGTAATTAAATTGCATATCGCTATGGAGAGAGAAAACATTATCTCTGTGGAATTGGCGATAGAAGAATGGTTGCAATGCTACTTTTCAGAAGAGCCGGGAAGAGAATTTGGCATTACCTTGGATCGGTTACGACGTAAGCTCCTAAATAGCACACAAAAGATTGGCATACTTATCGATCGTCTAGAACCAGCGTTGCAAAGAGGTCGTTTTATTGCTCAACATCGCTGCTACGCCGAACTATTGAGGATGCTAGCAAACCCAGAATTAAATTGTATCACTCTAATCACCAGTCGCGAACAATTATCTGAACCTGCTGTTATGGTCGAAATTTATCGTTTGGCAGGGTTGAGCGAGGCCGTTTGGCAAGAATTTTTTTGCAGTCACCAGGTTGAGGTAGATACTGCTGCTTTACACGAAATGCACTGTGCTTATGGAGGCAATGCGGAAGCAATGTGTCTTCTTGCTAATGACATCCGCCTCGACTTTGAGGGAAATTTGCAGGCTTATTGGCAAGAAAACCGCCACGACTTGCTTGTTGACCCGACTTTGGAAAACTTGATTGAAGGGCAGTTTGACAAACTCCTGGGCGATCATCCCCAAGCTGCTCGACTCCTTTTTCGACTTGGATGTTACCGCTATCAAGAAATTCCTACTTTACCCAAAGAAGCACTTTTATGTTTGTTGTGGGATGTGCCAATATCCCGTCGAGAAAGGGTCATCAAAGCTTTACGCGATCGCGCCTTAATTGAATGCTATGAGGGTTGCTATTACCTTCATCCGGTAATGCAGGCTAAAGCTAGGGAAAGGTTGAAGGGGGAATTTAGGGATAATATTGTGGGTAAGTTGGAGGAAGTAGAGACAGATAAGGGAGAGTTTAAGGAGTGGTTGTTAGCTAACAGCGCTGCTGCCCAATTTTATCTCGAAGTCTATGAAGTTGAGTCGGAAAAAACTCACAAATATGCCTTTGAAGCTATTGAGCATTTGGCAATTATTGCCGAGTTTGAGGAATGTTGTAACGTTTTATTATTTAAGATTTTAGCCACAGACAAAATTGAAAATCTTCGAGGCACAGCTAACCTCTGGAATAATATGTCGCGGTTTATTTCTAGCAGCGAAAAAATTATCGATCGCCTATCTGGAATACAAAAAGCGCTCCTCCTCATTCCTCTGGGAACAATTTATTCAGAAGTTGGCAAGAATAGTCAAGCACTAAAAATTAGTGAACAAATTATTGCTATTACTAGCAAACAAAGTGAGTCTGACGAACAAGTTGGTTTTGCTCGGATATCTGCTTATTCAATAGCAGGTAAAGCTTATCGTTATCTAGGGAATTTGCACAAAGCTGAAGTTGCTTGTCAACAAGCTAATCAAATTGCCTCAAATTCTGGTAAAAATTATTGGCAAGCTCTGGCTTTTTATGGTTTAGGTGCAGTTTATCTGGAAAACGATAAACCCCGAAAAGCTTTGCGTCATTTTCTGGCAGCAGCAGCTTATGCCAAATTCGGTGGTATTACTCAAGAGTTGAAAGGGGAGTTTAAAAAGTTGTTCCGGTTACTATTTAATCCTGTAACTGACCAAATAGCTGAAGTTCAAACCTTCTTTCAAAAATATAATCAGAATGAGCAAGAAGACAGGATTAAAAAGTTTAATATTCTCTGGAATATTGCTAGATGTTTTAATGCGATGAAGTCTTTTGAAGTGGCTAAGAAGGTTTTAGATTTAGCTGAAAGATTGCTAAAACTGGAGGATAATAATCAACAATGTTTATTGGCTTTGGAATTAGCTAGTTATTACTCTGCCAAAAAGCAAATACAAGTAGCACAAGAATGGTATGAAAAAGCTTTAGATTTATCTGTCAATCAAGGAGAAAAATGGTCGAGAGCTTATCCGCTACAATGTTATGCTAATTGGCTTTATGGTGAAGGTAAATATTCGGAAGCTCTAGCAAAATATAGACATTTAGAAGAGTTACTGCGAGAAACTGAATTCCGTTCTATGCAAGCTAATAATTACTATTATTTAGCTGTAACGATTTTGCAAGTTAATCCTCAACAGCAGCAACAAGCTAGGAAATATCTGGAAACAGCGAGAAAGATTGGTATGGAGGTAGGAATAGTATTCTCTGAGGTGGGGGATGAGAATATCTTAAAAGAGTAGATTTTTACCTGGGAAGGAGAAAGTTTTTTTGATGATTCATTAAATAGAAGTTACGGATTGGTATTATATCATGTCCGCTGGTATCGTTTGTGTAAACCCAAGGATGAATATCTACAGGAAATTTAAGTTTTTTTCTTGCTCTTAAGTATTCCTGCCTGTTGCCTGTTGCCTGTTGCCTGTTGCCTACCTTTGCTATACAATACCGATGCTACCGGACATAATATTAGACATAATTAAGGAGTTAAGTATGATTAAAGAAAACGATAATATTGGTAATAATAACCCCTTTGATTTAAGTCGCTTCATCAGCGCTCAAGAAAGGATTTATGAAAATGTTATTGCTGAGTTAAAAAGTGGCAAAAAGCGAACTCATTGGATGTGGTATATTTTTCCACAAATTGATGGATTAGCAAAAAGTAAAACATCAAAACACTATGCGATAAAAAGTATAGAAGAAGCTCGACAATATCTAAATCATCCTGTGCTTGGCAGAAGACTTTTGGAATGTGCTGAGATAGTTTTTGCCATTGAAAGAAGCTCGATTTCTGAAATCTTTGGTTATCCAGATGATCTGAAATTTCAATCGTGTATGACATTGTTTTCATGTTTAGCAGAATCCGAGTCAGTTTTTGTCGGTATTCTTGATAAGTATTTTAATGGAGAGCGAGATTTTAAAACACTCCAGATACTAGAGCAGCTAGAACAAAATAAATAATTTTTAGAGAGGGGGGAAGTTTGGAAAAATCTGTCCTGGGAGATGAAAGGATAGCATCACAGAGATTAGCTGAAAAATCAGAATGCTAGAGTAAAACAGAAAATAAAGTGAACAAACTACCAACCAAAATTAACCCAAGTAATACATAAATAATTTTGGTATTTTTTTCAGCCATACTCCAAATTTCCTGGTAACTAAGTTGATGATTTTGAATTAAAATAAAAGCGGGAGGGCTGAATATAAAAGGCAATATTCGGCTTAATAATAATCTGACAAAAAAGTTGATACTCCAAAGTCTTTTCCGAGGAATATCTTGATTATATTGCCAGGGAAAAGCAGTTTGAGCCAAACATATTAAAGGCTGAATATCTGAAGAACGTAAAGATTCATATAATGGCAAAGCATCAGAAATAATATCATTACTTTCAGCAAGTGCTTGATTGAGTATACACACATCCTCTAATGCAGAGTTCACCCCTTGTCCAATATCTGGCGGAAAACAATGTACTGCATCCCCTAATAATACTACCCCACTAGAATTATCTTTGTCCGACAACAACCAATGCAACCCAGAACAATATTGAGGTATGGGAAAATATCCGCCCTCACTTTTGGCAAAGCGATCGCTTTCTTCGGGCGAGACTATTTCATTTATTGGTAACTGTGGGAAAGCTGTTTCTAGAAATTTGTACAACTTATCGCCATCTTTTAAATTCCAAATTTCATGGTCTGGCGGTCTGATAATATTTGCTGTTCTAATTTGATTGGGGTCTGCAAAAGGTAGTATACCCAAAGATAAGGAATGTTGAGGCTCAGAAAAAGCTCCACGAATAGCATAAGCCATTGTACATTCTGCCCGATCTGAACTATTACGGTCTAGGGGAAAGTTTGGTGGTAAAGTCAAAACTTTGTATTTTAAACCCGAACTTGGAGAGGGAAAAAACTGCATTTTAAATTTATTTGTTCCTGAGTTATCCCATTTATCCAAAGTTTCCCGAACTAGGGAATTAATACCATCACAACCTACCAAAAGATCGGGAGCAAATTTAATAATATTTTCGTTATTTATTTCTTGAGCAATAATTTCCCCTTGTGACTCATCTGAGTTTTTAGTAATTATTTGATTGATTCCGACGCATTTTGTATCAAATAAAACCCTAATACAATGCTGCCAATTTTGCTCAATTTCTTGATATAGCAATTGTAAAAATGCTTGACGTGGTAGCCAATAAGCAGTTTTGCGGTTGGGGTCTACTATAGGCAATTTTGATGTTTTGCGATTACTATTTGCCTTAATTACTGTCAAATAAAATTCTGTATTCGGAACACTGATTTTTGCTAATTTTTCAGTTAAACCCAATAAATCAGTAAATTTTTGACCGCGCCCATCAATTTGATAATTGAAAGATTTATCAGGTTCATAAAAATCAGCATCAGGTCGCTTTTCTAATACTGTAATTTCCTGCCAGCCACGTTTAGCTAACATTAATGCCGTGGCAAAACCAGCCGGACCTCCGCCAATAATAACTGCATTTTGGTTAATTTTTTTAGTTTCTATAGACATAAGTTTTCAGAAATAAGAAGTAATAAGATGATAAGTTGGAAGGCAGAAGGCAGAATAAATAAGGCAAAAATTGTAGTTTACTCAAGTGAAAAACGCTATCATAAACATAATTCAGGACTTACGTCAAGACACTATATATAGTAACTAAAAACTATAACGTCTTAGATATGTAGTGTTTAAAACTCAAAAATGCGTAATACCAATTTGATAAATGTTTGCTACAAATAGTTAGGCTGTTTCTAGTAGGGGCAATTTCCTACGGAATGCTCCGCAAACATGAATTGCCCCTACTCCTATACGGGCAATTTCCTACAGAATTTTTGATATTTTCAGCCTTGGGTTTGGGGTCATCACAAAGCCTATTAATAATACAGTTTGACAAATTTCAACAGCATTCTTGAAATTTCCCAAAGTTTGATTCTACTGAGTTTAAAGCCTATACTTTTGTTGAAGTTCGGATTTTCTCGTTAGACCATTGAATAAGACCCATCCAAGGCTTAAAGCGTTCAGCAATTTTTGAATAGGGTAAGGTTGTTTGTGAAAGCAGATAGGAGTAGGAACGGTTGCTAAATTGAGGAAAAACTTTGCTCAATTTACCTTGAATTCCCATGACCATATTCAGCAAAAAAAGTAGTCTTTGAGAGCGGGGGATCAGTTGGGTATTGAGATCGGTAATTGCGTGTCCTTCCTTGACTTGTTGTTCGGAATATTTGGGAAGTACAACGCTGAGATTGTCCGCTTCTTCTTGTAATAGCTTATCTAAAGCCATAACATCACCAAAAGCAGCCTGACATCCTTGACCTAAATAGGATGACATAGCATGGGCAGCATCACCAACAAGAACAGCTTTACCTGGAAGATCGTGGTAGCGATTGCATTTTGTTTCGACAATACTTGACGGACGTTGGTGCAAATATTCCTGAGCTTGCTCTTCACTAATTTTAATTCCCAGCTCGGGCAACCAGGTTTCGCTAACCATTTTTTGCAGATCGGCTGCTGTATTAATACCTGGTGGATTTCCTATATTAATTTCAGGCTCGACATTCCAAAACATCAGAATACATAACTTGTCATTAATTTCTGGAATAGCAGCCACTGAAAGGCGACCAGGAGCAGTTTTAAATCCATTGTTTGGATAGAGTTGTCTGAAAAAGTGGGAAGAATTTGCTGGCATTTCAACAGGTCGAGGAACGTGCATCACTTTCCATACAGTATCGAAGTAGCGTTGTTGGAAATCAAATCTCGGTTGTTTCATCAGAGCATTTCTCACAACAGAATGAACACCATCCGCCCCAACTAACAAATCGTAGGAGTGTTCAACAATGTCTTCCCCACCAATAGTTAGCTTAACCTGATGTTGCTTTAAATCAATCTGGTTACAAGTAGCATTAAAAATCAGATTCAGGTTACCTTTTGCTCGCTTTTCTAATTCTTCCAACAGAGCAATACAGAGATAATCTCGACTAATGAGAAGATTAAAATAGTCAGGGTCTTCGCTCCGTTGAAAATACTGCCATTGGGCTTTCTTTGGAGAATAAACTGCTGTTTTACGCATAGCTACACCTTTTTCTCTAACAGCAGCCCATAGACCATCTATTTTTTGCAAAGCTTGACGACCACGCTGGGATATGCCAATTACAAATGCTCTTTTCGATACTTCAATTGTTCTAGGATCGCTTCTGCGATCGTAGAGTGTCACTTGATAATGACTGCAACGAGTCAGGAGATAATGAGCAAGTAACAATCCTGCTGGCCCTGCACCAATAATTACAATTTGTTTTTTAGTTGTCATATCTTTTTTACCTTTGCTCTTCTATGAGTATTATAGAAATGAGTCTTGATAGTGGCAGTTGTTCGCTAATACTCATGGTTTTTGATTCAATCAAAAAACACTATATCATAATTAATAGGTTAATTAGCTCTTGGGCTTTACCATTAGTAATTAGCATACAAGCTCCCATAATCAATAACAACCTACAAATTTTTCAACATTTGCAAATGCTTAGATACCGGAGCGAGAGTATTTGCTGCTATCATCCCACTAACTGCTACTGCAGGCAAACCAATACCAGGAAAAGTCGAGTCACCACAACATAATAATCCCGGTAAAGGTGTATTCGGACCGGGAAACAAACCCTCTCCAGCTCGAATTGCCGGGCCATAAGACCCACGGTGACGGCGAATAAAATGTTCGTGAGTTAGTGGGGTGCCGACTAATGTCACTTCAGGGCGCGATCGCACATCTGGTATTATTCGCTCCAATGCTTGCCACATTACCTCGGCTCGTGCTTGCTTTTGTTGTGTATATTCCTGACTTTTTCTATCCATCCCCTGCCAAAATTTATAAGGCTCATTTCCTGGAGTATAAACATGAATAGCGTGCTTTCCTGGCGGTGCAAGAGTGGGGTCTAACAATGATGGAATAGATATTAACACAAGATTCTGGGGCGCATCCACTCCTTTTTCCCAATCATTGACAACAATATAATGACACGCCAAGTCAGCTCTGATATCTGTGGCATCAATACCTAAATGTAAGTGCATAAAACTGTCGCATTCTGGTGTTGCTTGTCTTTCTTCCCGAAAAGATTTTGGCATCGCACCCTCTGGCAGTAATTTTAAAGTATCCCAAACAGAAGCATTAGATATTACTGCTTGACTGGCGCGAATTTCTTTGCCATTTCGCAAACGCACGCCAACAGCACGCCCACCCTTAACTATCACTTCTTCCACATGAGCATTCAATATCAGTTGACCGCCGTAGTTTTGTAAGCCTCGCACCAAAGCATCAACTATTGCCCCACTACCACCGATAGGATAGTCAAGTACAACTCCCGGTCGATACCATTCGGCAAACATGAATGCAACTTCGGCAGCACTGGTGCCATTTGCAGGCAAACCGGAAAGTAGGAAACAAAGTAAGTCTAGCCAGTTGCGGATAAAAGGGTCTGTGATAACACCTTCAAGAATTTGGGAAAACGGCCCCGTTAACTTGGCAACGTTGAAAATCTGTTTTGTCATTGAGGGGATAAACTGCCCCATTGTCATTATCGCTCCTAGGTCAAAACGCAGAGACGCTGGAGGAATAGCGATCGCTGCTTCTGCTAGTGGAGCCATAACTTCCTGGAGTTTGCGCCATTCTGCTACAGCGCTTTCGCCTCTCAACTTTTGCAGCACATCACAAAATTGGTCTGCACCCACTGAAGTATCAAAGTCACCCTCTGGCAAACAGCAGCCCCAAGTGTCATAAGTCGCGCAGGGCAAATCTTCACCGATAGCATCTAATACTTGTGCTAGTGGGTTAGTGGAGGGGCGATAGGATAAACCGGAATGGAGTGATGGCCCGGAATCAAATTTAAAGCCCTGACGTTCAAAACTATGAGCTGCCCCTCCAGGAATAGAGTGACTTTCGCAAACTATGACTTTAATACCATAGTTTGCTAGTAAGGCAGCACAACTTAAACCACCAATTCCACTGCCGATTATAATTACATCAGTTTGAGGCATTTGATTTTTTCCATAACTACTATTGGGTAAATATAAGGTATTAGTTATTAGTTATTAGGTGTTAGTTATTAGTTATTAGTTATTAGGTGTTAGGTGTTAGGTGTTAGGTGTTAGGTGTTAGGTGTTAGGTGTTAGGTTTTGGGTGTTAGGTGTTAGGTGTTAGGTGTTAGGTGTTAGGTGTTAGGTGTTAGGTGTTAGGTGTTAGGTG
>JBARXI010000092.1:0-44481 GCA_049647275.1 Microcoleaceae cyanobacterium
CAAGCCTCTGACTTCAGGCAGAGGTACTGATAACTGATAACTGATAACTGATAACTGATAACTGATAACTGATAACTGATAACTGATAACTGATAACTGATAACTGATAACTGATAACTGAAATGACATCTCCCGACAGTTCCGCATCTACTAAAAATTATTTATAAGTCTTCAAGCGGAGATGAGAAAAATCTTCCTCTAGGTAGATGCCACAGTAAAAAATAACCGGTTTTAAAACGTTAATCTCAAAAGACATCTCCAGAAAAGAGGGAACAGGGAACACCGGGTCTGGGAACAGGGATAAATAATTGAGAACTTATGGATAAGAATTGATTTTATTTTTTATTCTTGGAGATGTCTAAAAATAAAATATATATTTTTATAGAATAGCCTAATATTATAACCTACGATAGATGAAAAAGCCAATTAATTAATTCATATTTAACTATGGATAATTGGTACTAATATATTAAAATTAGAAAAAATCCGACTAATTCTAAATTCACTGGATTAACAGTAGAAAAAATAAACAAGGAACATCATGTATCAAACCCTAGAACTAGGGCTAGGATTAAATAACCTGGCATTTTGGATAGCACAATTAAACACTGTAGCAACCGATGTAGAAACAGCAGAAAATTCAGCATTATTATTTAGTGGCCCGCAATTTTTTACAGCTTTAATTGCAGGAGTAATTCTAGCTTTTGCATTTCAACTACTACTAACTAATCTCGGTGTAGCAGCCGGGGTTTCATTATTAGGAGGCTCGTCCAGTTCAGACCATAAAAATGACGATAAAGATAATTCTGGAAGTCTCGGCAGTACCATTCAGAAAATTAGCCTAACTTTAGGTTTAGGAACCTTAATCAGTGTCACTATAGCCCTATTCTTAGCAAGCTTATTAGCAGTAAGACTGAGTTTATTTGTCTCTCCAGTTTCAGGAGCAATTGTTGGCTTAGTAATTTGGGGTACCTACTTTTGCCTAATGGTGTGGGTGAGTTCAACAACAGTCGGTTCTCTTGTTGGCTCCTTAGTTAACACTGCCACATCAGGATTTCAGTCCATACTAGGAACAGCCACAGCAGCTATAGGGGGAGCCGCCGCCAGTAATCAAATTGTATCCACAGCAGAAGCAGCCGCATCAGCAGTACGTCGCGAACTTACCTCCGGTCTTGACCCTAATACTTTGCGGGAAAATGTGGAAGATTACCTCGAATCAGTGCGCCCAGCCCAACTTGACATAAAAGAGATTAGAAAAGATTTTGAAAACATCCTCAACGACCCCAGTTTGCAAGAAATTGCCGATAGCGATAGCCTCCGTAATATCGATCGCCAAACCTTTGTAGATTTAGTAAGTAACCGCACCGACTTATCACGCAAAGAAGTAAACCGCATCGCCAAACAACTAGAGGGTGCTTGGAATACTACAGTAAATAAGTTACCCGCAAAAACAGACCCGATGAGCGAGTTAGCAGATTATATCAAATCAGCCGCTCCCCAACAATTGCTAGGGGATGATTTGAGTCAAAAAGTTGATGCTCTAATTGCAGAAATTAAATCTAGTTCTAACTCTCAAGCTCGAGGCCCCTTGTCTCAAGCTGCTACAACAGCTACAAATAGCTTGATAGGCTTGGTAATGGGTCGCTCAGACCTGTCTGATTTCAATGTAGAAAAAATTATCAACCAACTCAAAGAACTCACAGACGAAGCAGGTACACAAGCAAACAAAGTAGCAGAGCAAGTCAAAGACGACGATCGCCGTCTGAGTATATTGCGAGCTGATGTAGAAAATTATTTGCTTAACGCCTCTCCCTGGGAAATGAAGTCAGAGATCATAGAGCGAGACTTCCGTCATGTAATTTATGACCAAAACTCTGACCCAGAACTCCTAGCTAGTGAATTAAGGCAGTTAAATCGACCATACTTTGCTAACTTGTTGCGTCAACGGGGTCTATTTACCCAAGAAAAAATTCAACGCCTCGCCAACATTTTAGAATCAGTTCGTTTGCAAGCATTAGGTTTGACAGAAGCAGCTTTGGAGCGAGAGGCGCAAATTGCATTATTTGCCGAAGTAGAACATTATCTGTCAACTACTCCCCCACAGGAGTTGACACGAGAAAAAATTCAGCTCAATTTCAAGCCCATTCTTCAAGATCCTGATGCCAGTGATGAACAGTTAAAGGCTCGTCTAGGTCAACTCGATCGCCCAACTTTTGAACGTTTGTTAGAAAAGCGGATAGATTTGAGTTCTGAAGATGTGATGATTATTATATCAGATTTAGAGAAAGCTAGGGATAGCGTTCTGGAAGAATCGCAAGACCTACAGACAAAAGCCAAAGCCAAAGCTTCAGAACAATGGCTGAAAGTTCAGTCATATCTAAGAGATACAGGCAAAACTGAACTCAACCCCCAAGCGGTTGAACGGGATTTGAAACTTCTGTTGGATGACCCTCAAGCCGGGATGTCAGCAATTCGGTCGCGCGTAGATAAGTTCGACCGGGATACTTTGGTACAGTTATTGACTACAAGGAATGACCTCAGCGAACAGGAAGTTGAGGATGTTCTCGACCAAGTAGAAGAAACATGGAATAGCGTTAAGTATACACCTCAATATTTAGCAGGAAAAGCGAAGAAAGAATATGAAGAGTTAACTACTTCCATAGCTAGTTACCTCCGCAAAACTGGAAAAGAAGAACTCAACCCTGCGGGTATTAAGCGCGATCTAAATAAGTTAGTAGAGGAGCCTAAAGCTGGCGCACAAGCTATCAGAAGACGGTTGGCACGAATGGATCGCGATACTCTGGTGCAGCTACTTAACCAACGGGACGATCTAACAGAAGAGCAAATTAATCAAACAATTGATGAAGTGTTATCAACTTTGCGGGATATTGCTAAAGCACCTCAGCGACTGGCAAGACGCACTCAAGCAAAAGTTGAAGATTTTCAGAGTTCTCTTACTGATTATTTGCGCTCTACAGATAGGGAAGAGTTAAATCCTGATGGGATTAAAAGGGATGTTAAATTACTTCTGACTAACCCTCGTTTCGGTATGGAGAGTTTGCGCGATCGCGTATCTATGTTTGACCGAAATACTCTGGCAGCAGTTTTGTCTCAGCGAAACGATCTGTCTGAAGAAGATGTCAATCGTATCGTTGACCAAGTAATGACAGTGCGCGACCAAGCAGTTGAAAAATTACGTGAGATTCAGCAACAGATTTTGTCTGTGGTGAAGAGTGTTTTTGGTAAAGTTCGTAATTACCTCAACAGTTTAGAGCGACCAGAATTGAATTATGAAGGTATTCGCCAGGATGTTAAGACTTTATTTGATGACCCAGAGGCAGGTTTTGACGCCTTGCGCGATCGACTTTCTCAGTTTGACCGGAATACTTTGATTGCTATTTTGAGTTCTCGTGATGATATTTCCGAAGCAGATGCTAATGAAATAGTAATGCAAGTTGAACGAACTCGGAATCGGGTATTACAGAAAGCCGAAAGGTTACACATGGAAGCACAACTGCGCCTTACCAAGATGAAGAAAGAGGCACAGCACCAAATGGAAGAAACTCGCAAAGCTGCAGCTATTGCATCATGGTGGTTATTCTTTACTGCTTTGATTTCGGGGTTAGCTGCTGCTGGTGCAGGTGCTTTAGGTGTAACTAGTTAATTTTTCACGCACTTTTGTTTTGATCGGGAAGCAATTTTCATACAATGACTTTGCTTCCTTTAAATTAATCAGATGCGGTATAAAAAATTAGGATAATTTATCGGGACACAATTACATTTTGTGCCCCTGTTATTTTTGATTATTAAATTATCGGTATTATTTGAGTAGTTGGATAATCAGACTTATAGCACTTCGCGCTCGTATCGTTACACGTTAAAACTTATAGCCTGGAGTTTAGGCGAGAAAAGCTGTACAAAAAACGATATGTAAATACGCGCCTAGCGAACTGCTATATAATACCGTAGGTTGGGTTTTGCTGTGCAACATAAAAAGCGACAGCGCCACCCAAAAGATACCTATTTTAGTAACCATTTAACCACAGATAATATAATAGATATCTCCGGAAATTATTATATATTATATATATAATTTAGATAATGTTTCGTGTCTTCTCTCGGAAAATTTCTTGCCTTCTGGAGCTGTTGCCTACTTCTACAATAAGGTCTATTATTTTTCACCCCTATGTCTAATATAAAAGTAGGGACTTGCTTTTCAAACTCCTACTAACTACTGAATTAATAATTATAGTTACATAAATTACCAACGGGACACCAGAAACCCAGTAGTTTTTTCATAGATATAAGATTGTTCAAACCAAGGATTTCTCGTAGAAACCGGGTTTCTTTGCATACATAAGTCCTAAGTTATTTAGATTAACTAAACTATGGCTTATTAGTTATGGTGGGTATCCGCTCGCCTCTTGTATGATCGTAATCCACAGCTGTTTCAGTATGCTTATTTTTATTACCAAATAATCCAAATAACCCGAGTAAACCGATTAAACCTAACCATCCCCAGTTAGCTCTATCTTGGGCTTCTTCAGCAGCATTAGCAACTTCTTGTTGCGCTCTTTGTGTCGCAGATTCAATATTTTGTTCTGCTGTCTGAGCTATAATTTCTATTTTTTGCTCAGCTTGTTGTGTTGTTTGAGTCATTACTTGACCACTAGCAACAGCACCTTCTGCGATCGCATTTCTGGCAGAGTCTAAAGTTTCTTCTGTATTTTGTTCAACACTCTCTAGATTTTGTTGTATAGATTCTTTTGAAAATTCATCAGTGCTAGTATAAGCATAGGTTAAAGGTCTCGGAGACTCATTTTCTTGTTGCACAGATTCTACTAATACCTCATTTTCTCGTTGTGCTTCAGCAAATTGCTGATTAGACTGAGCATTTACGGGTAACTGAGAAGGTAAAGCAACTAAACCAATGGTAATTATAGTCGCTTTTAAAGCTTGTGCTCTTGGATTAATTTTCATATTTTTTTCTCCTTATCTTTGACATTATTTGACATTAATCAAACCTTTTTTTTTGCTTAATATCTCTTCTTATAACAAATAACTATTTTGTTATTTACTTAATATAAATAATATCAATGATATCCCTCTAATATCATCCTTCGTTAGATACATTCTTAGGGCGTTTTTTTGAGCTTGATATACCCTACCCCCTTATTGCACTACTTTTTATCATAAGTTTAAGGGAATGAAATATCTAAAAAATCTTCACCTCTATCGAAGGTTAGAGAAAATCGAAGTAATTAATCAACCTAATAGAAGACGACATCGACTGCAAAACTAAGTTATGTTGATATGTAATAAATATTAAAATTACTCCTAATAAAAAAAAACAAGAAGGAGGTAAAATGAAACTGTTAAATAATTTAACTAATTTACTTATTCGCAAAACAACACCTAGAAAAAATCTGATAAAAAATAGATACGTTGGTATACTAAGTATACTAAAAGGTGGAGGAGCGATAGAACTCCGTTCCGCTGTCGCGATCGCCACAGTATTACTCACGGGCTTATTTGCAACGGGAAATATTAACCCACCAAAAGCAACTGCTCTCCCCGATACTAATTTAGAAGATGTAGCCGAAGATCCCGAAGAAACAATAGGTCAAGTAGTCAGCATCAGTGGTGAAGTAGAAGAAACATTAGGTTTTAATGTATTTCGACTGAAAGAAAAAGGCGAACTTTTTACCGAGGACTCTATACTGGTAATCAATGCTGACCCTATTACAGAAGTTATCGAAGAAGGCGAAAAAGTTAGAGTAGTTGGGGAAGTTCGCATATTACCAATAGTTGACTTTGAAGGGAATTACCATCTGAATTTGAATCTAGAAACTAGGCAAAAATTGGAAGCTGAATATGGAGGTAAACCCATAATTATTGCTGATTTTGCTAAAGTATATTAAAGATGAGAAACTCAAAACTTATAGAGGTAAAAAGTGCAATTTCAAGGAAGTATTATGAAACTGATGAATAATCTAAATAATCTGTGGAAACGTGGCGGAGCAGTTACTATTATGCTGCTAGCCGGAGGAATATTTACAGTAGGGGAAATGAGTAAACTGCCTAAAGCAACTGCTGTTACTGATGTTACGAGAGAAGATTTGGAAACAGTGAGAGAAGATACTAATAAACTTCTTGGTGAGACAGTAACAATAAGCGGTGAAGTTGAAGAAAAGGTAGGCTTAAACGCATTTCGTTTAGAAGAAGATGAACTTTTCGCTGATGACTCCGTACTTGTTATTAGTGTCGATCCAGCTTTAACAAAAGCAATTCGAGAAAATGCAGAAGTTCGAGTTACAGGTGAAGTTCGCAAGATGGTTGTAGCAGATATAGAAAAAGAGTATGACCTAGATTTAGATTTAGACCTCAAACAACAGCTAGAAACTGAGTATGAAGGTAAACCTGTAGTTGTAGCTGACTTTACGCAAGTTTATTAATTATCAGTTATTCAAGCAAAATCTATAACAATGCACCAGAGGGGAGATAAAATATGTTTCCCCTCTGATATTTATTTATGTCTTTTTTCTTTTTATACCAAGTTCAAAAAGTAACGCTACTCACCTTACCTGCTGACTACTGTACGGGCTATTCGCGAATTGCCCCTACGGCTACTGACTACTAATCACCTGAGTAGCTCAACTACATGAAATTGGTATTACATACAATGATATACTGACTATCCAGTAGTCTAATAATATTGCTTTTTAGTTATGGCTAATTCCCAAAATAACTCCTCTAATAAATCTACCAAAGGCGATCGCGTCGTTTACTCGGAATTTGGCAATAATGCTACGTCTCGTGCCACAAAAAGAGCTGTGCCAGATTTACCCCCAGAAAACCAAGACCTCCGAGTGCAAGCATCCCGCAAAGGTCGTAAAGGTAAAACGGTTACTGTCATTAGTGGGTTTCAGTCAAACCCAGAAACTTTAGCAGCTTTACTGAAAAAGCTAAAAAACCAGTGTGGTGCAGGTGGCACTGCTAAAGATAATGAAATTGAAATTCAAGGCGATCATAAACAAAAGTTAGTCGAGATTTTGACTACATTAGGTTATAAAGCTAAAATTAGTGGCGGGTAAAAACAAAAGCTTAAATCTTACCTAAATGTAGTTAAAGACAATATAGTAATCCTATTTCAGTTGTAATATTTTGGTGGTATTTAGGAGTACTGGCGAATGGAAATTCTCCCGTACAGTAGTCAAAATTTAAAATGTTTTCAGTTAATATTAACTGTTATCAAATCAAGCGTGAATCATTTAGGATTGCCATATATTAAATGTAGCTATTATTTTCTGGGGGTTTGGTCGCTAAACCCCTCATTTTGCTATTAGCGTTTAATCTTTTCTAACTTACTCCTAAAACATGAATAACCATCCGTTTATTCTCATCAACAAAACAATCCGAGGGTTTTAATTCTGCTGTTTTAGCTAGATTTTGAAAATAGTCAACTGGATATTTATAAGAACTTAAAAAATGAAATTTTGTGCCCTTTTTTATCTCTATAGGAATACCATCTAGAACAAAATTTTGTGCTTCAGTTGCAGTCGCATTGTGTTAAACACATTTCCAATAATGCTGTTAGCGTGTCGGCGTTGTATTCTAATAACTTTGGTGGTATGCGTCAGCACGCGCGGAGTTTTATCGCGCGCGCTATTAAACGGAGATTATCTTATACATTATCAAGCATCTGGTAGCAGAAATTCAGACTCTAGCTACCCTTCTGTTACATCAGAAATGAACAGTTAAGCCAACACAGCTTAACTGTTTACCAGGTAAAATTGACGCTATGAACTTTTTTGAACATGAATACAAATGTTACTAAAAACAGCGACATTGCTATTACAAGAGATAAACTATTTGGTAAGCCAGAAGCCACAATCAAATTCTTTAATGGAATCACAATTGCATGAGTTACAAACAATGGAAAGGCTAAAATACCGATGGTTGATAATGACTGTAAAATGAATTTGACAACAGAAGATAGGTGGTTATAACCTGATAAAATTTTATTTGTAATTGCCAGGGCAAGCATTACAACGCCGAGATAAAAGAGCCATCCCCAGATATAAGTTTTAGTTGTAGGCCAAACCCACCAAGTATCAAACATTCCTACGTGAGAACTAACTACGAATCCAGATACTACCGAAGCCAGCCCCACCCAAGTAAAGCTGCTTGGTATCGAGCTTTTTTCAATATTTCGCCGTATGATAATTCCTATTGCGATTCCGCTTAGTGTTCCTGCGACAAGATTAAAGTAGCTATATTTGGCACTAACCATCAGCTTTGCAAGTTCTACAAATCCATCGGTTTTGTATGAACCTAGCTGAGAAAAAAAGTAATAATAGGAACAGTAAAGAATAACGCTGAGGAATATTGATTTGGCTGCAGGATTTTTAGACTTGGCGATAATCTGAAACCAAAGTGGCAGGGTAGCGGTGATGAGTAAATAATAAGTTAGAACAGAATAGAATAGGTTTGTAAAATCCGTTAAAGATGTGAGTTTGCCATTGACAAGCTTGTAAATAAATCCTATTACTGCTAAGACTAATATACCTCCTGCTAATAAGCCGAAGGTTGCGTAGAGTATTTTTATTAAGCGCTTGCGGTCAGTTTTGAAAATGGTAAACATCGAATAACCCGCAGATACTCCATAAATAATGGCAAATCCAGGAGTTCCCGCCCCAAAGAAAGGTGCTAACAATGGCTTCAATGTTGTTCCAATAACGGAGGGAAGCATACCAAAGAAAGCACCAGACCAGTGTCCGCATATAACGCATAAAACCAATATGCCACGAACGATATTGATGTTCATGCCGGTTTTTGTATAGTGGTTGGATATTGTATGAGATGTTGATTCTTCTGAGCCTTCCATACGAGCTGCTAGCTCTCTGACAGATAAACCCTGTAGCATTCCTTGAGCTATTTGTTTCGAGATGCCTAACTTTTCCATTTTGACCATGACAGAAATTGCGGTCAGCGAATCTCCACCAATTTCAAAAAAGTTGCTATCAACATCGATATGCTCCACACCCAGAACACTTTTCCATGCTGCGATAATTTCTTTCTCCTGGTCTGTCAGTAGCACTTCGTCTTGTGCTTGGGAAATATGTTGAGTTAATTGTGCTTGGCGTGCTGCTTGCAGGGCTTCGACTTGTGTGGCATAGAGTTGAGTGAGTTGCTTCCTTTGGATTTTTCCAGTGGCAGTGGCGGGAAACTCAGCAAACTCCATGATTTTTACTGCGTCTGGACTTTGAATATTATGTTTTACCGCAGCTTGAATGGCTGCATCTTTAACTATTTTGCGATCGAGTTCAGAACTTTTAAGTATACCAACCAAGATCGCATCTCCCCTTACAGGATCGTTTGCTCTTGCGACAGCAATACCTGATTGAATATTCAACGTCTCTCTGATATATTTTTCAATATTGTCTGGAGAAACTTTGATGCCACCGCAGTTTATCAGGTCATCAGCCCGACCCAAATAATATACATAGCCATCTTTGATATCGCCAAGATCGTTTGTCTCGTGCCATCCATCCGCATCAATGTTTTTCTTTGTCTGCCCACCAATCAGCAGATTTTCTGCAACATGAGGCCCTTTAATCGTGATTTTATTGTCAGCAGATAGTTTGATTTCTGTCTTTCCGTAAGCTTTACCCACAGATTCAAGGTGTTCTCCCTCGGTTTTATCTATTACCAAAAATGTACTTCGAGATGCTTCTGTAAGACCGTAGTGCTGAACAATATTTGCATTGGGGAATATTTTGCGTAACTGTTCTTTCTCAGCTCGGCTCATGTACTGACTGCCAATTTCAATCCATTTTACAACCTTGGTTTCGTCTCCAAAAATCTCTTGACATTGGAATAATGCACGCCACAAACTGGGAACTGCTGAAATGGCATTTATGGAACCTTCGAGCAGCATATCTCGTATTTCTAAGGGGTTAAAACCATTTTCTGGGATATAAAACCGACCCCCTGCTGTCGCCACAACCCTGCATCGACCAAAACCAAATGAGTAATTTACAGGAATACCAATATATTCTCTAATGCTGGAGTCAATTTCCATTATTTCAATCAGGCGATCGACTACATCATTGAGAGCACGGTGGGTAAGCAGTACACCTTTGGGTTTCCCAGTTGTGCCAGAGGTAAAAGAAATTTGAGCAATAGATTCTGTAGAGTTTGGGGTAAACTTAGCATCACACCAGCCAAATTCTGACTTTGGTGTAATTATCTGAGTTGCCCCAGTTGCTTCTATTTTGTAGTGGTCTGTTTCATTACTCAAAAATACGACTATTTGATTTTTGTTGAAACAGTTAAATACCGTGTTTACAAAATCTATTGAGTTGACAGCAACAACCCCTATCACTTCTTTTCCATCTACATTTAACTTATGTTCTACTTGGTCCATATTATTAATGAGCATATATGATAAACTTGTAGGATGTGTCTAATTGTAGTAGTAACAGTGGCCGGAGGCAATCTATCCATTATTTCTACGATAGCAGTTAAGTCAAAGAATGCCTAAAATTGTAAACCTAATGTTACAATATGCGATCGCGGCACTATCTAATCTATTTCATAAATATCCAAAGATTTCGCTAAAATCAGATAGCAACTTTTGATCTTGGAGGAAGTCCAAAATTTATACACGACCTTTAGCCCGGTTGATCGAACAATTACAACGATTACCTGGAGTTGGCCCCAAAACAGCCCAACGTCTGGCACTACATATTATTAAACGTCCGGAAGCTGAAATTCAGGCCCTAGCTCAAGCTTTGGTAGAAGCTAAGAAAAAAGTTGGTCTGTGTCAGGTTTGCTTTCATCTGTCGGCGGAACCTATTTGTGAAATTTGTCGTCATCCCCAACGAGACAAAGAGGTTATTTGTGTGGTCTCTGATTCTAGGGATTTGATTGCCTTAGAAAAAACACGAGAATATAGGGGTCAATATCATGTTCTGGGGGGAGTTATCTCACCTATGGATGGCATTGGCCCGGAACAGTTGAGTATTCAACCTTTGGTGCGGCGGGTGAGTCAGGGAAATGTTCAGGAAGTTATTATCGCTATCAGTCCTAGTGTAGAAGGGGAGACTACTACTTTATATGTGGGTCAGTTGTTAAAACCTTTTACAAAAGTGACCCGTATTGCTTTTGGTCTGCCTATGGGAGGAGATTTGGAATATGCCGATGAAGTAACTTTGGCGCGGGCTTTGGAGGGGCGACGGGAATTGGAATAAAGGTACTAGGTGCTAGGGGTTAGGTTTTATACCCAAACCCAAAAAGTATAGTTACATATTAATCTGTTTAATCTGTGGTTTATGTCTACAGTTCAACACTTTACAACTCGCAGAAATTATAAAAATAAAACCTTTTTTCCCCTTTTCCAAATAGGTACATTTTGTATCTATTTTTCTGACTAATAACCTGATTTCTACAAATCAACTTGTTAATCCTAATTCAGAGATTTTATTATCGTTTATATTTTATATTATAGATACAGTAATACTAAATCCCCATCATTTAGGTGCTTTTTAGAAAGTGCTTAAACTTAATCTATATTTATAATAAAATAAATTTCTAGCCGATTTCATAAAGGCTGTTGACAAACCAAATTTAGTATAATGTCGCATCCAAATGAGTATATTTTGTATATATTATATATATTGATTTTTCTGTGACTAATAATTCCGATTTCTAGAAATCAACTTGTCGATCCTAATTCAGAGATTTTATCTAACTCGGCTGATTTTATCATCTATTGAAAATGTTCATTTTCTATGCCTGTTCCTAAAACGGAGCTTAAGCGTGGGATGAATCTCGGCAGTTAATCTGGTACAATAATCCTAGAGAAAAAGCCGAAAATGCTCTTTCTGAAATCGGAAATGTCTAATCAAAGTGGGCAATGCGTACCTCACTATAAAACGCTCTAACGGGAATATCCAGAAAAAAAGTTCTGAGCGTCTTCAACAGACATTAGAAGCCTAGGATTTTAGCATAAGCGTTGCTCCTGTGCAAGAGGCAGGCGAATGCAGATATTCTAGGAGCATCAATCGTAGGCTGGCACGTCATGCCAGCAATTTTTTTTGATTAATCTTTATCTAGGTTTAGCTATGCCACTGTCAAGAGCTAGCGGTATTTTACTGCATCCAACTTGTTTCCCCAGTCGCTTTGGAATTGGTGACTTAGGTCACGAAGCATATGATTTTGTGAATTTTTTAAGAGATAGTGGACAACAAATCTGGCAAGTTCTACCATTGGGGCCAACAGGTTTTGGTAACTCTCCCTATCTATCTTATTCGGCCATGGCGGGAAATCCTCTGCTAATTAGTCCGGATAAGCTACGAGATAAGGGATTACTCACTGACGAGGACTTATCTAATTTACCTGAGTTTCCTAATGATAAGGTAGACTTTGATTTGGTTAAGGAAGTAAAGGAATCTCTGCTGAAAAAAGCTTATCAAAACTTTCAGAATAATGCTTCTGAGGAACAAAAACAAACGTTCAAGGATCTATGCAGCAGTAAGGCGTTTTGGTTAGATGATTATGCTTTATATATGTCTTTGAGAGAGGCTAACGAAGGAGCTAGTTGGCATACTTGGGACAAGGATATTGCCTGTCGCAAACCTGCTGTGTTACAAGAATGGCAGCAACGTTTGACTGATGAAATTGAGTATCATAAGTTTGTTCAATTTGAATTTTTTCAACAGTGGGATGACCTGAAACGTTATGCTAATGAGCAAAAAATCGAAATCTTTGGTGACTTGCCAATATATGTAGCCCATGACAGTGCTGATGTCTGGGCGCATCCTGAAATTTTCTGCTTAGATGGGGAAACTGGTGAAGCTGCTCTGATGGCTGGTGTTCCCCCAGATTATTTTAGTGCCACTGGTCAACTATGGGGAAACCCAGTCTATAAGTGGGATAGATTGCAACAGGAAGATTTCTTGTGGTGGGTACAACGAATTCAATCTATGCTCAATAAAGTTGATTGGATTAGGGTTGACCACTTCCGAGGTTTAAGAGCTTACTGGGCAGTGCCAAGGGGTGAAACTACTGCTATGAATGGTCAATGGATTGAGGCACCAGGGGAAGCGTTGTTTGAAACTATTAATGAAAAGCTAGGCACACTCCCTATCATTGCTGAGGATTTGGGGACTATTACTCCTGATGTGGAAGAGTTGCGCGATCGCTTTGAGTTTCCTGGCATGAAGATTCTACATTTTGCTTTTGACTCAGGTCGTGAAAATCCCTATTTGCCCTACAACTATAATTCTCCTAATTGGGCGGTTTATACTGGTACTCACGATAATAATACTACTGTGGGCTGGTTTAATAACCGCTCTGGTGAGGAACAAGAGCGAGTGACTCGTTTCTTAGGTTGTAGTTCTGGTCAAGGAATTCATTGGGATTTAATCCGTTTAGCTATGTCTTCTGTGGCTTCTATGGCACTTTTTCCGCTGCAGGATATTTTGGGGTTGGGAAGTGAAGCACTAATGAATACACCTAGCACTGCTGAAGGTAATTGGAGCTGGCGCTACCAACCAGAAATGTTAACGGATGAGGTACGCGATCGCCTCAGAGAACTCACACGAACTTATGGTCGCACCCCGCAACATTGGGGTTGATGCTAGATGAGGTAATTGTGTTTAATTTTTAGCATTTTTAGACTGGGAAACTTGGGTATCAGTAGCAGTAAAAACAACTTCTTTGATTTCACCTGGTTTTCCCAGTTGTATGGTTTTTCCATCGCTCAAAGGTATTAGTATTCCTCCGGCATTTCCAGCGAAGAAAACTAGTTTTTCTTTAGCTTCCCAAGTTTTGTGAGTTCCTTTTAGTATAGTATCTTCAAATTCTAGTTTTCCGTCTATTTCTATTGATACCCAGGAGTCTTCTTTGAAGATTACACTAACCACTACAGATTTTTTATTATTTTGTTTTTCTGACTTTGCTGTTGTTGTTTTATCTAAAGGTTTTTGCTGATTTTTAGTATTACCTGAAGATGCCTGAGCTACCAAATTATCCTGGTTTTCTGTTTGCTTATCTTGTTTGCTAAAATTGTTACTCCCTAATAAATTGGAACTATTCATTAAATGGTGTAAAGAACTGACTGATAAGACAATTACAAATACATACAATACATAGAGATGATGTGGTCGTAAATTAGGAATTGAAAAATGCAGCGGAACTTTTTTTGTGGTTTCCTGAGTTTTTTGAGTAGGAAATAAGTCAGCTAACTGCTCTCCATTTAATCCCATAGCATCTGCATATCGTTTAATTAGTCCTTGAATATAAACTGGCTCCGGAAGTTTTACCAAATCACCTTCTTCGATCGCTTTTAGTAGATTAATTCTAATCATCGTCACTACTGCCACTTTTTCTAAACATATAGAATTTTTCTCTCTAAATCTTCGTAGTTTACCCCCAATTTCTGCCAGAGCCAAGCTTTGTTGTTCTTCAAAAGAGTATTTTTTTTCTTGATTAAATGCTTTTTTTAATGGTAAAAAAAATAAACTTTTTTTCATATTTTTGATTGCTGTCAAATTTACCATTCTCTTAATTTCTATAAATTTTAAATTTTGATTATTTGAAAGTTATATTTTTAGGATACCCATAAAGTGATTTTTTTAGCTCAATAAAAATACTGAATTTTAGATATAGCACTTATCATACTGTTGAGGTACAAAATTCGTTTGTTTTAGGCAACAGGTAACAGAGAATAGGAATAAAAAAGATAACTGTATCTCACAAAGAGTGAGAAACGCTATAGTTAAATTCATTACTAATCATTACTAAACTAATTTCTCACTTTTCTAGGCTCCCAGATATATCTCTGAATACCATTAAAAAAACATCTGCCCACCTGATATTTTTGGCTCGACATACCAAGATTAACTTAGGACAGAGTATAAAACAACTGGGAACTTTTGTATAAATAGGACTTAGTTTGTCTCACCCACTCCTCTTGCCTTGGTCGGCCACGTCACACCTTTTCATCTCAGATATACAGTAGAAATGATTGAAATTTGATATATAATAAACTGCCTAGCTTAATTTATTATTTTTTTTATTTGCTCCTGTAAAAAGTTGGTTTCAAAATCTGTTAAAGGTCTGTAATCACCACTTGACAACATTGCTTCTCCAGGTGGCTGCAACTGAATTTGGCCAATGGCAGTACGGTGCAGTTTCACAACAGGATGTCCTAGTTGTTCTGCAACTCTACGAATCTGCCGATTTCTTCCTTCAGATATAATTACTTCTAACAGGGTTTTTGAACCATTTCCTTCTTCTAGGACTTTAACCTGAGCTGGTAAAGTTTTCTTACCAAATAAGATAATACCCTGACGCCACAATTTTACTGTTGATTCTTCAACCTGCCCTTCTACCCAAACTTGATAGGTTTTTGTCAGACAATGTTTGGGATGGGTCAAACAAAAAGTTACTTGACCATCATTTGTGAGTAGCAATGCTCCTGTAGAATCTGCATCTAAACGTCCCACTGGATGAATACCTTTACCAGTTCGCAGTTCCGGAGTTAGAATATCTAGAACCTTAGTACGTCTGCTAGGTTCCGAACAAGTGGAAATTACTCCTATAGGTTTATTGAGTAATAAATATATTGCTTCGGGGCGGTCGTTTGGTTTGATGGGCAAACCATCAACTTCAATCCGATCTATTTCTGGATTAGCCTTTTCGCCTAATTGAACAAATTTGCCGTTGACTTTTACTCGTCTAGCAATCATCATTTGTTCGGCTTGCCGACGAGAAGCTATACCCCACTGAGATAATATTTTTTGTACTCTTTCTTCCATAATGTAAACTTCGTCACTCTTACCAATCGGATTACCAGTCAATATAACCTTCTGAATCGAAAATATAAGCTACCTGATATCTAATCGTTTTATATTTTCCACTACCCTAAAATTGGAAAAGCTGCTAATTTATAGATTCTGTATCTCTGGAATGGATAAACAAAATTAATCTCCTAGTTTAAGGTGTTTTTGATGAATAAAAAATCTGAAATAGTGAATCAAGTTTCTAATTCTCAGGTAACTCTTGACAGTCAAGAATCAGAAGTATCAACTACGAGAAAAGGTAGAATTGTAAGTAGGGTGCTCTCTCCTGCTCTAAGATTATGGTTAGGTTCGCAACTAGAGCAGGTAGAAAACTTAAAAGTTAAAATTGAAGGAGGCGATCGACAAATTCTCACGGGTAAAATCCCTCATGTTTCTGTTTCTGCCGACCGTGTAATTTATCGAGGATTGCATTTAACTGAAGTAGAGTTATCTGCTACTGGTATTAGCATCAATATTGGTCAAGTCATCAAAGGTAAACCTCTACAAATTTTAGAATCTTTTCCTATTTTTGGTAAGCTTAAATTGCTGGAATCTGACTTTAATGCTAGTCTACAATCTCCTCTTTTAGCTCAGGCTATTATTGAGTTTTTAACACCAATATTATCTTTAGAATTAATAGATAATCTGAAACAGCCAATACTTTTATATGACCAACAAGTGGAAATATCTCAAGATAGGTTAAATCTCTTTGCCAATGTTTTGTCTACATCAGATGACACAATTCTCTTAACTTTACATACTGATTTGAAACTTGCTAGTAGCTGCGAATTGTTACTCGAAAAATTACATATTGAGGTTTTACAAGAACCTATATATAGCTTTTCAAATAATATGAAAATTGACTTGGGTTCGGATGTTGAACTACAGGAATTAACATTAGAATCTGGCGAACTGATTTGTCGAGGCTGTTTGATAGTTAAGCCGTAACTTCAATCAGATTAATTTAAGTTTTTAGGAGTGGTAAAAGTATGGTGAAAAAATAATACATTAGGGGTGCGGTAAAAACATAACTGTCGGTGCGGTCAAGAATTCCCCCATGTCCTGGAATTAGTTGTCCAGAATCTTTAACCCCAGCATCTCGTTTCATCATTGATTCAGTTAAGTCGCCTAACAAACTGGCAATACCGACTATCAAACCTAAAACTATCCCTACCCAAGGCCCGCCGGGCCAATTTAAGTACCAAGCTCCAGCTACTGCTACTCCTATACTACCCAAAACACCAAACACTGCACCCTCAACTGTCTTTTTGGGGCTAATTTCTGAAAGTCGAATGCGACCAAAGAATTTACCAACAAAATAAGCTCCTATATCTGCAGCCCAGATACAACAAAAGCCAAGTAGGGTAATAGTTAAGCTAGTAGGCCAAGTAAGTGGGTCGATCCAAGAATGATGCCAATAACCTCCTAGAGAAATTTGACTAGCAACTGTTTGAGGTGTTATAAGTTGCGATTCAAGTCCAACTCTTAGTCTGACCCAATAGCTCGGTAGATATCCGCCATAAAATAGACCTAAAATTGATGATGCAATGTCTGCTATTGTGGCTAATTTTGGCTGAAATAGTAAATAAAAACAAATTATTGTTCCTGCTATGGGAAATATTGCATCTACCAGATTAGGAGCTAGGGCGGCTACCACGAGCATGATTTGACTTAATACTAGTGTTGTTTTAGCTGCTGGTGAAATACCTTTAGCCCTGGCTAGCTGGAAATATTCTAATTGACCGAGGTAAACAATCACTCCCATGCCTAATGTAAACCACCATCCCCCGAACAGAATCATTCCCATTGCTAAGGCGATCGCTACAAATCCACTAATTATACGAGACCAAGACATAATAATTAATATATATAATTACAGATTAAATAAATATCGGTAAATAGTAGGTTAGATTTTTGCTCCAATCATGCAGCGTTTAACCTCCCAATAACTTAATATTTAATTATTATAGACATGAAGTCAGATAACTATTACTTAATATCTATAGTTATTTTGCTTCATCTGTTTGATTATAAGGGTTTGAGAGTGTTTTACTTTCAGCTAAGGGCCAAACTAGTGCAAGAAGGCCAGTATGATGTTTCTACAGCATTCCGTAGGAAAGGCCAGGGGCTGGAGGGAAGAAAGCTTGTAGGATCGGCCTTTAACCTTTCTTCACTGGTTAGTTATTTCCCCTATCCTGCTATGGTAAAATGGATCGATATTGAGGATGGTTAGACTGGTGGTAAATCAATTAATATTTGCTCACATCTGAATTCCCAATACCTATATTTATAGAAGTAGGGTGGGCAAAGATTAGTTAATGTCAGACAAGTTGGAATTATAGAAGATTTGCCTACCTAAAAATACAGGAAAAACTTAGTAGAAATATGGTGGGTAAATACTATTTAATTTCCCAGTAGCAAAAATATATTCTTAATTTGCCCACCCTACTAGCGCGTCTATAATTCCACAATTTCAGAAGAAGTAGGGTTGGCAAAGATTAGTTAATGTTAGACAAGTTGGAATTATAAAAGATTTGCCTACCTAAAAATACAGGAAAAACTTAGTAGAAATATGGTGGGCAAATACTATTTAATTTCCCAGTAGCAAAAATATATTCTTAATTTGCCCACCCTACTAGCTATGGTAGGATGGATAGATATTGAGGATGGTTAGACTGGTGGTAAATCAACTAACATCTGCTCACATCTGAATTCCCGATACCTATATTTATAGTTATTTTGTTTACTTTACAATTAAGGGCAAAACTAATCTATTTTTTCACCACTAAGGATAAATATCGGATTAATTGCTGCAAAGGTCTGATGTATACCTCTGGTCTCTAAACGATTCAGTGCAGATTGAACTACCTCCACATTCCGAACCTGTAAATCGGCAAAACTTTCAGAAATAGCATAAAGACTTTCTAGATTAGCAGCAGTGGCGATGACTCGACCCTGGGGTAACAATCTTTTCCAAACTTCTTGGAGTATGGCCTTGATATGACGACCTCCCTCTATACAGACACGGCTAGGGGCATCGGTTAAACTATCAAGACACTCAGGAGCATTACCCTCGACTACTTTGACATTCTCTACTCCGAAGCGATGGCAGTTTCTCCGAATTAAATTTGCTACTTCTTGGTCTCTTTCTACCGCAATAATTCGACCTTGAGGACAAATTAGACCGATTTCTATTGGTATAGTTCCTGTTCCTGCACCTATATCCCAAACTACTGAGTCTGCTCGTAATCGTAAATAAGATATTAACAGTAAGCGGACTTCTCGCTTACTCATAGGAATACCAGGGAGACGTTCAAATAAGTCATCTGAGATACCTGGAGTAACATAAGGCCAAAGTGGGGAGGGCATATATTGGGTTATTGATATATTTATTCATTTTAACTTTATCAATAAAGGATTCTTGTCATCATAAAAATTCGGTAAGTAGGAAACCACCGTCTTTTAAGCGGTGGATGGAAACGACAAGGGCGGGTTTCAACCCGTAGTCAAAAAAATGTGTTATAATAATATACTGAAAAAGTAGCCTCAATGGTCTTTTGGCCGGAGAGAGTAGTGGCAATTGGCACCGCCGAGTGGACTGCTGCTGTATAGGTACTACGGTACGGTACTGGCAATGTGGTTGCGCGCGATCAATGTGAAAATCGTGACTAAAGTCCGATTTACAGATCATCTAAAGAATCCATGTGGATTTATGCCATGGAGTGTCAAGTCCCTACAAAAAAAATACAAAGGACAGGTGTTTTGGCCTGTCCTCAAATAATCTAATTAAAGTCTTTATAACCTAAATAGGTAGGAGAATTTTCAAGCTTATAACGCATAATTGTACCCGTCATTTTGATGAATTTGAGTTAGATATTTAGGGTGAACATCAAACTTCTTGTCAGGTGATTGAAGGACAAAACTGGGACGAAATCTGATAGCAATTCTGCCTACATATTGCCCGGCAAATTTTCCTTTAGGGATTGATGCTGATACTAAATCCCCTGTCTGAAATCCTTGAAAGAATTTAGCTTTTGGAGCATGGCTTTTAGGAAAACCAAATTTGTCGGGACGGCATCGTTGTCTTGTTCCGTGTCCTGTTGCTTTAATTAATAAAGGTTGATTAGTTTTGAAGACTAAATCATCAGGTACTTGACCCACACAACTAGCATCTTGCCAATGGGTTTTAGGCACTTTTAACCGTTTTCGATTAAACTTAGTTAATCCTCCACTGCCCGTTTCTACTGGTAATCTCAATTCCTTGAGAGAATTAAACAGTTTCCAACGGGTAGAGTTAACAGCCACAGCATCTTTTAAGGGAGTTTTTGCTTGTTTCAAAATGCGGTTAACTAGGTCTGGTTTCCCTTTAAGGAAATCCTTTATATCCTGATTGCCTTTAGCTTGGTTACAATCATGGCAAGCTAAAGTTAAGTTAGAAACTCGGTCACTTCCGCCTTTACTTCTAGGGTGAATGTGGTCAACCTCAAAGGGCTTATCGGTCACTCCACAATACTGACAAGTCCGATTAAACTTAGCCAACAAGTATTCTCGAACTTCCCAACCGTAAAGGGTTCCGTGTTGGTATTCTCCCCCAGTAATTTCAGGGTTTTCCTGTTTTTGTAAGTCAAATTTAACTAACTCAACAGCCAAAGAATTAATAGGGCAATACCTCATTAATCTTTTAACCCAAGTTAAGTTGGTATCAACCCGATGCTGTAGGCTTGGTGGTAGCCAAGCTTCAGGACGTTTTCTTAACAGAAATCGTGGTTGACGATAACGAGTTTTAC
This sequence comes from Microcoleaceae cyanobacterium, assembly GCA_049647275.1. GTDB lineage: Bacteria > Cyanobacteriota > Cyanobacteriia > Cyanobacteriales > Microcoleaceae > JASJEE01. The sequence goes on from JBARXI010000092.1 coordinate 20,639, forward strand.
GCCCTCTCCTCCCTCTTCTCAATTGCCGTCTTGAAGTCAAGTTATCTTTAATTTGTTGACCTCGGTGTTGTAGTTCTGCTCCCCAAATCACTTGATTGCCTTGAACTAAGGCAATACCTGTAAACTTAGATCCTGGGTCAAGTTTTAGCGTGATATTTTTAGGGTTTTCTATTACCTTCTTTTTGAAAATAATAGTCAATGGATAGCGTCTAAAAATAGCAGCTTTCCCTTGTTTTAATAGCCGTCTTGCCTGTCCAGGGTGAACAGGATTTAACAGTTGTTTGTTGGTGTCTAAAACAAATACAAAGTTTTGCATTTTAGTCTCCCGTTAGGGGTAATGTTTGCCTCGCTTAGTTATTTAACCTTGTTAGGTCTAACTCACTTCCTTAACCCGTTTAAAGATGTTTAAAATTAGACGACAGAGCAAGAAGCTGGCACGCACTTCAGGGTGTCTTGAGTTAAATAACGTTTACTCAAATTTTGAGTAAGCTGGTCACGTTTTGGACTTTTTCAAGCCCCCGCTACACCGCCTAAGCGGTTAGCGGTGGGTTCGTGACATTCTTCTACTGTTGTACTATCGAGTTCTATAAATTGTTCCCCATTAAAGGCATCTCCTTTAAATTGATGGCGAACTTCAACTACGATACTGTTGGATATATTCCAACCGGGAAATGGATTTTCAAAGGATACATATTCGATGACTGGCTCTTCAAAGCTGCCATTAACTACTAAGTTGGTCTCGGCAGCGATCGCCTTTGATGGACTTATATTCAAGCAGGTTAATGCCAGTAGGGCTGACATTACCCAAACCACGATGCGACGGTAATTAGTCATTTTGACAATTCTCCTAATATCTGCACACTTTAAGAGTTTTCAGACTGGGGTCACTACACCCAGTTATTATCCCACCCAATGCCTGGACTTGTTCCAGTATTTCAAAATGCTGTTGAGTAATAATTTCACCGGGCATTAACACTGGAATACCTGGTGGATAGGGGCACACAAGTTCAGCACTGATACGACCTAAAGATTTTTCTCTGGGCAAATCATCTTTTTGGGCAAAAAAAGCATCCCTAGGAGAAAGGAGCATTGAAGAATCGATGGGATAATGGTCAATTTTTCTATCCTGTTTAGGAAGCTGGTTAAATTTATTCCTACAACTTTGATTAGCTAAACTAACTAGGGCATTTACCAACTGGTCAATATCTGCTTTTGTATTTCCCAGAGAAATAATAAATGCTAAATGTCTGAAACTGGGCAACTCACAAGTAACCCCCAATTCCTGATGTAAAATTTCATCAGCTTCATAGCCACTCAACCCAATGTCAGAGACTTTAACAGTTAATCTGGTTTGGTCAAGGAAAACAAATCCTGGGTTGATATAGCTTTTAAAAACTCTTCTATCGGTTTTAGAAAACTGTAATCTTTCTCTCTCATTCGTTGATAGGTCTAACGAGGGAGCGAAACTTCTTTTTTCCTGGTCAAATACAGAAAAATTTGGCAGTTGACTGATTCTGTTTCTAGCATCATTGGCTAATTCTAAAGTTTGGCTCATTAGTTGTTCGCCAAACAAGGCCATTTGTTGACGAGCAGCATCAAGAGATGCCAAAAGTAAATAATTTGGACTGCTAGACTGCACCATTTGCAAAGCTTGGCTGAGTCGGTGGGTGTCGATGCGTTGGCTGCCAATATGCAACATGGATGCTTGAGTCATTGCTCCCAATACTTTATGAGTTGACTGCACGGTTAGATCGGCCCCACTGACTAATGCTGCTGGAGGTAAATCTGGATGAAAAGCAAAATGAGGGCCGTGAGCTTCATCTACTAATAAAGGAATATTGTATTTATGGACTTGTTTGGCGATCGCCACGATATCTCCACAAACTCCATGATAGGTGGGATAAACTACCATCACTGCTTTAGCGTCGGGATGCTTTGCTAAAGTTTGGGCAACTGATTCGGGTGTAATACTCAGAGCAATATCCCAATCATGGTTATATTCAGGATTGATAAAAATCGGCATCGCCCCAGATAAAATCAGGCCCGAAATTACAGATTGATGAATATTCCGAGGCAAAATAATCTTTTCCCTATTCCCGCAAGTAGCTAAAATTGCTGCGATGATTCCGGTGGTGGAGCCATTAATTAGAAACTTGGTATGTAATGCGCCAAAGGTTTCTGCGGCTAATTCTTGGGCTGACTGAATGACACCTTCTGGGGCAAATAGATTATCTAACTCTGGTAATTCTGGTAAATCTGTAGGAAATACTGTTGGCCCTAGCAAATCAGTAAGTGGCTGTGGAATGCCTTTTCCTTGTTTGTGCCCTGGTGCGTAAAAAGGAGCGTGGGGCTTTTGGGCACATTTTTTTAGGGTTTCAATAATTGGGGCCTTAGTTTGGTCAAGCATTTTTTCAGGTTAAACATCGGAAACTAAAGAAAAATTGTTGAAGTAGTTGTTAATCAGAAGCTTTTGGTATCCTGACTAAATAAGTTAGATTGGATGTAAATCATTAATTTAACTCTAATATTGTGACTATTGACTTTTGACTTAAATTAATTATGCTCAGAGCTGGAATTGTCGGACTACCCAACGTAGGAAAATCTACTTTATTTAATGCTTTGGTTGCTAATGCTAAGGCGGAAGCTGCTAACTTTCCATTCTGCACAATTGAACCCAATGTTGGTGTGGTGGCAGTGCCAGATGAGCGGTTAAATGTGCTGACTAAAATATCTAATTCTGTTCAAACTGTTCCTACTAGAATTGAGTTTGTTGATATTGCTGGTTTGGTTAAAGGTGCTAGTCAAGGTGAGGGATTGGGTAATCAATTTTTGTCTAATATTCGAGAGGTTGATGCTATTGTTCAGGTAGTTCGTTGTTTTGATAGTGAGGATATTATTCATGTTTCAGGTTCGGTCGATCCGGTACGAGATATTGAGGTGATTAATTTGGAGTTGGCTTTGTCAGATTTGGCTCAGGTTGAACGCCGAATTGAACGGACTAAAAAACAAGCTCGTACTAGTAAAGATGCTCAGGCTGAATTGGAAGTTTTGACCAAAATAGAGGCTGTTTTAAATGAGGGTAAGTCGGTGAGAATGGCTGACTTAAATGAAGAAGAATTTCTTCTAATTAAGCCTTTGAATTTGCTAACTTCTAAGCCGATAATTTATGCTGGTAATGTGTCTGAGGATGAGTTGGCTAATGGGAATGATTGGGTTGAGCAAGTACGCGATATTGCTGCTGTTGAAAATGCTCAAGTTGTGGTAATTTCTGCTCAGGTTGAGTCGGAATTAGTTGAGTTACCTGAGGAGGAAAGGGCTGATTATTTGGAGTCTTTAGGAGTAGAGGAAGGTGGGTTAAAATCTCTGATTAAGGCTACTTATGAGCTATTGGGATTACGTACTTATTTTACTACTGGAGAGAAGGAAACTAAGGCTTGGACGATTCAAGCTGGAATGTTAGCTCCTCAAGCTGCTGGTGTAATTCATACTGATTTTGAACGGGGTTTTATTCGGGCTGAAACTGTTGCTTATGATGATTTGGTGGCTACTGGTTCGATGAGTGCTGCTAAGGAAAAAGGTTTGCTGAGGAGTGAGGGAAAGGATTATGTTGTGAAGGAAGCGGATGTGATGCTCTTCCGATTTAATGTTTAATTTGTATTAATTAAGGAGAAAAAAAATGGCTACTGACGAGATTGTTAGACTGCTTGTTATGTGGTTGGTTACTGCTGTTAGTTTGTTTATTATTTCTAAGTTGCCAACTGGGGTGGAAATTGACAATTTTAATAAGGCTTTAGTTTCTTCGGCAATTTTTGGGCTTTTGAATGTAGTTGTACGTCCTGTTTTGAAGGTTTTGGCTTTGCCAGTTAACATACTTGTTCCTGGTTTAGTTACTCTAATTCTTAACATTATTATCTTTGGTTTGGCTGCTTGGTTAGTCAGTGGATTTAGACTACGTTGGGGATTTTGGAGTGCCTTAATTGGTGCTTTAGGACTGACATTTATTAGTTCTATCCTTTACGAGTTACTTAGTAATGCAGTATAAGTTAGCCAGAAGTTAAATTCTCAATATCTGTAGATTTTTTTAGGCTTATTTAAAACTGATATCTAGTGAATTCTTTTTGCTGGGTATCGGTTTTATTTTTGATGATTTTTATGATAGTAATTAGCGTTTGCTGAATAAGTGTTTTTGTCGAGGGTAGGAGTTATAAGTAGGTGGGCATAATTTAAAGATCGAGCAATTGTAGGGTGGGTAATGCCTATAAGTTTCTTTATATAAAGGTTTTAGCTTCCTACGCGCATTGCCCACATTATGTGTTTATTTATGCCGACTTACTTACCAATTTAATAAATGTTTGCTACAAATATAGCAATCCTAAATGATTTGTGAAAAATTTAGATGTATTTATTTTGTCTTCTACCTACCACCTAATACCTAACACCTACCACCTACCACCACCCAAAATTTATAACTGAAATAGGATTGCTATAGCTAGGTTATTTCTTAGGAGTAACCAAATCTGGAGTTAGAATGAATAGCTTTGATGCCATTTATTAGGTCATAATTTATCTTTTTCTCTTGGTGCGCGTTCCCTCTGTTGGTCAGCTACCAGGTGCGTCTGTCGCGCCCCGCGGGATCTGACCGCAAGCGAGCTGGCGTCGTCGCGGTGACACAGCGTGGTCTTGGGGGTTTCCCCCATGAGCGACTAGGAACCCGGAGGGGGTCGCACTGCTTAGTCTAAGGGATATCTCCTGCATATGTCTTTTAACTGCCCTGATTATTCGTAACATTCTTTTTCCAAATTAGTCTTTTTCCAAATTAGTATTAGGAGTCACCGAATCTGGAGTCAGGAGGAATAGAGATTAAATCGGATATAGGGAGAATAATTGTCTCGTTTTTTTTAGCCTTTGTTGCGTTGAAATGTGAGTATTTTGAGCTTTTAGGAGTGAATCGTTTGCACTTTTTTCACTCCTAAAAGGCTTGAGCTTTGATATGTTATACGAAGTAAAATTATGAAAAGGTAATTTCTCCATGTTCAAATCCCATTTCAACAATTAATAATGAATAATGAATAATGAATAATTAATAATTACCTCTCCTTGAAACGGATTGGATTGACTAAAAGGAAAATTTTTTCTCTCTTGGTCGATTGGATATGGCGAGGAGACCTCGCCATCCCATCCTACGGAATGCTGCGCAAACGACCGCTTGTTTCCCGTTTAAAGGAGAGGCTTTAAACCTTAATTATTCGGTAAAACAAAGACTTAGACTTTTTGAATACCCTCTTACTAAAGCTGATTTGGTATCAATACTTTTAGACTTAATCCGCAGACCCTAATTATAGAGGATTGCAATTAAGTGAATTATCATACCAATTGAAGAAAAGGTTGCTAAAAATTGTTAGGTTGTTGGTAGGAGTAGGAGCAATTGATTAATTTCCGATACTCCTATTATTTGTAACTTTATTTTATCTAGTTAGTAGAATATAACAATTAGGATATCGTGTATGAAAAGTTAGCTGTTTTATTTCGTTTATCGTCTTTTACTTTCAAGGTTAGTTGCTGTAGTTCACGGAGTCTAAAAAGGCTATAAGAACAATGATAAATAGATAGGTATAAAAATATATACAACCAGGATTAAATGTTGGGTTTTTAGGTATTATACCAATTCTCAAATTGGTGAAATACAGAAATTTGGGATTTTAGGCAACAGGCAATAGGGAATAGGGAAAAGAAAAAATACTGTACTTCATAAAGGATGAGAATCGCTATATACCAATTCTCAAACACTTTGCTATATTGAAAATGTCTATTTATAAGTACTATTTTTTGATATGATTTTAGTATTTAATAACTGTTGCTCTTTTGGTACTTATTTATGTCACTTTTCAAGCGTAGTATTAATCAATGATAAATGGTATTAGAGCTCGATGTAATCCTTTATATGTCACTCGTCGCCTGCTTCTTATTCCCTCGTTTAATTATTTTATAATTAATTTGACCTACCTACTAAGAACAAATCAAATATTGATTTTTCAGTTTAAATTATACTTAACCGATATGTAAACCTCTATAGTCATTAGAATTATATTACAGTGCATTCCAGGTTGATAAAGTACAGTCGTACCAGCTTTCAAACTAGTTTTTTAAGTATCCCATAAGGTTTCATTTTTGTTGCGCGACCTACTAAAATTACTGTGCCACATTTACACGGAATATTCTGTCTCTAGCTATGAGAGTTATTTGAACAAAAAGTTATTTCAATGGTTATGGAAGAAGGTAATTTACCAATGGATAATTGACAATTGATAATTAATCGATCGGGTTTAAAGCCTCTTCTTTTAAGAAAAAAAGCGGTCGGGGGATGGCGCGCATGCTCCGCAACATGTAAAGCGGAGCGGCTCTGCACTCTTCGGGTATCCTTTCCCTCCGGGACGCTTCGTGAACGCCATATCCAATCGACCAAGATAAGTCAACAGTTTTCTCCTTGGTATCAATCTTCTTCCTTTAAGACAGAGGTAATTATCAATTTTCAATAATTGAAAAAGCCTCTAACTTGAGATTCTATGGTTAATTAAAAATTATGAATCCAAAATTTAGGTAATCTCTACAATGTCCGGATTTTTTTCTGTAGTGCTATAACAGATATATTGATTATATTTGAGCTTTTTTTATTTGAGAGTGAGCGGTGCAAGGTATTAGTAAAGTTATCAACAAATAAATTTTATATGTTTCCTAGATTTTCTGGATTATTTTGTTCTTTTAGAGCGCGTTTATCTAGACAAATAGTTTTGTGGATATTTGCCAGTATTGTAGTAATTGAAGCTGTCATTTTAATTCCATCTTATCAGCGACGAGAATCTGAACTTCTTCACCAACTAGAAGATGTTTCTGGAGCAATTTTTAATTCTATTGTCCGTTTAACTCAAACCAGTATGATGTCTGATGGTAAGTTTCAGGCAAAGGTTAAAACATTAACGAGCGACTCTTTGATTTTGGGAGTAGCAATTTATGATTCTGAAGGTAAATTAATTGACATTATTGGTGAGGCTCCAGAAATAGATTTTTCTGACCTAGGAAATAAAGATATTCTACGTCTTAGAAGTCGAGATGGTAAAAGATATGATGTTGCATTTTCAGCAGATTATTTGGGAATCAATTATACATTAATTGGTCGTCACGATGCTTCTAATATTCAACCAGAATTATATGCTTTTCTTGGCAGAATTGCAGTACTGGTGATAGTTATATCTGGTTTTGTTACTTTAGTGACAATGGTGGTCTTAGGAGTTACATTGATTTCTCCGGTTTTAAGATTAAGGGATGATTTAATTGCGGCTGGAGAAGCTTTGAGTAAAAATGGTAATTCGGTTACATTTTATTCTCTTTCTGTTCAACGTCAGGATGAGTTGGGAGAGGTAATGGTAGCTTTTAATCAAATGTTTAATCGAGTCTCTAGAGAAATTGAGCAACGCAAGCAAGCAGAAAAAATCTTGTCTGCTGAACAAAAAAAATCGGAACAATTACTATTAAATATTTTGCCTGCCACCATTGCAGAAAAATTAAAAGAGGGAAACAATAATATTGCTGATGGATTTGCTGAAGTAACAATTTTATTTGCTGATATTGTAGGTTTTACTGAATTGTCAGAAAAAATTTCTCCTGCACAATTAGTTCATTTGCTGAATGAAATATTTTCTTGCTTCGATCGGTTGACCGATCGATATTCTTTGGAAAAAATTAAAACTATTGGAGATGCTTATATGGTGGTTGGTGGTTTACCTAAGCCGAGGCAAGATCATGCTGAGGCAATTGCTGAAATGGCTTTAGATATGCAGACAGCAATTACCTATTTTAATGACAAAAATAATATGCAGCTTAGTATTAGAATTGGCATTAATACAGGCCCCGTTATTGCTGGTGTGATTGGTAGGAAAAAATTCATTTATGACTTATGGGGTGATGCTGTTAATACTGCTAGTCGGATGGAATCTCACGGTATACCTGATACTATTCAAGTTACAGAAGTAACTTTTAATTATTTAAAAGGTAAGTATATATTGAATCCAAGAGGAACGATTATGATTAAGGGTAAGGGCGAGATGAATACTTATTTTTTAATGAGCAGACTTGCTAATAAATAAATGACCATAGATAACGCTCGCTTGAGATTTTAGTAAATTTACAGAGTTGATCATTTATACGAAATCTGATAATGTTAGGATGAAAAAGATGTAAAATTAATGATGACTGAAGTGGAGATTCTCCTATAGTTATCAATCCCAAAAGTTTCAATTGAAAAAAAGGTGATTCTTATGGAAAATACTGTAAATTGTGCAGAAGCTTGTGTAAATGGCTGCGTTTTAGGTGACAAGTGCCCTCATAAGGAATATGCAAAAGAAACATCAAAGTTTCTTGATGATACTTCCTTAGATAAAATGCTGGAAATAGCCGAAGAAGCAGTTATGAAGAAAAGAATGGCTCCTCCTAAGTGGGTGATTCCTGAGTAAAAATAACATCAAGGTAAAAGCGATAGTGTTCACCACCGCTGACGATATTTCGAGCACTATCGCTCCTCTACGATTTAACTTATAAATAATAAAATTTGGGGGTTTTATATCTTATAACTCAACAGTTGTCAAGATTTTAGAGTATTATATATATAAATCTAACTAATAGATAAAAATTAAATCAAATTCAGAGAGTAATATTAAAGGAAAGGCTATTTATGAGCGAAATTATTCAATTGCCAGAAGAAATAGTAATAGACATTAGTAAAATTTTACAAATATTTGCCATAGGAATAATAGGAATAGTGGCAATTATCGGAATGCGTAAACTACCTGAATTAATCGCAAAAATAGTATCTACAGAAATTTCCGAAGCATATAAAATTATCATATCTCCGAATAAATCACTAATTGGAGTAGTAATTGCCCTAGCCATATCTGAGATAACTCTTCTCGCTGTTACACCATATTCTCAGGTATATATTATAGAAATTACTCTCAGTTTAATCTTAACTATTACCACTACTTGGTTGGGTTTTCAGATTGTCAAACAATTTTTTGATGTCTATTTAATAGAAGCAGCATTTAGAAGTGGTCGGAAAGCTAATAGTGAGTTATTTATAGTTGGCAAGTTTATTGCTAACTTTATCATTATTGTATTCGGTCTTATCATTTTTGCTCAAACTCACCAAGTTAATGTAGTTGGTATTATTGCAAGTCTGGGAGTAGGAGGTGTAGCAGTTGCTTTTGCTGCCCAAAATACCTTAAGTCAATTACTCGGTGGTATTGTACTTTATGTAGATAGACCTTTTGTCGTAGATGATTATATTGGTCTTCCAGATGGTACTTTTGGTAGGGTAGAATCAATTGGTTTGCGCTCCACTAAAATTCGTTCTTCTGGTAAAGGTACATTAATTATTATTCCTAATAATTCTCTCACACAGGTTAATATTGAAAACTTTACTGCAGCCAAAAAAGTTATGTCTATTTTATACTTAACTTTTTATAGTCAGGTAGATATTGAAGAACAAGCATTAATACGTCAAGTTATCTTAGCAAGTACCACTGATGTATTTGGCATCGACCCTCGTAATACTGATATTACCTTTAAAAATTCACAGAATTCTAACTTACAAGATATAACTCAAGCCCAGGTTACTTTTTTCATCCTAGGCTCTGGTAAAGTATCTATGGATTTGCGTCGTCAAATGTTGGATAATGCTAGCCAAAGAATTACTTTAAAACTTAAAGAATATGGAATTGCTTTTGATATTGAGCAACCCACTATCTATGTTGATTCACCAATTACAGTTTAATTGCTTATGTTTTTTTCAAATATAATTAACAAGGTAAATCAGCTATTTGTTTTTTTGGAAGGTTCTAGCATTCCTCACTATCTAATTTTTTTTGTATTTGCCCTGGGAGCGTTATTGATAGGAAAATATACGCCAGGAATAGTACAACTAACTATTAATAGATTTATGCCGAATTCCGGCAAAGAAATTACTAATAACTTTATTAGTCCACTTACAAAACCTTTCCAAGTTGCAGGAACATTTATATTAATTTCTCTATCCTCAGTTTGGCTGGAAGACTACAAAGCATTATACAATTTCTTGAATCCTTTAATTGTTCTTGGTGTAGTTATTAGCATTGCCTGGTTAGCTTCCCGTTTATTTCAGCAGTTACTCAGGGTATATGGCATTGAAATTATTCGTAAATCTGGCTTAGAAGCTGATGAATTACTCTTAGTATTTGAGACGATAGTAAATGTAGCAATCGGATTTATTGCAGCTATAGGTTATGCTCAAAGTCAAAGATTTCCATTGACAGGTTTGTTGGCTGGTGTGTCTATTGGTGGTGTAGCTATTAGTTTTGCTGCTTCTAAAACCTTAGAACAATTGTTTGGTACTGTTGTATTATATTTAGATCGTCCTTTTATTCCAGGAGATTATATTCGTTTCTCGTTAACAACTGGTTATACTCCCCCTGAAGGTGAGACTTATGGCAGAGTAGAATCTATTGGTTTGCGCTCTACAAAAATTAGGATAGCAGCCACGGGTACAGTATATATTGTTCCTAATAATCAACTAGCTAATACAGGAATTGAGAATATTACTCGTGGGAAAAAAGTGATGGTCTTACTATATTTAGACTTTAATAAAAAACTCATAGAACGAGAAAAAGCTCTAGTTCAGCAAGTGGTTAAAAATAGTACAGATTCAGTATTTGGTATTGACCCAGGAAGTACAAAGATAGCAATATTTGACCATGAACATACAGATAAATGTCGGGCTAGGATAACTTTCTTTATTCTCGGTTCTAGTGAAAATTCTATCCAATTAAGAAAGCGATTATTAGAAGTTGCTAATCAAAGTATTTCTAAGGAACTGAAAAGTTTAGGGATAGAATTTTATCTGCAAGAACCAAATATTTATGTTGATTCTCCAATGACTATGTAATTTAGTGTATTTTCTTCATTCCTATTTTTTTTAGGCTTTATACTAATGTGAATTTTCTATGAAAAAACGACTGACTAAAATTGAATTATTCAAGCAAGCAATGAACTTTTCAGCAGGTCACTTCACTATATTTTCAGAGAGTGAAAGAGAAAATCTGCACGGTCATAGTTTTTCTGTATATGTCATGTTCGAGGCTGAAGTGATGGAAAATGGTACTGCCTTCAATTATAGTATTTACAAAAAAATTGTCCTTGATATTTGTCAATTTCTTGATGCAGTTGTTCTACTACCATTAAAAAGTCCTTATCTGAGAATAGAAGAATCAGATGAATATGTCTATGCTTTATTCAATGGTGACAAAGAGAAAATACCATTTCTTAAACGAGATATAAAGTTGCTTCCGGTGCGAAATATTTCTGTAGATGAGCTTTCTCATGGGTTTATGCAACAATTACTTGTTCATATAGAAGAAAATCAAGAGCATTTTTTTCACACAACACAATAGAAGTTAAAATATTCTCTGCTCCTGGTCAGTCAGGTAGCAGTTTTTGGAGTAAAAAATGAGCAAAAAATACTTGATTATAACTGGTGGAAGTCGTGGTATAGGGTTGGCAACAGCTAAACTATTTCTGGAAAAGGAATTTCAAGTTATTAATCTTTCTAGGAATTTATGTCCGTTGAGAGATGTAGTTAATATTCAGATAGATTTAGCTGCAAAAGGTTTTGAGGAAAATTTGAAACAAGAGTTACTACCTCAATTAGAAAATTCTGAAAGGGTGATTTTAGTTCACAATGCTGCCCGGTTAGATCAGGGTAATGTGGAAAATATTCAAGCCAATAATTTACGAGATATCTTGGAAATTAATGTGGTTGCTCCAACTATATTGAATCAGATAGTCATGCCAAAAATGTCAAAGGGGTCTGCTATTGTTTATGTGGGTTCAACTCTCTCAGAAAAGGCGGTGCCTGGCGCCTTTAGTTATGTCACTTCTAAACACGCAGCAGTGGGGTTAATGCGAGCCACTTGTCAGGATTTAATGGATCGAGGTATTCATACAGTTTGTATTTGTCCTGGTTTTACCGATACCCCAATGTTAAGAAATCATCTTAATCATGATGAGATGGTTATTGAACAGATAAAAACCATGAATGCTCAAAATCGTTTAATCGAACCTACGGAGATTGCACAAAGCATTTATTTTGCAGCTACGAACCCAGTTATCAATGGTGCAATACTCCATGCAAATATGGGACAAAAATAGAGATAAAAAATGGCAGCTATAAAAGGATTTTATATTACTTTAATTTGTACTTCCTGGAACAAATTCAAGTATTGGGGTTCGGAGGATGTCAAACTAACCCAAATATATTGCCAATAAACCACCCGTAGAATAGGAAAAATATTAATCCTTCCCAACGAGTTACTTGTTTATCTTGAGTGACAAAAAAGAATAAAATTGTTCCTACTAATAAAACTAGTAGCCCACTGCCAACAATATCTTTAGGAATTACTAGCTCACCGATGAATCTTGGTATTCCCATTACCATTAATGAATTAAAAATATTAGACCCTAAAACATTTCCCACTGCAATTTCTGGATTACCTTTTTTAGCTGCAGAAATAGTAACTATCAATTCTGGTAATGATGTACCAAGGGCAACTGCACTCAGAGCAATTAACTCTTTACCAATATTCAGTATTTCAGAAATTTTAGTAACAGATTCAATTGTATAACGAGCGCCCAAAAATATAAATAATGAACTAACAACCACAATTAATATTGGTTTCAGTGGTAAACTTTTGCTCGACTGATTTTCTAGAGCTGACTGCTGTTCTTCTTGACCACTACTGATAGTATACAAAACATATACAACATACCCCAAAATACAGATAATAGCTTCATTTATAGAAAATTTACCATCTAAAACTGTTAAACCCAATAAAAAGGTTGAGCCAACAAATAATGGTAAATCTACATTAATTAATTCATATTGTATTTTTAAAGGACTACTGATTAATGATGCCACTCCAATAATCAAGAAAATATTAGCAATATTTGAACCGATAACATTACCAAAAACAATTTCAGAGGAGTTTTGAGATACTGCTATGATAGAGGATATTAACTCTGGCATAGAGGTTCCTACTGATACTATTGTTACCCCTACTAAAAAAGGAGAAATCCCTAAAGATATGCCTATTTTTTCTGCTGCATCTGTAAAAAAGTCGGAAGCTTTGATTAGAACAAATAAGCTAGCTATAAAGATTACTATCCAAATAATTAATTCTTGCATTAGGTTATTTTTTCCATGTACTAGCTACATTTTATCTTAGTCACTAAAAGTATTCCAAAATTTAATATTTGTTTACCAAGAAAAAATGCCCAATATTAATTAATGGATTAGAGTCAGGGCAAACCCATCTCAATTATAGGCGTTGCATATTTACAGGATGATTTTGGATTTTTGGATTTGCGATTTGGGATTAAGGATTAAGGAATTGCCGGAGTTTCTTCATTCAAAAATAATGAATAAATTGATAATTTACCATTGCATCCCTTGACTATGCAACGCCAAATTATATAAAGTTTTCCCCAGTGAGGAAAATGGATTTTATACTAAATCCGGTTATGAAAAGCTACTTATCTTATCCCCAAATCCAATGTACAATCAAGGCTTATACTTTTTTGAATAGCCTCTTATCTCAGGTATATTTGGTATTAATAAGCCAAAATACTTTTATATATGAAATCTTGATCCAGTCAGCGTCTCAAAAATTAGGATGTGTTTGCCTGTGTTTGCCCTGAAAGTAGAATCGTGGAAAAATCGGAAATAATTTTGAATATAACAAGCAAGAATATTATCGAAAATCATCCCTGGATTAACCCAGGGCTATTTCATTCTAAACTCTGCCATGTTATGTATTTACGAAAAAACGTTATTTAGAGCTTCCGATAATTTATCTTTCCCTATCTAAAAGTAAGTAAATTCATTGGTAAAATCTAGAATGAAATGACCCTGAAATTAACCTGGATTAACTAGATGTATTTATAATAGTTTTCCTGCTTAAATGTGTTTAATATAGAAGTTAATATATCTCCCATGGTCAAAAGCTTTAACATTCTGATAGTTAACTACCTCCAAGAATTGCATAAACTCTTTAATGTGATTTTTGGCAACTTCCACGAGCATATCTGGCTGATACCTCGATATTAATTCTTTTGCCCCTTTTAAAGCATCTATTTCTGTGCCTTGTACATCAACCTTGATGAAATCTATTTTTTCTGTAATTATTCCATCTAGGGTAACAACTTGTACTTCTCTACTATTTCCTTGCTTAGTATCAGAAATTTCTGTTAAACATAAATCATTGGCTGGATGTTCGCTAATAAAATATTTGCCACTATTTTTACCAAGAGCATACCCTAATTTAGATAAGTCAAGATTGCTGACTTGATTAATTGAAATATGTCTCTTCAACCTTTCAATAACTTCTGGATGAAACTCTATGGGAATGACTTTTGCCGCCTCCATAATTTTGGCAAAGTATACTAAATGATTCCCTGTATTGGCTCCAATGTCAACAATTACTGGATTTGATGAATGTAGATTTTCTCTAATATATTCTAGCTCGGCTAATTCGTAAAAATTGCCACTCACATTAGCAATTTCTACTGCTAAATTTTTTCCAGTTAGTTCAAATTTTATCGGGGTATCTTGATAATTAAATGAAACTAGATTATCTCCCTTGAGTAACCGATCGACTAAAGTAAACCAAATTTTTGCTGTTTGATAACTAGGGTTAATTTCTAGTGCTTTGGTGAATTCTGATTTAGCTTCTAAGAGTTTATTTTGTCTAATTAATAAATTACCGATCGCTTGATGAGCTTGAAAACTCTTTGGTGATATTTCTAGAGCGCGACGAAAGTAATTTAGTGCTTCATCAAATCTACCTTGTTGAACTAAACTATTACCGATATTGCCATAAAATTCTAGGGCAGAATCTGGTTTAAGTTCAATTAGTTTTTGCCAGTAGGTAATAGCTTCATCTAAGTTGTTTAACTCTTGGGTAATTCTAGCTAAGAGATACAATAGAGATATATTCTTTGAATCCAAAGAAAAGGCATATTTATAAAACTGAGTTGCTTCATCTAGCTTGCCTCTACTTTGTTCGATTAAACCTAAATTAATTAGAGAAGCTACATGATTACTATCAGATTTTAAAATATTAATATATATTGATTCTGCTTCTTTTAACTTACCTTCTTTTTGGAGGTTGAGAGCTGTTTGGAAATCTTGGTTAATATCGGTCATGTTTCTTTTTGATTCTTGAATAATAACTTAGGTTGTAGTAGTGGGTCTAGACTAATTTAGTAGACTGACCAGACTTTTTGTTAAAGGAAAAGGAAAGTTAAATAATAACCTACCCTAGATTAGGCGGAAATATCGACCCTTGCTCACCGAGCTAAAACTGTCCGCCCTAACCCACCGAACATACTGAATATTAAGCACCTTTTACTGTCTTAATATTTGCTGGATCGATCGCCTCTAAAAGACAAAAGTTTAACAGTATAAACCCCTGATTGACTTTACTAAAAATTTTAGTCTAGATATGCGGATAGAGTTGGGAAATTTTTTATGGATGCAATGATAAATAGGCGTGATATAGCATTTCTCGCTCTTGGTTGAGATACACAAGTTTTAGATTTTTGGCAACAGCTCCGGAAGGGAATAGCGGTGCGACCCCGCGAATGCGCGACAGACGCACCTGGTAGCGCACTCCTGTGAGGGAATAAGAAATAGCGGTGCGACCCCGCGAATGCGCGACAGACGCACCTGGTAGCGCACTCCTGTGAGGAAATAGAAAAATACTGTACTTCATAAAGGATGAAAACCGCTATATTTTCTCACCCTACATACAGGGCTATTTCATTCTAAACTGTGCCATGTTATCTATGTAAGAAAATACGTTATTAATAGCTCCCGATAATTTATCTTTCGCTATCTGAAAGTAAGTAAATTCATTGCTAAAATCTAGAATTAAATGACCCTGCCCTACATAGAGCTGTACCAAATATTTAATATTTAGACAATTTTGATTGACGACAAATTATCTAATATTCCCATGGCTACATCCAGCAAAAAATCCTGCTAGGTTATGCTATTCTCACTAATAAATATTACTACTTAAGTATTCCTAGCAAAAAACCTGATATATTATACAATTATTAGGTATACTTGCAAATATTTAGTAAATTTTTTCTAACTGACGAAAATCTCGTTCTACTTCTGCCCAGAGAGCGCGGTTATGAGGGTCTGTTTTGAGTGCTTTTTTTAAATAGTTTCTGGCCTTATCCAGTTGTTTTTCACTAATCAGGTGACGGGCCCAACGTTGATAGGCGATCGCCTGCCACTGACGCACTTCCCAATCTTGGGGCATTCTCTGAGCCAAACCTTCTGCTAGAGCGATCGCCCGCGGATATCTTTTATATTTTAATAATTGCTGTAAATGTAAATAATAATTTTGCTTAAGTTGTTTTTCTGCTTCTGACAAGTGGGATTGATTTTTATGTTGATCCTGCTTCCGAGTTACCTTAACTTTAGTTCGTTTTGCGGCTGAAGTTTCTGGAGAGGGGGGCTGTGGTTTTGAATGCTTTGTTTTCGATACAGAAGTAGAGCTATTATATGTTGAATTTATTGAATTTGTTTGAGCAGGAGCCACTTTTAACAATATTTTGTACGCTTCTGTAACAGCAATAAACTTATCTTTAGCTTGTCGATCGTGGGGGTTTACATCTGGGTGATATAGTCGTGCTAGTCGTCGATAAGAAGCTTTCACTTCCCCTAAATTAGCCCCTATATTTAACCCTAATTGTCGATAATAATCTGCAATATTCATGTTTTATTTCACAGATTCTGTAGGGTGGATTATATACACCCTACTACTAATTTTTTAACCTTGATGACGTTCTTCAATTACTTGGTCAATTAGACCATATTCTCTAGCTTCTTCAGCAGACATAAAATAGTCTCGGTCGGTATCTTTTTCAATCTTCTCTAAAGTTTGACCAGTCTGCTGTGCCAGCATATCATTCAAAACCGATCTAACCCGCAGAATTTCCTTAGCTTCTATTTCAATATCCGTAGCTTGACCGCGGGTCCCTCCCATCGGTTGGTGAATCATAATTCTGGAGTTAGGCAAAGCTAGTCTTTTACCTTTAGTACCAGCAGCCAATAAAAAAGACCCCATTGATGCGGCTAAACCCAAACAGATAGTAATTACATCTGCTTTGATATACTTCATCGTATCATAAATTGCCAACCCTGCAGTTACAGAACCACCAGGAGAATTGATATAAAGATAAATTGGCTTATTTGGATCGTCAGAATCAAGATACAACATATAGGCTACAATTCTATTAGCTAGCCCATCCGTAACTTCTTGACCGAGAAATATAATTCGTTCCTGACCGAGACGGGTATATATATCTATCCATCTTTCATATTGACTGCCAGGAAGACGATAAGGAACACTAGGAACACCTATAGGCATAATACTTTTTTTTGTTTGATTTTATTGAGGACTTAAATAGTAGCAGGTAGAGGTTTTGGCAGTTCTTTTCTACTTGCCAAAACTTGGTCTATTAAACCATATTCTTTTGCTTTTTCCGGGGTCATATATAGCATTCTATCTGTATCTTTAGATATTTTTTCTGCTGATTGACCTGTGTTTCTTGCGAGAATATTCAAAGAAGTTGTTTTATTAGCTAAAACTTCTTTAGCTCTGATTTGAATATCTGTGGCTTGACCTCGGGCTCCTGATTTTGCTTGATTAAGAACTATGGTAGCATGAGGTAAACTGGCCCGATATCCCTTAGTACCTGCTGAAAGAATCATTGCTGCTGTACCCATAGCTTGCCCAATACAAATTGTATGAATTGGTGGCTTAACGTAACTCATGGTGTCACAAATAGCAAATGCTTCTGTTTCAAAACCAACAGCATCTCCTGTGTACCAAGAAGTACCAGTAGAGTTGATATAAAAGTATATTGGTTTTTCTGGATTATCAAACTGCAAATAAAGCAGTTGAGCAATAATTAACTGAGTAACATCGATACCTATATTCCGCTTTACTTCATCTGATGAGAATAATGGTAGCCCCAAGTAAACAATTCGTTCTTTCAACATTAAAGATTCTAGATCCGGGGGCGGTGTACGAAAAGAGGAATCTCCATAGTAACTGCTAGATTGAACTGCTTTTATGGGTGATTTCATGGCATAGTTCCTAAAATTGATTGTACTATCTTTAGATTATGGTAGCGTGTTGCAGTGTTATTGTAGCGGGTAAGATTGCTAATTAGTCACCCTCTAAATTTCAGTTATAATATGATTTTGTATACTAATAGCAAAAACCTGTTTTTTTGTCTAGGTGTGGATTTTACCCCGATTTTTTACAGGAATTAATCCTATTGACAGACCTAGTTTCCATATATTCATATCAAAATTTTTTCCTATATTTGTTGAAGATATCCTTAAATAAGTAATAGTAAAATCCTGAATAAATTTATGAACGTTAATCTAGATTCGGCTCTGAATGATACCAATATTGATGCGACGAAATCTTCATCTCAACGTCAACTGGCCATATCTATTTCAGCTATGGCCAATGAGTTAGAAAGAAGTGTACCGTTAAACCTATGTTTGATTTTAGACCATAGTGGTTCGATGGAAGGAAGACCACTGGAAACTGTCAAACAAGCTGCCGAACAACTTGTGGATAAATTGAAGGAGGGCGATCGCCTTTCGGTTGTGACTTTTGACCATAGAGGGAAAGTGATTGTTCCTAATCAAATTATTAATGACCCTACTAGTATTAAGCGTGAGATTCACAAGTTAAAATCCTCGGGTGGCACTGCTATTGATGAGGGTTTGAAGTTAGGAATACAAGAGTTAGATAAAGGTCAAAAAGATGCTATTTCCCAGATTTTTATATTAACTGATGGGGAAAATGAACATGGAGATAATGACCGTTGTCTTAAATTAGCAAAGTTAGCTACTGACTATAATATGACTCTAAATTCTTTAGGATTTGGGGATGATTGGAATCAAGATGTTTTAGAAAAAATTGCTGATGCAGGAGGGGGAACTCTTGCTTATATTCAACGTCCAGAACAGGCAATAGAGGAATTTGGAAAACTGTTTAATCGGATTCAATCTGTAGGGCTAACTAATTCTTATTTGCGATTATCTTTGATGCCGAGAGTCAGGTTAGCAGAACTTAAACCTATTGCACAAGTAGCACCAGATACGATTGAATTACCCGTACAAAAAGAGGGCGATCGCTTTGTAGTTAGGTTAGGTGATTTAATGAAAGATATGGAGCGGGTAGTATTAGTTAATGTTTATATTGGGCAACTTCCTGAAGGTAAACAGGCTCTCGCACAATTACAAATTCGTTATGATGACCCGGCTCAAAGTAAGGAAGATTTACTTTCTGAACCGGTTCTAGTTGAAGCTAATGTTATCCAAAAATATAACCAGACAATTAACCCCCAAGTACAAAAACATATTTTAGCTTTAGCAAAATATAGGCAAACTCAAATAGCTGAAACAAAATTACAACAGGGTGACCGGGCTGGTGCTGCGACAATGTTGCAAACAGCAGCTAAAACGGCTTTACAAATGGGAGATACAGGAGCAGCAACTGTTTTACAAACCAGTGCTACCCGTCTACAAGATGGAGAAGAACTTTCTGAAGCAGACCGAAAAAAAACGAGAATTGTCTCAAAAACTATTTTGGAGTAAAGGTAATTTTTTTGTCAGTTAACCAGGGGGTTTTTCCCTGGTAAAAAGTTCTATTAAATTAGAGTAGAAATTTTTATCTACTATTAATTATCAGATACGGAGCACCAACTGTTTTATAAACCAGTGCTACCCGTCTACAAGATAGAGAAGAACTTTCTGAAGCAGACCGAAAAAAAAACGAGAATTGTCTCAAAAACTATTTTGGAGTAGAGGTAATTTTTTTGTCAATTAACCAGGGTTTTTTCCCTGGTAAAAAGTTATATTAAATTAGAGTAGAGTAGAAATTTTCATCTATTATTATATAGTGTCTTTTGGTAAGTCCCCCTCAATTAAATAGAAATCAAATAGGTTATATAATATTGATATTGGGTTGATATTGGGAGGTTAATTTCTGTTTTTGTTAAAGCTCTTATTTGAATCTGAAACTAAATGAAAAAACTAATTTGGCCTGGGATAGCAGTCTGTACTTTGCTGGTAATTAGTAACGCTTTTGCCCCCCAAATATCAGTCGCTAATAACTCCGCCACAGCAGAATCAAGGATTTTGCTGCCTTTTACCGAGCACCTTGAAGCTTTACAAACAGCTCAGGCTAATATTATGGAGACCTACGATGAAACTGCTAATGGTATTCCTGTAACAGCTCAATATCCCAATACAATGAAAGTGTTTGGCACTGGCAGTGGCGAAGGAGTCGGGGTGTTATTCACCTTCAAGTCTCAGGGGAATGCTTTAGATGATGCACAAGTGCATATATTTCTCCCATCTGGAACACCATCAACTACTCAATTGCAGCCGCGTATTACAGGCTCGAATGGCTTAATTGAAAGCAATGGTTGGACACTCGACAGTACCAAAGCAGATGGGGTGTCAGAGTTTCCTTACTCCTGGCTGGAAATGGTCTTTAACTTTAGCACCGATATTGAGCAGTCCGGTCATATTTTGATTGGTCAAAGCAATGGGCAAGCTGTACAGATAATCCTGCTGTATCCGGCGGAGATGTCTGACACTTACTGGCCGGCGGCCAGAACTATACTCGACAGCCTGGAGTTCGATGCCAATTTATTGCCAATTGAAAGCTCGTCTGAGGGAGACTGAGACTTCAAAGGAGAAGCTTTAGCAGTCTGACCTGACAAGATAGCCTTGCTAGTTAACTCTACCATTGAGTCTGAAAATATTCGGTCATTCATTAGTCTAACTCTCATAATATTTTTTTGTCAAATAAAATATTATCAAGTTTGTAACGATAAAAACTACTTATATCATGTCTGGATGAACAGTTATAAATAATTAGGGATGAAGTCAGGAGTCAGGAGGGATTAAGAGGGATAAGAGGGAAAGAGAGGAGAAAGTTTTTTCATCACTAATTATCCGGACTTGATATTACAATTAAATATTTTATTTGAAAATCTTAAAAGTTTTCCAAAATCTGAGTGATCGCTAAAATTTAAAATTAATTTGTTCCCAAAGAATTAAGAATTAATGTACAGCCCTTTGCACGACTAATCGGTACAGTAACAATATTCAGTAAATAATAAGGTTTCATTTTTATCTTGAGCTTATTGCTTTAAGCATTGTACCTAATCGTTCTGCAAAAGGCTGTATCTACTATAGTTAAATGAATAGATGAAATAGAAAAAAACACTTAAGCTGTTGCACATTCAAATTGTAAATATCGATATTTACTTCAACAATAGCGCTGATAGCTTCAAGGTCTTTCCCTTTTCCCAACTTACCGTTATATTTTAAATTTCCAAAATAAAGGCATATTAACTTAGATCAATTTCAATAAAGAATATTACACATAATTAGGAGTGGTAAAAAGACTTTATCAATATATTTATGAGTCTAAAAATTAAGCCGATCGTAATAAATCCAAATACCTGTTAATAGACAAAAAATAGGTAATCAAAGTTTAAATAAGAGTTAGAGGCTGTATCTTCTAGATTATCACTCCTAGCAATTTGTAGCAAACTGTTTTCCAATTAGGAATTATAACTCAATAAGCTGCCCGTGCTTTTAAATTAGTTATTAAGACTAGGCAATAGCTAACAGACCGTACTTGAAAGGAAAGGGATTGGGGGAGATTTAATTGAGTCAATAAAATCCTGTTAAAATGCGTCTTAGTTTACCAAAAAGCTAATATATATCTTATAACTTGTTTAGAATAATTATAGTAGTAGCCATTATTGTTAGAACATTTTCAAATTCTTTTGTTTTAGTCACAGGAATAATTAAACTTTTGACTTTTGAGTGCTTTACTTTTAGCCTTAACTACATTTCAATCTTGTATTAAGTAGGTCGGCATAAATAAACGCATAATGTAGGCAATGCGTGTAGAAAGCTAAAACCTTTATACAAAGGAACTTATAGCGATTGCCCACCCGACAACTTTTAGCTTTAGTTATATTTCAATTTTGTATTAATTTGATAAGCTTTACTCTGTCAATGAAAAGATTTAAATAGCAAGTATGAATTGGATTTTTATCCGGGTGCAACAATTACTTCAAAACTTATCTAGAGGATTAACAACCCCGCTCTTTTATATAGGGGATAATCACCTATCCATAAGTGCTATTGTCAGACTAATTCTATTAGCTATAGCAGTCTTAATTATTGCTCGGACAATTGGTGCAGGAATTAAGAAATTTTTACTAACTCGTATGGGTTTCGATCGAGGTAGTAGAGAAGCGATCGCTTCAGTTATTATTTATATACTTGCCATTTTAGGAATTTTAATAGTTTTACAAAGGGCTGGTATAGACCTCAGAACTCTAACAGTTTTAGCAGGTGTTTTGGGTATTGGAATTGGTTTTGGTTTGCAAAATCTTGCTAGTAACTTTATTAGTGGTTTAACACTCCTATTTGAACAGCCAATCAAAGTAGGAGATTTTATTGAAGTAGACAATTTATTGGGTACAGTCGAAAGTATATCTATTAGGTCTACAATTGTTCGTACTCTTGACAATATATTTGTGATTGTGCCTAATATTAAATTTGTCGAAAATAATATTATTAACTGGAGTTATAAAGACCCTAAAAGTCGTCTTCATATATCTGTTGGAGTTGCTTATGGCAGTGACCCAGTATTGGTAACCGAAGCATTATTAAATGCTGCTAGAGCAGAAAATAGTGTACTAAAATATCCATCTCCTAAAGTGTGGTTTAAAGGTTTTGGAGATAGTTCTTTAGATTTTGAATTATTAGTTTGGATTGACCATCCTGAAGAGAGCGATCCAATTACCAGTGCTCTTAATTTTTTGATTGAGCATGAGTTAAATCAGCGGGATATAGTAATTCCTTTTCCTCAGCGAGATTTGTGGTTAAAAAATCCACAAGAAGTGAGTATTTTACTTCAAAATAGTGGTCTTGCTTACTTTAATGAAAGTCAAATTATTTCACAGAATAGTATTTCTTCCGAGCAGAAACAGAATAGTATTAAACCATTAGGGGAAAAATCAGCGCCTAAATCTCCTAGCAATTGGACTTTACGCGATCTATTAAAAAGAGTAACTTATTTTGAAAATTTTACTGATTTCAAGCTAAGAAAATTAATAGAGTATGGATACAGACAATTATTTCCTAAAGGGCAAATTATATTTAAAGAAAATGATGCTGGGGATTCTTTTTATATCATTCTTTCTGGCTCTGTGGAAGTAATTTCTGAAAAAACTGGTAAACTTATTGCTACCCTGCATGAAGGAGAGTTTTTTGGAGAAATGTCTTTGTTGTTGAGTGCCCCTCGTACAGCGACAGTTAAAACTTTTGAAGACTGTATTTTATTTGTGATAGAACAACATGGTATGGAAAAACTCTTGGAAGAATATCCAAGTTTAGCTGTGGATATTTCCCAAAAGCTATATGAACGTCGAGAGGCACTTCTAGAATTAGGATTACTCGATCAAAGTTCTCCAGAAAATACCCCTTTTACCCGAATCAGAAATCGGATTCAAACTCTTTTTGGCATTTAATAGTTCTGAATAATTTAGGGTTTGCTGAAAAAGTTATAGGTGTGAGGTTTAGTAGGGGTGATTCGCGAATCACCCCTACTAAACCTCACACCTATAACTTT
>JBARXI010000093.1:0-6926 GCA_049647275.1 Microcoleaceae cyanobacterium
GGCGAGGTCTCCTCGCCATATCTAATCGACCAAGACAAGAGCATATTCCTTATGTCAAGCCTCTTGCTTTAGCTAAAGGTACTGATAACTGAAGGGCGCAGTTCCTCTGCAAGAGGCGTGCCTGATAACTGAAATGACCCTGTTAAAATTCCGGTTATTGTACCTCACGGGCAACGGAAAGCGCTGTATAAAGTTCAGGTAAGGAAGAAGGAAGAAGATTTGAAAGAGAGAAAAAGTAGATATTTCTCAAGTTTTTACACAAACGATACCAACGGACATGATATTATTCAGCATTTAAACTATATACCTTTTTACATTTATCATTATTTTTTGAAATAGTTATTATAACTCCAATAAAAAAAAAGAATGTTATAAATAATTGGGTGAACTAAAATGGTTGAAGTCAGATATATATTGGAGAGAATGGAATTATTTCAGGCTAAAAATGATCGTAATATCTCAATCTAGGTGATTACTGACTATTGACTACGGACTACTAGAAATAACCTTGCTTCCTTTGTAGCAAACATTTATCAATTTGGTATAATTCCAATTTAATCTACAGATACAGAGATAAATTGAATCTAAAACCAGGTAATAAACTTTTACCAGATAAATCTGTCTGTAGAAGAATTTTGCACTTCCACATTTTTTCCTAAGCAATATAGCACTACGCAAATACGCTCTTGACATTCTTCTTTTCCCTATTCCCTATTCCCTATTCCCTATTCCCTTAAAACCCAAATTTATTGTCAAACGCCAAAAGACGTAATGATATAGAATTTCTACTTGTTGCTGCTAGGGATTAATTAACCATTGTAATTATATGAAATACCAAAATGTTTGTAATAATTCCCCCTCGCTTAAAAAGGGGGATATTCTATAACGTTAATTGTTTATTCCAACTTCACTCACTTCCGCTGTCATACTAATAACTGTTTCCACAGTTTTACCAGGTTCAGCAATTAATAAATGCTCCCCAGTATTCATCGCATTACGAGGACCCGTCCAAGGTTCTAAACAATAAAACTCCTTACCTTTTACCGTCCAGAAAACCAAAGTAGAATAATTACTATCGTAGTTAATAGTTAACTTTAAATTGCGACTTTTATCAGTAACTACTGCCGACTGTTTTGACAAATTAACAAAAGCCCAGTCAATTTCTTCAGCGTTAAAATCAAACTCTCCAGAAAAAGTATTAACCGTTGGCTCGCCCTTAAGTTTATACTCATTTGAAGGTAAATCAAACTCTAATTGACTCTTATCAGCCGCCGCAAAATAAGGATGAATACCTGTTGAAAATGGCATAGGTTTCTGAGATAAATTCGTGTGAGAATATCGCATCTCTAGAGTATTTCCCTTGAGAATATAGGTATAATTCAACTCAAAATTAAATGGATAAACTGCACGAGTTTGCTCGTTACTGCGGAGAGTGACTGTTATACTCGCCCCATCCGAGGTAGACTGTTGGGAAACTTCCCACGGTGAAGTACGGGCAAAACCATGTTGGGGAAGTTGATAAGTTTCTCCGTCTAGGGTGTAGGTGTCATCGGGCAAGTTGCCACAAATAGGGAATAGTAGAGGTATTCCACCGCGCACCGAAAGAGTGGGGTCGGCAAAACGTTCCTTATCCATGTGAAATATCTTTTGGTCTTGAATGCGCCAGTCGGTAATAATGCCTCCTCTGTCGGGAACAATGACGACTAGAGACTGACTGGTTTCATCAGAAAGAATGTAGGGTTGATATGGTTTCTGTCCAGCGATCGCAGACATAAATAATTTCTCAATAACAACTATACTAGGGTCTCACATAATCATGTCCTAGACAGTTCATTCCGATCGACATTTTCAACCAGCAGTCAAAAAACTAAGACCCCACAATTAACGGCGAAGTCTTAGTCAAAATATGGGCGGTACTGGATTTGAACCAGTGACATCCTGCTTGTAAGGCAGGCGCTCTACCGCTGAGCTAACCGCCCAACCTTTATTAATATAGCACAGATTTTCAAATATGCAAGTAAAAAAATCATCCTTTATCTGGTAAGTTTGATAAATATAAGTTATATATTATTTGGCCCATATCAAATCTGCCATGCCTAGTGGTCACACTCACGATCGGATAACCCTCTGGAGTTTGCCTCTAGTAGCAGCCTTGAGTTTTGGGTTAGTTCGCAGTACTCACCTGACATTATTTGTGTCTGGAGGATTCTTGTTTAGTGGGCTGATGTTTGGCCCCGACCTCGACATCAACTCCAGGCAGTTTCAACGGTGGGGTTGGTTTCGCTGGCTGTGGCGACCTTACCAAACGAGTCTTAACCATCGCTCTTTTTTATCTCATGGGCCGTTAATCGGTACTGCTCTACGGTTGCTATATTTGGCAATCTGGCTGGTAGTAATTGTTATATTAGCTTTGGCGATCGATCGAATATTGGGCTTACAATGGGACATTTGGGGATTTGTCCAAACTTGCTGGCGATCGCTCTCTCAACAGTATTTAGAAGTGGTTGCTTTATTAGTGGGGCTAGAAGTGGGTGCTATGAGTCATTCGGTGAGTGACTGGAGTAGTTCGGCTTACAAACGCTTCAAGGCTAAAGGTTTACCAGGATTACTTCCTCAATCTACTTACAAACGTTATAAAACAAAAGGTTTATCTGGGTTATTTTTCCAACCCCGCAAAGGACGCCGCAAGTCTACTACTCGCAAAGCAAGTTCGGCAAAAGTTGTGTCTTCTAGAAGTCGTAGTCGCAGTCGCAAGTAAAGTTTGAAGCAGGGAACAAGGATGATAAAATAATTTAAGATGTGGGTATTTTTAGAAATCTGGTTGAGTAGATAAATTGGGTTTCTCGGTAATACTATATTCCGTTAATTAATAGTAAATCAATATATTTTGTGCTTTGTTTGTTTCAATAATTGATCGTGAATAATTCATAATTACCTCTGTCTTAAAGGAGGAGGATTGATATCAAGGAGAAAAAGGAGAAAATTGTTTACTTCTCTTGGTCGATTGGATATGGCGAGGTATCCGTTCCCTACGGGACGCTACGCGTTAACGTAGTTGTGCGCTAGCAAACGCCATCCCCCGACCGCTTTTCTTATTAAAAGAAGAGGCTTTAAACCTGATTAATTATAAATTGTCAATTGTCAATTATCCATTGGTAAATGAGCCAATCAACTCAGTCTGAATTTTAATCTTTATAACTAAAATTTGCCCTAATGCCAATTGGAAAAAAGTTTGCTACAAATTCCTAGGAGTTAGGTAAAGGAGCTGTCATACTGGCGAACTACAGGTCTCAAAATTTGGCGTTGCATAATCATGGGATGATTAGGAGAGCAGGGAGCACCGGAGCGGGGAAAGGGTTTTGAAATTAAAAATAATCACGCATCATCCCGCAAATATGCAATGTCTAAAATTTAGAATGTTTATAATGTTTGGCTTCATACCATTTCTTTTTTTTAGACGTTTATTATCTTTATTTTTGTGTATTGGCAACTATTTTATATAAATTATGGAGAGGTAATTATTAATTATTAATTATTAATTGTTGAAATTCTGTTCGCGTAGCGTTTCTGAAGGAAACGGAGACCTCCCAACTAGGCACTCGCTTTTTGGCGAGTCATCCCAAATATTTTACAAGTATCACTTACATTTTGCCATTGTTAAATTGTCTCCCCACTTTTCAGCTATTTTCTTTGGAGTTTTATGATGATTTTTTAATATAAATTATTTCAATTTATGGCGAGCCTTAATTTTTATTTTCAGACCAGTCTCCGAAGGAGTAATTGGGCGAAAATCTCCAGTTTCAGCCTCTCTATTAAGCCATGAATCTAAAGTATTACGACTAATTTTCAAGAGCGGCGCTAAAGTAATTTTTTTTTCTCCTCTTTAAGGTGCAGCAATTGCTTTTTTCCGTAAATCATAGCGACCGGGTGCAGGCATAGTCTTTCATCTCAGTTGAATTAATTATTAATAATTATATCTCCTAACTAATTAACGTAGTGCTATAGTAATGGTACTCGCTATATAGCTGTTCTCATCCTTTATGAGATAAGCAGGTAAACAAAATTAATTACATATTTTCCAAAACAGAAACCTTTTTAATGCAAGGGTTACAGAAAATTAGATTAGGTAATCAATTCTGTGTAGGTGCTTACAATATTTTTCCTATTCCCTATTCCTTGCTGCCTACTCCCTACTCCCTAAAATTCAAAACTTGTGTACCTCATCTATTTGAGAAGTGCTATAGCTAATATACTAGAGTAAAAAAAAATAATTAATCCCTATGTCTAACCAACACAAAAAAACTTCATTATCTAATATGGATTCGACATTAACCGCCTTACAAGAACTAATAGAAATAGTTGCTAAATTACGTTCTCCTGATGGGGGTTGTCCGTGGGATTTAGCCCAAACACCAGAAACTTTAACTCCCTATATTATTGAAGAAGCTTATGAAGTTGTTGATGCTATTAAAAGTGGAGATAAATCTGAAATTATTGATGAATTGGGAGATTTATTATTACAGGTAGTTTTGCAAGCACAAATAGCCAGTGAAGCTAATGATTTTACTTTGGCAGAAGTGGCTGAAAATATTAACAAAAAAATGATTAGAAGACATCCTCATGTTTTTGGAGATGTTAAGGTAAATAGCACAGAAGAAGTTAAGCAAAATTGGGAGGAAATTAAAGCAGCAGAAAAGGGAGAAACTACAAATTTATTGAGTACAAAACTGCACCGATATACTCGACAGTTACCCCCACTGTTGGCAGCAATGAAAATTTCTAAAAAAGCTGCTGCTGTCGGTTTCGAGTGGGAAAATGTTGAGGGGGTTTGGGATAAGTTTAATGAAGAAGTGGGAGAGTTTGAAGAGGCTTTACAATCTGAAGATAAGGAACATCAAGAGTCAGAATTGGGAGATATTTTATTTGTTTTGGTGAATTTGGCGCGGTGGTATAATTTAAACCCGGAACAGGCATTACAGGAAACTAATCATCGGTTTTTAAAAAGGTTTGCTTTGCTAGAATCTGTTTGCGAGCGACCCCTTTCTGAATATACTTTGGTCGAGTTTGAGCAAATGTGGCAAAAGGCAAAAGCACAACTGGCGCAAGAAAAGAAAAATATGTAATATCAGTTCTACAACAACCCACTATTTATGTTTATCGGTTGGTTAATGGTGAGTATCAGTTACAGCAATTTAGGGGTTCTCAACTAGTTGAATCTGGATTTTTTCCAAGTTGAAGTTGACGGTAGAACAGATTTTTAGTGAAGGATAATAAAGATAACTAGGGTTTGCTGAAAAAGTCTTTTAGTAGGGGTAGGAGACAGGAGACACCGAGTCTGGAGACAGGAGACAGGAGAAATGGGAATAATGAGGAGGTAGGAGTAAGAATTGTCCCTGAATTTTTCGGCCCAACTCTTGACTAAAATACGATCAAATTTGAGCGTTTTAGACTGAAACAGTCGCACTGCAATTCGACCCCAAAAAGGCTAAAGTATTTATATGTCAATGCTTTTAGAGAGCGATCGGTAAGCCCTAACTAGGTAGGTATGAAAAAGTCTAATAACCAAATCCCTCTCAATGCTGCAGTCATAATGGATAGAGGGTTTTCTTCTTTTGAAATAATTAAACAATTAACTCAACAAAAAAGCCAAGAGTTTGTTTGAAGAATTAAAAACAATATAGCAATCCTAAATTGGTTGTGATAGATATAGCAATCAGGAATCAGATGTGAGAATTTTACTATTTCCTAAAAGTCGAGAATATAGTGGTTTTCATATTGATTAAGATACAGTTTTTTCTTTCTTCTCTGTTGCCTGTTGCCTAAAAGGCTACAATGTCTCACAATTGAGATAATATTGCTATATAATAACAGTCAATATTAACTGAAAATGTCTTAAATTATGTACGTCGCAAATTCGACGGCTCCCCTACCTGATGAGTGACTCCTGAATACCACTAAGATATTACAGCTTAAATAGGACTGCTATATTCAATTAAAATTCACTGAGAAAGGAAAATATTTAGTGGGAACAGGAGACAAACAAGTTGAAGTTAGAGTTGTAAATTTTTGCGTTCTAGAAAAAAGAATAGAATATTGTTTAATGACTAACCTTTCAGAAGAACAACTAAATCAAGAATAAATGATTGAATATTATCGTCATCCTTGGGCAAGATAAAGTCTATGGAAATTTTTGAAAATGCACTGAAAATTTAATAGATTGATAACTAAAAACTTCAATGGAATCCGAATAAAAATCTATAGTTGCTTAATGGTTTAGATCGTGCTTCAATTAGTAGAGATTACTCAATAAATCTGGACTAAGGCTTTGGTAAAATTGAGATATTTACAAGAATTTATAAAGGAAAAAAATAGTTATATTCATTGGTTTAGAGGTTGAGGAAGTTAAAAATTTGATGGTAAATTTAACCTATTGTAGGCTAGATAGAACTTTAGTGTATACAGTTTTGTATCACGATTCAATATTTCTGCATAAATAGTTATTCCTAAAAATATTTAAGTACGTTTAAAATTTTTAGCCTGAATCCAAAAATTCTCACTTTTTGCTAAATCAAAAGCCATTATTTTCACTCCAGATAATAGCTTTAAATAAACTTGACTATCATCATCTTAAAACTAACTGGGATATAACTTTGTGAAAACCAAGCGACTTTAATTGTAATATAGTTATTATATTCTGGTCATACCAAATCAGCTAATAAAAAGTGGTTTTTCCAAATGATCTTAACCCTTCTGCCCTCTGCCTCCTGCCTTACCCTCAGAATACCCTCACAATAAAAATACTATAGCAATCCTAAATGATTTGTGAAAAATTTAGATGTATTTATTTTGTCTTCTACCTACCACCTAATACCTAACACCTACCACCTACCACCACCAAAAATTTATAACTGAAATAGGATTGCTAT
>JBARXI010000094.1:0-5081 GCA_049647275.1 Microcoleaceae cyanobacterium
GAGCGCTCACAGATGCTCAAAAAGCTCGTGAGATTTTTGTTTCTAAAAACAGTAGTGAAGGGGAGGAGTTATCTGAACAGTTAGTTGAGGTGATTGAAGCACGTTTGAATCCTCCAGAGCCAGAAAAACCTAATCAATTTGTACATGCTTTAGGTTCTCTACTTCCTTCTTTATTGCGGTTGGCATTTTAAGTCAGAAAAGTTAGTCTGGTTCAACAATTAATAATTAATCATTAATAATTAACAATTATCTCTTCTGAAAAAGAAGAGGTCATTTAGGCAAACTTAAAGAGTTTAGAATATCGAAAGTATCAGTATTTGCTCCGCATTCCGCACCGAAAAGTTTGTAGGCATTCGGGAGAATAGTATTGTACTTATTGATGCTAAGTCCTGAGTACAATAATTCTTGACTTTACTTACTTAACAGGACTTAAGTACTCGTGCTTGCATTAATTACACATACTCTAAAGCTGAAAAGCCTGTATTGTATGTAAAATTAGAGAAAAAAATAATAGTAATTCATTTTGCCTAGGCACTTATATCATCTTCAGATAATCAATATAACCCTCTTCTGTCAGTCTCCGGTTTTTTCTATTATTTGAACTTCCACCGAAAGGAGCTATAACAAGAAATACAAAGTTTGATAATCGAATTTTAGCAATTTCACGGCTATCTGGAATTTCTAGTCAGAAAAAAGCAGGCGATCGCCTGATATACAAATTCAGATAATCAATATAACCCTCTTTTGTCAGTCTCCGGTTTTTTCTATTATTTGAACTTCCACCGAAAGGAGCTATAACAAGAAATACAAAGTTTGATAATCGAATTTTAGTAATTTCACGGCTATCTGGAATTTCTAGGAAGAAAAAAGCAGGCGATCGCCTGATATACAAAAGCTCTAGAATTTAGAAATTACAAGACTTTTCGGAAAGTTACAGAAGTAGGGATAATCAATTATAACAATAACAAATATCAACCCCACCCAACCCCCTTTCAATCAAAAGTACAGTTTTGTTTATCAAGATGGAATTAAGCAAAAATATATCAGTAATCGAATCTCTACTGTCGATAGAAGAATGCGGTAAACTTATTGATAGATCGGAAAAAATGGGCTACTCTGAAGCTGATGTCCAAGTCTATGATGGTAGGCAACAGTTACCTAGAATTAGGAATAATGAGAGAGTAAATTTACATTCAAAACAATTGGCGAATGAATTGTGGAAGAAAATAGCTTCATACACTTTACCTATCTATGAAAATAGATATGCTATTGGGTTATCTCCATACTTTCGTTTCTATAGATATACCCAAGGTCAGAAATTTAAAATCCACCAGGATGGTCGCCAAAATGTAGAAGGAAATGAAACATTGTTTACACTTTTGGTTTTCCTTAGTGAGGGATTCAAAGGTGGTGAAACGATGTTTAGACAAGATCGAGTTTCGGTCACGCCGAAAACTGGCAAAGCTCTGATTTTTGAGCATCGGCTATGGCATAAAGGATGTGTCGTTGAAGATGGTATTAAGTACGTATTACGCACAGATATTATGTACAGCAGCTAATAAAAAAAACAACAGTCTTTTCAAAATTTACATAAACTTGAAAAGTCATTTCTTAGCAAGAATATCATGTATCAGAGGAAAATAATGAAAATTATTTTGTCATTGTTAGGCTCTCTCATTTCAGCATTTTTAATCCTGGCATTCCTCTATAAGCCAGTTAAAGAACAAGCTTATAAAAAAGGAAATGTAAGCCCAACAAACAGTCCAGAATACGGGGTATTTTTTGGTTTCTTGCTCTTATCTCCCCTATTAGTAATAGCGATCGCTATTGTCTTCTTTGTCTTCATCCCGTAAGTTTTATAAAAAACAGGTCTAGACTATTAGAGGCGTTGCACAATTAAGAATGATGAAATTTGAAGTCGATACTTTTGGATAAGTTTTTCTTTTCTTTCCTTAATATATATACAGCTTCAAATTTAATCGTCATTCTTTAATTTTTTGCCTCTGCTGTGTGAATAACGTTTCAATCTTATCTTTATAAAAGTATCCGGAATTCCAGTTGATGTTGGTGTATTTAAACTTGAAGATAAATAGGGTTTGCTGAAAAAAGCAAAGTGTGGGAAGTGTGGGAAGTGTGGAAAGACAGAGAAAGTGGGAGGAATAATTGTTCGGGAGATTTTTCTGCCATAGTCACCCCAAAATTATCACTTTTTGAGGGTAAGTGAATTGAAACAGGCGCACTTTTTTCAATTCTAAAAAGGTACTTATCTTTATTTACCAGTGCTAAGAGATTAGATCGGTAAGCCCTAAATAATTGTTGGAAGACCCGAGGGGTTAAGTTTTATTCCGAAAAGTGATGACAACAACTAATCTAATAAATCAGACATAAGTATTCTTAAGTAGTAGAGGGATAACAAAGCAATGAATTTAAAATTAAAAGGTGCGTTAAAATTTCTATTTGCTGGTGTTGGTGGTGCTGTTTTAGCAACTCTTATTCCTTTGGCGTTGGAATCTTTTTTTTGACACAGACAAACAAAGCGACTTTAATACTTATAAATCAGCAAATAACCGAATTAAAATTAGAGGAAATGAAAATTCTGGTATTACTCAGACTAAGTCATCAACCGAAGACAATAATTCAAAATATGATGCAAAAAACAATGATCTAAAGATAGAAGGAGAAAGCAATATAGGCATACTTCAAGGCTTTGTAGATCAAAGACCAAGATATGAAGATGTAGATATAGTACGAGGTAGTTCTCCAGAAAGTTTTATCCCACTCCATAGCTCTCAGGATGAAAGCACAGCAACCCAAAGCTTTAAGCTTTTGGAAAAACTATTATCGGGTGAAAAAGTTGAGCCAGACGAGGCTTTTGGCGAAATTTTCTCGGTTCAGACTCCTATTAATTCTGGTACAGCAGTTGAAATTTTAGAAAATGCTACAACATCTGATTTAACAAACCCTGATTCATCTTTTGAAAACGCAAAAAGCAAATTTTTTAAAATGGTCAAAGTAAAGGTCTTAGAGGGTCCATAAAAGGGCAAAGTTGGTTGGGTTTCAGTTGCCACAATAAATACAGAGAAAAGATTGATATCTCAAGAGTAAAGGCGTTCAGTTTACTTCTTATATCATGTTCGGTTGAATACTTATACATAACTTGGCGAAGAGTCACCTAGTTAAGTAAAGAGAAAAGATTGATATCTCAAGAGTAAAGGCGTTCAGTT
Source organism: Microcoleaceae cyanobacterium (assembly GCA_049647275.1). Lineage (GTDB taxonomy): Bacteria > Cyanobacteriota > Cyanobacteriia > Cyanobacteriales > Microcoleaceae > JASJEE01. The sequence continues at coordinate 3,225 of JBARXI010000094.1, forward strand.
TTATTCTTATATCATGTTCGGTTGAATACTTATAAATAACTTGGCGAAGAGTCACCTAGTTAGGAGTTAGGAGAAAAGTAAACGTGATTGAAATATTTCTTCGATACTGTCAATTATTAAATTTTATTTACAACTGACCCGTCTGAACATGGTATTATTTCTGTCTTTCTGGTTGCTCAATCTTTATATGCACCGGGTTTAGTATCACGCTTAAAAGTCACTTCTTATATTTGTTATAAATTAGGAAAAAAATGAGTAGGAATAGAGTTATAATTATAGTCATTTCAGTTTAGACTGAGATGACTATTTCTTGCCTTGAAAGGGTTTCAGCAAAAAAAGTGTTTCATTCTTATTTGAAATGACTATAAACGATTAATTTCACTACTCACTATTTCCGACATTTTTTTATTCTTACCTATTTAACTTTTCTATTGCTCTAACCTCTTCCTGGTAAAAAACTACCACTGAGCTTTTTAATCGCCCGATTAGCAACATCCGCATAAGGCAATTCTCCACAGAGAATTTTACTCATTATTTCGGTAGCTGCTGGTAATTTCACTCCCACTTTATAAGCCACTTTGGGAAACCGATAAAATGCCCCTGCTAAACGCCCAGCCCAAACCATGCCCGTATGAAAATTGCTATATCACACTGAAAAGTCACTTCTTATATTTGTTATAAATTAGGAAAAAAATGAGTAGGGATAAAGTTATAAGACGACTAATTTCACTACTCACTATTTCCGATATTTTTTTATTCTTACCTATTTAACTTTTCTATTGCTCTAACCTCTGCCTGGTAAAAAACTACCACTGAGCTTTTTAATCGCTCGGTTAGCAATATCCGCATAACGCAATTCTCCACACAGAATTTTACTCATTATTTCAGTAGCTGCGGGTAACTTAACTCCCACTTTATAAGCAACTTTGGGAAACCGATAAAATGCCCCTGCTAAACGTCCAGCCCAAACCATATCTGCACCCCACTCTTCATTAATTATCTGAGTGTATTTCTGCAGAGCATCTCCATCGCCTCCTAATGCTCCATCTATCGCTTCAGCAGCTTTTACACCACTAAAAATTGAGGGGCGAATTCCTTCTGCGGATAAGGGGTCTAATAAACTTGCTGCTTCTCCAGCCAGAATAGCATTTTGAGTGTGGAGATTTTTGTCTCCATCCCATAGGGAAAGGGGATGCTCTAATAATTGATTTTGATTGGTATTTAAACCAATTTGTTTAGCATATTCCATCAAATCTTTAGATAGGTTTTTTGCTTCCCCACCTCTAAAAGTAGCAATACTAATTGAAGCAGAATCTGCCTTTGGAAAAACCCAAATATTACCATTTTTCACCGAGCCAAATTCAAAGTTAACTTTTTGATTTGACTCATCGGAGCCAGCAGCTTCTAGCACCATACTTTGACGTTTTTTAGATTCTTTAAAACCTAACCATTTTGCCATCGGACCTTTAGCTCCATCGGCAGCAATTAAATAACGAGCTGTAACAGGTTCCGTATTTGTTTGAACTTCCCAATAATCGCTTTTAAACTCAATACCTGTAACTTCTGTTTTGTCTCTTAACTCTGCACCTTGTGCTTGAGCTTTTTCAATCAAAAAATGATCGAAAACATCACGTTTTACCATCCACATAGGAGTAGGTAACTCTGCTTCTACCGGGTCTTCAAGTTTCCAAGTATAGCAAATTTTGCTGACCTTGAGAGAAATTGCCGGACTTAAATCAAAATCAAACCATTGAGCGATCGCCGGAGATACCCCACCTCCACAAGCTTTAATTCTGGGCAAAGATTCTTTTTCTATTACTAAAACAGAATGTCCTTTCTTTGCTAAATGATAAGCTG
>JBARXI010000095.1:0-15859 GCA_049647275.1 Microcoleaceae cyanobacterium
CTGCAGCAGCGGTTTCTATATCTCCTGGCTGAGGATAAAGAAATTTTCGTAAATCTTGACCTAGATGAGGTTGTAAAATTTCGGCGCAGGAATCGACTGTTTCTCGGAATACGGGTTCAGATTCGTAGAGGTTTAATCCCATATTAACGTATTGTGAACCTTGCCCTGGAAACATGAAGATAATTTCGGCAGATTGAGATTTCGTCTGACGGGTGGCGGTTAGTTTTGGAGGTAAGGATTTTAATATTTCTACCCCATCTTTTAGGTTTTTAGAAACCGCAAAACGACGATGGGAAAATCCTTTTCTTCCTACTTGCAGGGTATAAGCTACGTCGGCTAGATTAGCTTCTGGCTGATGATTCAGATAATTACCTAACTCAGTCGTTGCAGTTTCTAAAGCAGATTTAGTTTTGGCTGAGACCAACAACAACTGGCGCGGACGAGAATTTCCGGAAGGCTCCACGGTTGGGGGTTCTTCTAAGACTATGTGAGCGTTAGTTCCTCCTACCCCAAAAGAACTTACTCCAGCTCGTCGGGGAGTTTGCTCGGTTTTCCACTCGGATAATTGAGCGTTGACATAGAAGGGACTTTTAGCAAATTCGATATCTGGGTTGGGATTTTCAAAATGTAAGGAGGGGGGAATCAGTTTATGTTTCAAAGCTAAGGCAGTTTTCATCACTCCTGTCACTCCTGCTGCACAAACCAGATGACCGACATTACTTTTCACCGAACCCACTGCACAAAATCCTGTCGCCGAAGTTTGAGAACGAAAAGCCTGAGTTAAAGCTGTCATTTCAATGGGGTCGCCCAAGGGAGTTGCTGTGCCGTGAGTTTCTACATAGGAAATTGTTTCTGGGTTAACCCCTGCACTAGCATGAGCCATAGCCACTGCTTCGGCTTGACCGTCCACACTGGGAGCGGTAAAACTGACTTTCCCCGAACCATCGTTATTCATTCCCACCCCTCGAATAACTGCCTCAATGCGATCGCCATCTTGAATCGCATCTTCCAAACGCTTGAGGACGACTATTCCTACACCGTTATTAAACATTGTTCCCCTGGCTCTAGCATCAAAGGGGCGACAGTAACCATCGGGGGAAAGCATCGACCCTTCTTGATACAGATAACCGCTTTTTAAGGGAGTGCTGATGGAAATTCCTCCGGCGAGTGCCATATCGCATTGATTGTTAATTAAGCTATTAAAGGCTTGACAAATTGCCACTAATGAGGTGGAGCAAGCTGTGTTAACGCTGATGCTGGGACCTTTTAAGTTAAGTTTGTAGGAGACGCGGGTAGTTAAAAAGTCTTTATCATTGGCGAGCATGGTTTGAAACTCGCCTATTCCTTCGGTCACTTCTGGGCGACCGCAAATATTTGAGGCAAAATAGGTATTATTCCCGGAACCTCCATAAAGTCCGATTAAGCCGTCAAATCTTTCTGGGTCGTAGCCTGTATTTTCTAGTGCTTCATGGGCAACTTCTAGGAAAATTCGTTGTTGGGGGTCCATGACTTCTGCTTCTCTGGGGCTGATATTAAAGAAAGCAGCGTCAAATAAATCGGCATTTTCGATTATCCCTTTGGCTTTGACATAATTGGGATTTTGCTTTAGCTCTGGGTCAATACTCTGGTCGAGTTCCTCTTCTTTAAAAAAGGTGGTGGATGCGACTCCATTACACAAATTCTGCCATAACTCATCGACGTTATTTGCTCCGGGGAAGCGTCCGACCATACCAATAATGGCAATTCCTTGACTCAACTGTGTCGGTTGCTGAACTCGCTCTCGCAGTTTTTGATATTGAGGCTGTGATTTTTGTCCTTGACTTAAATATTTAGCGAGGGAACTAATAGTAGGATATTGAAACAGTTTAACGATGGGTAAATCTATTTTGAGTTGTTGTTGCAACTGAACCATCATCTGGAGACTGAGAAGAGAATTACCACCTAAATCAAAGAAATTATCTTCTCTACTGACTCGCTCAAGTTTCAGCAGTTTCGACCAAATATTGACTAAAGTTGTTTCTAATTCATTCTGGGGAGGAGTGTAGACTCGCTCTAGGAGAAGTTTTTGTCTATCGGGAGCTGGTAAAGCGCGACGGTCTACTTTACCATTGGGGTTTAGAGGAAAAGCTTCTAGCAATACAAAAGCTGAAGGAATCATGTAACTGGGTAACTTGTCTCTGAGGAATTCCCTCAAACTGGGTAACTTCTCTTTGAGAAATTCCTGCAAGTCAGCGATCGAATTTTCCTCTGTTTCTTCTAGAACAACATAAGCTACCAAAGCTTTATTTCCTGGCTCATCTTCTCTAACGATAACTGCAGCTTGTCGCACTTTGGGATGTTGACTTAAAGCTGTTTCAATTTCCCCTAGTTCGATTCGGAAACCCCGAATTTTTACTTGATTATCGATCCTTCCTAGAAATTCAATATTACCATCGCTCAAGTATCTGACTAAATCTCCACTTTTATAAAGACGGGAGTCAGAGTCTTTAGTAAAAGGGTTAGGGATAAATTTTTCTTTCGTAATCTCCGAACGGTGAAGATAACCGCGAGCTAAACCATCTCCTCCAATATAAAGTTCTCCTGGAACACCGATGGGAACAGGTTGTAAATGGGAGTCGAGGATATAAACTTGCGTATTGGCGATCGCTTTTCCGATGGGGATAGACCTGTCAATTTGATTAGGGTCGGTTAGAGTATAGCAACAGGTAAAGGTTGTATTTTCGGTCGGTCCGTACCCATTAATTAGCTTCAAGTTGGGCAAAGTTTCTAAACATTTCCGCACATGAGGAATGGATAAAACATCTCCCCCTGCTAATAACTGACGCAAAGGTTTTAAATCTTCTAACCGTTCGTCAACCATCAGATGAAAAAGTCCAGCAGTCAGCCACAGAGTTGTGACTTGGTAATCTTGAATGGCTTTCCCTAATTCCATCAAAGAGGGTATCCGGGGAGGAAAAATTACCAGTTTTCCACCATTAAGTAGAGGTGCCCAGATTTCTAAAGTTGAAGCATCAAAGGAAATAGGTGCAAGCTGGAGAAATGTCTGCTCCGGACTTATATCTATATAGTTAGTCTCTTTAACTAATCGGACAACCCCGCGATGAACTACGCTCACTCCTTTAGGAATTCCTGTAGAACCTGAGGTATACATTACATAGGCTAAGTTAGTAGGTATTGTCTGACTAATTGGATTTTCTTTACTCTCTTGAGATATGACTTCCCTTTCTGTTTCCCAACAAATAACCGATGCTGAATGGTTAGGCAAAACCTGGAGCCATTTTTGCTGTGCGATGAGTACAGATATCTGGGAATGAGACAACATATACTCTAAACGTTCTTGCGGATAATCTGGGTCTAGGGGAAGGTAAGCTCCTCCCGCTTTGAGTATCCCTAAAATAGTGACTATCATCTCAAAGGAACGTTCAACACACATCCCAACTAAAGTATCCGGTTGAATTCCTATTTTTTGTAAATAATGAGCTAATTGGTTAGCTCTTTCATTTAACTCCCGGTATGTCAGTTTTTGTTGTTCAAAGACGACTGCAATTTCATCTGGTGTCTGCTCTACTTGTGCTTCAAACAAATAATGAATACACCGATTTCTGGGATAATTTGTCTGGGTTTTATTCCACTCAACCAGTAACTGAAATTCTTCAGCTTTTGTCAAAAGTGGCAATTTTGATAAGTTTTGTTCTGGATGAGTCGCAACTCCTGCCAATAATACCTGAAGATGTCCTAGCATTCGGGTAATTGTTGACTTATCAAACCGCTGGCGATCGTATTCTATTTTGATTAAAATCTCTTCTCCCCCATAACCTAAGACAGTCAGTGGAAAGTCGCTTTGTTGCAAGAGCTGAATATCTTGGTTTTTCCACTCATTACCTAGGGAGTGCATTGTCGAATTGAGTGAAGCATCTTCAAAGATAACTAAGCTTTCTGCTAAGTCAATTCCGCGAGGCACTTCGCTCCATTCTAAGATTTTTGTCAGAGGTGTATGAGGATAAGAATTTATTGATTCTTCTCTCAATTGTTTTAACCAAACTATCGCGGGAATATCTCTTGAAATATTAACTCTTACAGGTAGAAGGTTAGTAAAAATTCCCACCATTGAGCCACCTTGAGGATGCCAATAACGGCAAGATTTTAACCCAAAAAAGACAACATCTTCTTCCCGACTGTAACGACTTAGAAGTAATGACCAAACACCTTGAAGTAATATTTTGAGAGATAATTTATGTTTTTTTACCAGGGAAGAAAGTTCTAATGAAAGGGTATTAGACAAATAAATACTTTCTTCTCCACGCTCGACTTGGGAATATATTTTTTTATTTAATTCTGCTTCTTCTATTAAAGGTGTAGGAGCAGTAAAGCCTTTGAGTTTTTCTCTCCAAAACTTTTCTGCTAGGAAAATGTCTTGTTGTTTTAGCCATTCTATATAGTTTTGAAAAGGAGGTAGAGAAGCTAATGGTTGCTCGTTATTTTTGTAGTAAGTGAAAACTTGTTTGAGAATAATGGGAATGGAATCCCTATCTAGTAAAATACGGTGAAATGACCAGATAATTTGGTATTTTTTCTCCCCTAATTTAATGACTGCCAGACGCATTAAGGGGGCTTGATTTAAATCAAAGTGTTGCTGTCGGTCTAATTTCAGATACTGTTGCTGTCTCTTTTTCTGCTTCTCTTCTAATAATTGACTCCAATCTTGTTCATTAATCCGAAGTATTACCTGGGGATGAACTGTTTGTATCGGTTCGCTAGAGTCTGACCAATTAAAGCTCGTTCTTAAAATTGGGTTTTGGTCAATAATTTTTTGCCATGCTTGTCTAAATGCTACAACTTTCAAATCCTCGTGAAGAGTCCAAACCATCTGATTAATAGAAATCTCCTGCTGTTCAGAAGCAAAACTATTAAACAGAATCCTCTGTTGCATAGAAGAAAGGATATAGGATTTTAAACTATTAGTTTTCATTGAAATTTCACCTAAAAGATAGAAGTCACCCAAGTCGCTAGCTGTTTCTAATACTTGTGTGGGAAGAGCAACCCATTTTTTGCATTAGAACACATCTGGCGATAATTCAATTCAATCTTTTGTAAGACAGTTATTAAGTCTTACATTTCCAGAGCTGCTTGTTATAAATAGTAGTGCCGAGCAAAAAATATAACAAGAATAAATTAGCGCATTCATTAAATCTTTACCTACTTAAGTTTTGTGAATTCATTAGTTTTTATTATCAACTTCATTCTCAATAAACAAATAAAATTGTCTAGAATTAAGACTAAGTATTATAGATAAAATTCCTTATATACAAAAGGACTATTGCCAACTTTAGAGTTAATGTCTAGATTATCAATAGTGACAAATGTACTGAAAAAATAATGTTGAATTTTGTTAATCATTAAATTAATGACAATCCTGTAATAACGCAAAAACGTTAAAAATATAAAGACAACTTATATAATATTTTTAGAGATAGGAGAGTTTTATCTTTACCGAATCTTTATAAACCGAGTATCTATAATTGTCTGGACCTAAGGATTTAGATATAGCAGTACATTCTTTGGTTAAGACAATAAATTTGAGTGGTTTGCGCAGCATTCCGGTAGGAAAAGGGAGCACCGGAAGTGGGAGTAGAGAGTAGAGGAATGTCCGCGCCCTATTTGTGTAGTGCTATAGAGCCTCTATTACGCAACTTGGACAGGAGAACAATGGTATTTTTGAAGCATGACACCAATAAGCTTAGGGGCATTTACTTTAGATTGATTAAATCACCCTTATTCTTAAATTTTTTGCTCCAATTGATTACTAACTGAAGTTTAGACTAGATAGCTATAAGATATTATCAAGGAAAGCATCCAATAAATTTAGACCATCAACTTGATTGGAAAAAAAATTTGAAATTGATTAAGCATATTTAGCCTTTTGTCTGTTTTTTTTCTAACTTTTAAATTCGCCCTTCTTTGAAATACTGAAAGACAGTATGAGAGTAGAAATTAGGATAAATTAAGAATCATTAATCTCACAAATTAGGTTTAGTCTCCACTATTGGAGAGGAAAAAATTTTGTTCTACCTGCTAACTGCCGATAATCATAGTATGATTCAGCATAGCCCAACATTTAAACAACTAAAATGAAACAAAATCATACTCAGAGTTTCTTATATTTATTTTTCCCAATCATTAATTTATTAGCAATATTGAGCTTATTAACTGTTGGATGCTATCAGCAAAATACAGCTAAGTAGGTAGGTGGAAAAATTTACAAGTACGTCCGAAGCGACTGGAACGGAGTGGAAGGTTTCGCTTCGCGACATGAATGCGCAGCATTGCGCACCGAAAGCAATCTCAAGGGTTTCGACTACATCAATATTTCGTTACATAGTGAGGTTTATTCGCGCCTACCTACTTAATAGAAAAACAGAAAAAAATCTAGAAAAAACTCAGCTATCTTCTCCCATTAATCAAATCTCAAATTAATTATTTAAACCAGAAATAAAAGCCAGTAAACCAGAGAAAATAGTCTACATTTTCAAAAGCACTCCAGCAGAGCCTTATGGGAGAAATGTGAAAAAAGGAGCAGAAACTGCAGCCCAAGAATTTGGTGTAAATCTTAGTATAATTAGCCCAAACAAACCCCAAACAACAGAATTTGTAGAAGACCAAATTATGCTCATGGCCAATTTAATCCAAACAGGAGAAATAGACGGAGTTATAATTGGACCGACTGACTCAATTAAATTAGTTGCTGTAGTAGAAAAAGCAACTAGAGCAGGTGTACCAGTTATCACTATGGATACTCCACTAAATACCGAACAAATACTAACTTTTGTCGGATTTGATAATTTTACTGCTGGAAAATCAATGGGTAAATGTGTAGTAAAAAAATTAGGAGGTAAAGGTAAAGTTGTGATTTTAGATGGTGCACCCGATCGCGATAATACTATTGCCCGTCGTAATGGCTTTATCGCAGGTTTAAATACAGGAAAGATTAAAATTCTTGCTACAGCCTCAGCTAAGTGGAATCAAGCAGAAGCCAAAAATATTTCCGCAAAATGGCTGAAAATATTTGATGAAGTTGATGGGATTATAGCTCTAAATGATAGTATGGCATTAGAAGCTGGTCAAGCAGTAAAAGATGCCAAGTATCAGGAAATCATTATTACAGGATTTGACGGTCTAGAAAGTGGTATTCAAGGAATTAAAAAAGGTGAAATTACAGCCACAATTAATCAAGCACCGGAAAAGCAAGCAAGGTTGGCTATTCAGTTAATGATTCGCCATCTAGAAAATCGAGAATCTTATCCAAACATTGTACTTTTAGAAGATATTAAGATGATAATTCTAGAAAATATAGAAAATTACTACTTATCCCCCTAATCATTGGGGATTATTTATCAATAAAATTAAAGCCGAAAAAAATCAAAGTAGAGTAGAAAAAAATCAACCTACTTGTTTTTATTTAGGGAATAAGAAAAAATACATTATCCAATTCTTGGACTTCCTCTGCTGTCTGCTATTCTAATATCAAGTCGCATTAAACAACCAGAATAAACTTCGATACCCCCGTTCCCCCCCTTAAAAAGGGAGGTTAGGGGGGTTCAAAGTAGAAAATTTTTATTACAGGTAATTAAGGTGACATGATATAAGTTCAGTGTAATGAGATATTTTGTTACTGCGAAGTTCCTTATGACGTCAGATAATCGTGGGGTAATTTATAGATATAATCAATTCCATTATTGACTAGTGGAAAATTCACCTATCAACCAGGAGTTCAAACAATCCTAAATTAGGGCATCCAAAAATTTTTAATCATCTCTAATTGATGCAGCTAATGCAACAAAAATTATATTTCTTGTTTTTCCTTATCTCAATCAATAAAATTTTTTTATATCATAAAACCGATGAATCTACATAATCTTTTTAACATACTCAGAAAAAATCAGAAAGAGCGATCTGCATCTTTAAGAAAACAAATAACTTGCAGGGTGCTCCTACTAAGTCTAATTGCGATAACAGGAATTGGAGGTACAATTTTGACCAGTTTCCTAGTAACAATACAACAAGCTCAGAAACAAATAAATCAAACTAGTATTGAAGCAGCTACAAGTTTTAACCAATTCTTTTTAGCACTTGAAAGTGATATGGTAGCTACTAGTGCAGCTCTCTCAACAACTAATGATATTAAGTTTGTGATGAGTCAAATGCGAGCGCGAAATCTTTCCATTTTAGACCTAGTTTTGGTAAATTTAAACGGAAAAATTTTACTGCAAAATAGTAGATTTAATCGCCCAAGACCAATACAAATAGACCAACAACCTTGGTTATCAAACGAGGGCAGAATACAAGGCTTATATATTAGCCAAGTAAAGTTTGAAAACCAGCAACCATATATAGAAATAGCAGTAACAGTTACGAATGATATTGGTGTTTCCCAAGCAACATTATTAGCAAGAGTTGATATTACAGAATTATGGGATAAAACAGTAGAAATTAAAGTAGGTAAAAATGGAAATGTTTATCTTGTCGATAATAACGGTTTAGTAGTAGTTCATAAAAATCGAAATTTTATTCAAAAAACTATAAAGACCCCAGAACTAATTACCAACAAAAAGAATGGTTTTCAACTAGAAATTAACCTTAATAAATCACTAGACGATCGACCAGTATTTTCCAAAGCTCAAGCCTTAGTCACAATGCCCTGGTTTGTCATAGTAGAACAGCCTCTAACTGAAGCCATTAAACCTTTTTTAATACCACTAATAATATTATTACTAATTCTATTATCCGTAGGCTTTATTGTTGCTAACATAATTTACTTTACTAGAGACAGAATTGTCCGACCACTATATTCATTAGAAAAAGCTGTTTCGCAGATAAGAAATGGAGAACTAAACCAACAAATAGAAGTTAAACATAATAACGAACTTGCCATTCTAGCCAAATCTTTTAATCAAATGGCTCAACAATTACAAGGTACCTTTGAAGCATTAGAAATCAGAGTCAAAGAACGAACTGCCGAACTGATGGAAGCAAAAATACAAGCTGATACTGCCAATAATGCTAAAAGTGAATTTTTAGCCAATATGAGCCACGAACTTCGTACTCCACTAAACGGAATATTAGGCATAGCTCAACTACTGCAAAATTCACCAAACCTGACAGCACAGCAAGAGGAAGAAATTGAAATAATTTATCAATCCGGCTTCCATTTATTAGCATTAATAAATGATATTCTAGACCTATCTAAAATAGAAGCTGGCAAACTAGAAATGTTGCCAACCGAATTAGATTTGACTAAATTTCTCCAGGGAATTGTAGAAATATTTCGGATTCGCGCCCAAGAAAAGAAAATTTACTTTAACTATCAATTTACCTCTCAATTACCTCCCAGAGTTATCGCAGATGAAAAAAGATTACGACAGGTACTAATTAACTTATTAGGCAATGCAATGAAATTCACAGACCGAGGAGGAGTAAATTTTCAAGTAGAACGTATTAGAGAAAATAATTCACAGTCAGAAAAACAACAAACAATTCGTTTTCAAGTACAAGACACAGGTAAAGGCATTCAGACTAATGATTTAGACAAGATATTTCTCCCATTTGAGCAAGTAGGAAGTAATCAAAATAAAGCAGAAGGAACAGGATTAGGATTAGCAATTACTCAAAAAATAGTAGAAGTTATGGGAGGTAGATTACAAGTGACCAGCAAACCAGGAGTTGGAAGTATTTTTTGGGTAGATTTAAATTTAACTGTAATTCCAGGATTACCACAAAAAGTTAATTCAGCCTCATCCTTAATCCACTCAATTAATACTACTAAAAAACATAATTTTAACTCAGCCCAAAAATCTACTGTACGAATTCTCTTAGTAGAAGATAATCCAGTCAACCAAACTATTGCTAAAAGAATGTTGAAGCGATTAGGTTATGGTGATGGTGTAGATATTGTAGAAAACGGTTTAGAAGCAGTTGAAGCAGTAAAAAAAGAATCTTATGATCTTGTTTTAATGGATGTACAAATGCCAGAAATGGATGGATTAGAAGCTACCCGTCGTATCCGTCAATGCCAAGATGAAGAAAATAAATCTGCCATTAAACCTTGGATTATTGCTCTAACAGCAAACGCAATGAAAGAAGACGAAGGAAAGTGTTTAGAAGCAGGCATGAATGATTATCTTAGTAAACCTGTCCAACTTCACGAACTTGCCGAAACATTAGAAAAATTCCAAAAATTAGGGCGTCTATAGCGCTACGCGCAAGTCAGAATTCTGTCGGGGTAATTTCTTTCGGACTGATTTTTTGCGGAGCATTTGCTTCGCAAAAAGCATTTATAATAGCATTTATTAAAACCGCTCGGTCTCTGCTTCCTGCTCCCTAATTTTAAAATCATATCCTCATTCAGCAACGCGCTGAATCTTAATCATTACTAATTATCCGAACACGATCTAACCCGAAACCAATCAACAGCATCCTGAAGCGCAACTCTAATAGAAGACTGAGGTAAACCCAAATCTCTCACAGCTTTAGAAGCATCATAATACATCCGCTGTTGAGACATTCGCACCCCATCCAAAGGAATAGAAGGTCGTTTTCCCAAACTTCCAAGAATTTTTTCGTCAACCCACGCTATAGTCAAAGGCAACCAAATAGGAATAGTTTGTCTGGGAGCAGGTAAATTCGTAATCTCTGCCAATAGATCGAGTAAAGCCTTAAATGTAAGATTTTGATTACCTAAAATATAGCGATCGCCACTTTTCCCCCTTTCCAACGCCAACAAATGCCCCCATGCCACATCCCGAACATCAATAAAATTTAAACCAGTATCTACATAAGCAGGCATTTGCCTACGCAAAAATCGGACAATAATATCACCAGTAGGAGTCGGTTTAATATCCCAAGGGCCAATAGGAGAAGTAGGGTTAACAATCACCACATCTTGCCCCATTTCAACCGCCTTCACCGCCTCTTGCTCCGCTAAAAACTTAGATTTTTTATAATCACCAACCAATTTTTCCAGTGGCGACTGATAAGTTTCATTCACAACCGCACCAGAAATACCTACCCCAATAGCAGCAACCGAACTTGTATAAACTATCCGCTCAATTTTCGCTCCTCGTGCTGCCGCTAAAATATTGCGCGTACCCAACACATTATTCTTGTAAACCAACTCTCGGTCTTTTTGCCACAAAGAATAATGAGCAGCCACATGAAATAAAACCTCACATCCCTTCATCAACTCAGACAAGTGGGAATCATTTAAATCGCCCACCACAACTTCCACATCTAAACCTTGGAAATTATTCAAACAACTCGTAGGGCGAACAAGCGATCGTACAGCATAGCCCTGCTGCAATAATAATCGCACCAAGTTCGCCCCAATAAAACCACTTCCACCAGTAACAAAAGCTTTCAATTTTTATTTCTACTTCTAAAATCCAACAGGGTCTACAATCATACTATTACAAGATCCTCCCCTTGTAGGCAGCAAAATATCTGCTAACTTATCCCCAGCCAGAGGTCGCCGCATTTTAATTTGAAGTTCGGTAACCAAGGCTTCCTTACAAACAATCTTCACACTGTTACCAGCTCCCTCTCCAAAAGACCTTTCAAAAGCAGTTTCAATTTGAGACCGAGTAATTCTTTTACCAATATTTTCCGCAAACAAATCCTGCACCTGAGAATTATTCACTTCCCTGAGCAAATCCAAAGAAATATCATAATAAGTATCCTCATCTCGCCCATCACAAGTGCCATGTTTAATCCACTCGTGACGATGTAGGTAAGATTGTTTACCTGGCATTAGTATTTCCAACTCAGAAGTCGTTTGTTCATCGAGAGACAATGGATCTAAATCATCCCACTCTCCTTCCTTATCATCACTTTTGTCTTCCGAAGAAACCCCACAATAGGAAATTCGGTCAGGCCACAAGCCATGCAAAGTAAAATTAGTTGCATCATAGCGCTCTGGTGTTTGACTGATACATTCGGGTTTACTCTGTTTTGTCTGACAAAAACCCGGTTGCCAACTAATTGCAAGTACATATTTATCCGCACAACCTTCAACCGGGCAGCCTGGAGTAGCGACATTATTATTATTATTATTATTATTATCGCTAGTATCCCCACTTGTTGGATTCAACTGACCGCAGTTTTTATTTACCCACTTATTTTCTCCATCGACTTTAATAGAAACATAATCTCCCGCAACCTTATTTAGTCCAAAAACTTCATAAACTTTTCCTGCTTCGAGAGGTACTGGATTACTTTTTTTTCTAAGACTGCTATAGGCGTAGCAGCCATCAAAAGTAAAATCTCCTTTAACTGCATAAAAAGCGTGAGCTGGATTTTGTCCAATTAGTAAAAAAGATAATAAAAATGCTACGATAAATCTCATCACATTTCCTTTTGAGTAACATATATAGCTACTTTAATATACCTAATAAAGTTATCTTTGTCACCCCGTGAGGTCTTTGATTCTAATCTGTAACTATACTACCGCAAAGCGCTATAGTTTTTGTAGATCCTCGTGTAATGAATAACACTTTGGTGGGGAAAAGGCAGAAGACATCCCCCAGCTCCCTCTCTTACAAGGGTGATTAATTGTTTAACTAAAATTGTAGAAAATTGTTGTTAGGGATGAGCACAAAAATAATGTACCAGTGTCTAGCTTTCTCGGTGGGCAAAATATTCTTTCGGGATTTTTAATTGAGTTGATATCTTCGTTTTGCCCACCCTACTTTAATCTGTTTAACTAAAATTGTAGAAAATTGTTGTTATTCGTAAAAAAGTATTATCATTAAGACTGACACATGAGAGAGGCAAAATCTAGGCTTGAGATTGCTTCCCTATGGGTTGTTATCGCAAAGCAGGCCCTAACCCCATGATAGAAATAGGTTGTATTGCCTAAGTTCTGATAATATTAAATACGCTACAGATGAGTGGAATTAGGTAATGGATGAAAACTCAATTAAGTGTAGTCTGAGTGACGACAAAATAGTTTGAATTAAGTGAAAGGCGGGTATACGAACAAATGCAGTGGTTATTTCGTAAATTTAGGTAATATTTAACTAAGGATTGAGGATTTTACGATCTACATAAGTTGAATTGCCCAAGCTTACTATCATGTGAGTTATAAAAAAAGTTCTGGACTTTATTGAATCCTCAATCCTAAAGGAGCTATATAAAAATAAATAAATTGTACAAATTTTATCTAAAATGAATTGTGAATCTAGCTTTCATACAAAAACTATTCAGGTTATGTTGAAACAAATCCTAAGATAAATCAAAATACTTGTTTTATTGCCAAACTTGAGAGCAATCTGAAATATAGCTGCCACTACTATCTCTTGAAACTACATATCCCTCGTTTGGATATTTAACCTCTAAAAATCTTTGGGTGCCGCTACCGATCGCCTCATCTCCTACAACTTCAATTCTTTGACCATTTTCCAATACCCCAACCCTGCCACTAGCCGAGTTACGTGACTCAAAAATATATAATCCATTCGGTCTAAGTACATAGCAGGTTTTTAGTGGGGCTTTCCCTTGAGCTTGGTAATTAATCACCCGCTCTGTCAGGTTATCTTGTACTCTAGAATCTACACGATATTGCTCTGGGCCAACCCTATACTCAATCCCTTGCACCGGATCGTAGGCTTCCCAAAGACTACCTCTTTTTGTGGCATTACCAAGAATCTGCCAGTCTTGCTCATTTCCCTGTTTGGGTTGACTAATGAAAATATACTCACCTTTTCTAGTTTCACAAATATCAATTTTGAAGTTGGCAGTTTCATAATTCGCTTTTTCTGAGCCATACCCATAACAAGCCTGTGCCTTAGCAGACAGTGGCCACATGACAGCCGCCAGCATTACAGCAGTTGTGAGAACTCCAACGGTAGCCAATCGGTGTTTCATTGTTTATCCCTTGTGCCATTGGATAGTAGCAAAACTTCCCCATTTTACCACAAGTTGAGAAAAATGTCTCTCCCAACTGAGAATAAGTCTAGTCAAATTTAATATTTTTAACTAACTAATAACTTTTTCTAAGTAAAACTTATACTTAAATTGTGTAAAAATATGTAAAAGCAAATAAAAATAATCATTTTAGAGAGAGGTCTCTTATGGTAGCGATAACAGACCGAGTAAAAAATAGACTGACAATAGAGACAGGCGAAATAGTAGCCGATACTATGGCCATTCGCTCCCTTGATTGGGACCGCGATCGCTTTGATATAGAATTTGGTCTACAGAATGGTACCACATATAACTCCTTTATTATTCGAGGAGAAAAAAATGCTCTGGTAGACACATCTCATGCAAAATTTCGCCAGTTGTATTTAGACACCCTCCGGGGTCTAATCGATCCAAGTGAAATTGATTATCTGATTATTAGTCATACTGAACCAGATCATAGTGGTTTAGCCAAAGACATTATCGAACTAGCTCCCCAAGTTACTGTTGTAGGAGCAAAAGTGGCAATTCAATTTTTAGAAAATTTAGTTCACATACCATTTAACAAACAAATTGTCAAAAATGGCGACCAATTAGATTTAGGTAACGGTCACGTTTTAGAATTCGTTTCTGCCCCAAATCTGCACTGGCCAGACACTATTTTTAGCTACGATAGCAAGACCCAAACTCTATTTACCTGTGATGCGTTTGGGATGCACTATTGCTCCGACAAAACCTATGATGAAAATCTCAGCGACATAGAAGCAGACTATAAATTCTATTACGAATGTCTGATGGCACCAAATGCTCGCTCAGTCTTAAATGCCATGAAACGCATGAAAAAACTGGGAGATATTAATACCATTGCCACAGGTCACGGGCCTCTACTACGTCATAACTTAGTAGAATTAACAAACCGTTATCAGGAGTGGAGCCAAGCCCAAACCAAAGCAGAGACAACAGTAGCAGTATTCTACACCTCTGATTATGGTTATAGCGATCGCCTTTCCCAAGCCGTTGCTCACGGGATAACCAAAACAGGCGTTGCTGTAGAAATGATGGATCTAAGGTTTGCCGAACCCCAAGAAGTACGGGAATTGGTAGAAATGGCAAAAGGAATCGTCATTGGAGCACCACCCACGACAGGCCCTATAGCTAGCACGGCTGAAACTGCAGTCAACACTATTGTGGCAGCAGCTAACAACAAACAAGCTTATGGTTTATTTGAATCTGGTGGTGGCGACGACCTATCGGTATATCCTCTAGCCAACAAACTTAAAGAGTTAGGTCTCAAGGAAGCATTCCCTAATATTCTGATTAAAGAAACTCCCTCAGAATTAACTTATAAACTTTGTGAGGAAGCGGGTACAGATACAGGGCAACTATTGAGTCTCAAGCAAACTATCAAGCAAATGAAATCTCTTGATAGTGACCTAGATAAAGCTTTAGGTCGTTTGAGTGGGGGTTTGTATATTATCACTGCTACCAAAGGTGAGGTTAGTAGTGCGATGTTAGCTTCTTGGGTAGTGCAAGCTAGTTTCCAACCTTTGGGAGTTTCCATAGCAGTAGCAAAAGACCGGGCAATTGAAGCGCTGATGCAAGTAGGCGATCGCTTTGTCTTAAACGTATTGCGGGAAGACAACTATCAAAGTCTGATGCGACACTTCCTCAAGCGTTTTCCACCAGGTGCAGACCGTTTTGCTGGGGTTAAAACTCAGACTGCTAAAAATGGTAGTCCTATTTTAGGTGATGCACTGGCTTACATTGAGTGTGAAGTAGCTAGTCGAATGGAAGCAAGCGACCACTGGATTATTTATGCAACTGTTGATAGCGGGCGCGTAAGTGACTCAGATGTTTTGCCTGCGGTGCATCATCGGAAAGTGGGTAATCATTATTAACAGAATTGTAG
>JBARXI010000096.1:0-8351 GCA_049647275.1 Microcoleaceae cyanobacterium
CCGTAAACTTTCTGGGAGGAATTTATTTGGTAGCCTCAGTCATTTTATTGGCATAGCGAGCGCCATCGCCCCATAACATACAATATCCCTTTTGTCAACCTCCTTAATTGATGACACGCTATAGAAAAAAAATGTGGTTGTTGTTCAAAAGCTTCACATAATGATTATTTCTGTGGTTTTAAGATGTACGCTCATCTTCTGCTACTTCTTGGGGTTTTATTTCCTATTGACGATACGGCTGACACCACGCTCCGCGATCGCTACTATCTCTTAATATTCTAACCTTACTTTCTTAGTTGAATAAAAAGTCATGCTTAGGGGCGAACGACTCCCACTAAGTTTATAGTATCACAATTATTTTGGGGATGCAAGGGTACATCCTTACCCTTCGCCGTTTTTTTCAGGAGCTTCACAGGATGATAATTTTTGTAGTGAGGAGTTATAGGTAGCAATAGTCTAAAAGATATTAATTTGATGAATGGAAAGATTTGGCGGTTATCTATATTTTTGATTGATAGCTGAGAAAATGAGTAAATTTCGTGGAGTGGAAATTTTGGGGAGAATAGGGAGGGATATTGCTAGGCAAGGTTGAGACGATCGCTCCTCAAGAACAGCCACATTATTTATTTGCCAGACTGAATATCTATCTACCCTTAGCTCTGAATTTTGATAGTTTCCCGATCGCCCATTTCCAGCCATGAAAAATCAGTTGATATAATTGTAAATATACCCAATTAATCTCATCTAATACCTATGGAATCAAGCGGAAATACTTACGACCAAAAAGGCTTAGTTTGAATTGGTCATAGCAATATT
Organism: Microcoleaceae cyanobacterium; assembly: GCA_049647275.1. Taxonomy (GTDB): domain Bacteria; phylum Cyanobacteriota; class Cyanobacteriia; order Cyanobacteriales; family Microcoleaceae; genus JASJEE01. The sequence continues at coordinate 817 of JBARXI010000096.1, forward strand.
GGTACAGTTAAAGGCAATGCTAAAGTTGCAGGGGTAATAAACGAAGCTCAACAGCAAAATTTGGCTGAGGCAGTGGCACAAGTGCAACAAATTTTGCAACAGCTTTCCCAGAGCCATCCTACTAAAACTACTACCGAACAAATGATTGTGGCAACGGAAGCTATTAAAAAGATAGAAAGTGACCCTACTTTGAAACAAAAATTAATTAGTGCAGCTACATCAGGTGGGTTAGCAGCTTTTGAAAAGGCTTTGGATAATCCAATGGGTGCTTTTGTTGTTAGTAGACATCTCCAAAAATCAAAAAGAAAATCAATTCTTATCCAGAGATTATCAATTATTCTTCCCTGTTCCCTGTTCCCTGTTCCCTGTTCCCTCTTTTCTGGAGATGTCTAGTGCGATTAAAGGATGGCAGGAAGCTAAATAAATTTTTCAGGTATTTGTTAATCATGGAAGGTATAGTTAGCTAGCCAGGTTAACTATACTTTTTGGTTGAGATGGGGAAATTTTGAACTAACTATGTATGGGAAATAAAGATAAGTATGACCAAAGTGGTTTAACTGGAACTGGTCGTCAAAATATTAGGGAAGTTAAAGGTAAAGCTAAGGTTGGAGGTTTTATCAATGAAGGTACATATATTAATTTTAATTTTGGGGATTTTGTTCAAGGCTTTCTGAATTTTTTTCGTCCGGTTGATAGGGAGGCAAAAGTTAAGTCGGAACTTCTTAAAGGGATTAAGGTTGAAGTTTTTACACGACTTGAAGATTCTCTACAACAAAATCAATTATCGGTAAATCAATATTTAGAATTACCGATGTTTTCTCAGAAGGAAGCTGTTGGTAGGTCTGAGAGAAGGAAAATAATTTCTCTACCTCCTGAAACTAAGATTATTGATGTTTTTTATCGGGAGGATGTGGCGAGAAAATTCTTAATCCTGGGGAAACTTGGTGCGGGAAAAACTACTACTTTATTAAGGTTGGCAAAAGAATTAATTGAGAAGGCGGAAAATGATGTTGATGCGCCTGTGCCTGTAATTTTTGAATTGTCTAGTTGGCAAGAGGATAATTTATCTATTAAAGATTGGTTAATTCGGTATTTGAAAGATTTTTATAGTATTAGCGATCGCCGACTTAGTAGAAGTTTATTAAGTCAGAGGAAAATTCTGCCGTTGTTAGATGGTTTGGATGAATTGGGTTTAGTTCGGCAGCGACTTTGTATTGAGAAAATCAATGATTTTATTGGGGAAGATATTCGGACTTGTTTGGTTATTTGTTGTCGGGATAAGGAATATAAGGAAGGAAATATTAGGCTGGAAAAATTGAATGGTGCTTATTATTTAGAAGCTCCTCAACCAGAGGAAATTTATCGTTATTTACAAAGTTTTGGGAAGCTTGATTTGTGGGAGGTGATTCAAAGTAATTCTCTAATGTGGGAGTTGGCAAATATTCCTTTGTTGTTGAATATTATGGTGACTGTTTATCGGGGGGAGCCTATTTATGATGAAGCACAATTATTTGCAGCTTACATTGAGGAACGTTTACAACTACCTCTTAAGGAGGTTAAAAAACGTGAAAAGTTATTCTATTCTGCGGAGAAAACTAGGGGTTGGTTAACTTTTCTGGCGAGACGGTTAGAGACTGAAAAACAAACAGAGTTTCTCATCGAAAATATGCAGCCTACTTGGTTAGAAAATAATGGTCAAAAATGGTTGTATTTACTGATTTCTGGGATGATTTTTTGGCTAATTTTTGGTCTGATTGTCGGGGTAGTTTCTGGGGTAATTTATGGGGTAATTTATGGGGTAATTTATGGGTTAATTGCTGGGCTAGTTTTAGGGTTAATTGCTGGGATAGTTTTTGGGATAACTATTGGAGTTATTGGAGTTATTTTGGGGCTCAATATAATAATTGAACCACAACAAGCCTTGGATTTTTCTTGGGAAAAAATTAAAGAAGGGCTAATTTATGGATTGGTTTTAGGGATAATTTTTGGGCTGGTTTTACACCTGATTTATGGGTCGGCTTTAGGGCTAATTTTTGGGATAATTTTTGGGATAATTTTTGGGCTGATGTATAAGTTAAATACAGATATTCTCTCAAAAGAGACTCCTAACCAAGGGATTAAAGAATCACTAAAAAAATCTCTATTTACATTTGTTGTAATTACTACTGCATCTTGTTTACTAATTCCCTATTTATACGCTTTAGTCACAGATGAGACATCGGCGCAAATAGCATTCGTATTGAGCTTAACTTTTGGTCTGATTATCAGCTTATCAACTGGCGGTCTACCATGTATTCAACACTTAAGCTTAAGATTAATTCTCTGGCAAAATGGATTAATTCCCTGGAATTATGCCAAATTTTTGAAATATGCTGCCCAAAGAAAATTAATTCAACAAGTCGGAGGTCGTTATCGCTTTATCCATGATTCTCTGCGTAAGCATTTTGTTGGCTATAAGAGATGACTTTTTTTATCTCCTCAGACAGACAAATATTTATGGTTGAAAATTGCTATTACTCTGATTATTATCACCATATTTATCAGCGTCTACTCATATATCTATACAAGTCACCTCAACAACAAAAATATTCACCCTAACCGTACAAATAAACAAATGGATTTTCCGAGATAGAATTACTCACAAATGGCGTGACCTACAAAGAGGCAACCCCATACATTTTTGGAGCGAGCAAAAACAAAGTTTTCACCCTAACTTTCTCTACATAATGCCAATTATTCCTTTACCAGGAGAAACTTTATAAATTCAACAAGGGAAAATCTATATTAACAACCAACCTTTAACGGCAGATTCTATTAGCGACTTACCAACTCAAGATTACGACGAAATAAAAATAGAAGTACCAGAAAATTATTATCTAGTTTTAGGCAAACATCCAGACAAAAATAACCAACTACTCGCAGACTTAATTCATAAAAAAGAAATTATCGGGCAAGTATTATTCAAGATTTGGTAAATCAGATATTAAATAATTAACAAAAGCAGAATAAACTTTTTGATAATTATTAGCCAGTTAATGTTCATTATTTATGTTTTACTTCTCCCCCACTCCTTCACTCCCCCACTCCCCTACTCCGCGTAGCGCTACATCTCATCCTAGTATTTCATCCACTTGAATATTAATATCTGGAAACCGTTGAACAAACAAATTTTCACCCCGCTCTAATTTTTGTACTTGTTTATAGCTATTACCAATAGGTTGTCGATACACCTCCAAACATTCCTCGTTAATATCTACCAACCAAACTTCAATTACATTATTTTCGGCATAAAGAGGAACTTTTACTTCATGGTCGAATTTAATCGTACTATCTGCCACTTCAACTATCAAAAATAAATCCTGAGACTGGGGATGTCCTGATTCATAAAAATCTGCTTTTAGCTTTAACAAAGCTATATCTGGTTCTGGTTCAGAATAATTATCCAATTCAACTGGGTTTTGAACGCTGACTAAAACTCGATCGCCTAATTTTTGAGAAAATAGTCTAGTTAAACGGTTCACGCAAGCTGCATGGTGACGACCTACTGGGGACATTTTGAGAATTTCTCCTCTTATTAGTTCTACTCGCTCGTCTTCTTTCAGGATGCCTGCTTGAGGCATTTTGTTATATTCTTCGACATTAAATTGTCGTTTTAGCAGTTCGACTGACATGGCATAGCAATTTCTGAGAATTGTGAGATACATTACTTATATTAGACCCTCTTCCTAATTTTTCCTGGAAGCCAGAATTTCCTACGGAATGGTCCGCAATAGGTAATTAAGTATTTAAACCTTTTTGAAGTAAAGCCCTCTACCTGTCTATTTGGAAAAATTTAGCGGTTATCTATATTTTTGATTGGAAGAAAAATTCATAATTCCAACTATAGACAGAAAACCACAATCCAAGCCTAGCGCTACAATCAGTAACTACTGTTGAGCAAGCTTTCCCATGTCCAAATCTACCAAAGCCCGAAACGCCAAAACCACCAAACCCCAAAACAAACCTCACCCCCAACCAACTCCTGAAAATACTATCCGCATCCGAGGTGCTAGACAACATAACCTAAAAGACATCGACCTCGAATTACCACGCGATCGCCTAATTATCTTCACGGGAGTTTCTGGCTCTGGCAAATCTTCCCTCGCCTTCGACACAATTTTCGCCGAAGGGCAACGTCGCTATGTCGAATCTCTCAGCGCTTATGCCCGACAATTTCTCGGACAACTGGATAAACCAGACGTAGATGCCATTGAAGGATTAAGTCCGGCTATTTCCATCGACCAAAAATCTACATCCCATAATCCCCGCTCCACGGTTGGCACTGTCACGGAAATTTATGACTATCTGAGATTACTCTTTGGTCGAGCGGGAGAACCTCATTGTCCAATTTGCCACCATAATATTGCCCCACAGACTATTGATGAAATGTGTGACCGAATTATGGCACTTCCGGACCGGACTAAGTTTCATATCTTAGCTCCCGTGGTTCGAGGCAAAAAGGGGACTCATCAGAAACTTTTGTCTAGTTTAGCTGCTCAAGGATTTGTTCGTTTGAGGGTTGATGGAGAGGTTGTAGAAATTGCTGAAAACATCAAATTAGATAAAAATTATACTCATACGATAGAAGTTGTGATTGACCGACTTATCAAAAAACCTGGAATAGAGGAACGTTTAGCGGATTCTCTTGGCACTTGTCTCCGTCAATCTACTGGAATTGCTTTTATTGACGTAGTAAATGATACATCAGCAAAAACAGGTGCAGTGCAGAGTTTTAGTAAGTATAACCTAACCTCGGCAAAAATAGCAACTTCAGCTAATCTAAAATCAGACAATAATTCCTCTAATTCCAGTCAGGAACTAGAACAAGAAATAGAAAAATCTCATACTCAAATAGTATTTTCGGAAAATTTTGCCTGTCCGGAACATGGAGCAGTGATGGAAGAACTGTCACCGCGCCTCTTTTCTTTCAACTCTCCCTACGGCGCTTGTCCGACTTGTCACGGCCTGGGAAATTTGAGACAATTTTCCCAAGATTTAATCGTACCCGACCCTAATGCACCCTTATATTCAGCGATCGCTCCTTGGTCGAATAAGGAAAATCCTTATTATTTTTCTCTGCTTTATAGTTTGGCTGAAGCTTATGGGTTTGATATAGAAACACCTTGGAATAAATTGAGTAAAAAAGAACAAAAGTTGGTACTTGAAGGCAGCGATGAACCTATCTGGATAGAAACGAAAAATGGGGATGGAAATTATCGGTACTACTCAGGAGTTATCCCGATACTGGAAAAGCAATATAAGGAAACAGGTTCAGATTTAATCAAACAAAAATTAGAACAATATTTAGTTAACCAAACCTGCGAAACTTGCCAAGGTAAAAGATTAAAACCAGAAGCACTTTCGGTAGAGGTCGGGCAATACAGAATTACCGACTTTACAGAAGTTTCGATTCGGGAATGTTTAGAGAAAATCAATAATTTACAACTGAGCGAGCGACAGGCAAAAATTGCCGAATTAGTATTGAGAGAAATTCGGGCAAGATTACAATTTCTCCTGGATGTTGGCTTAGATTATTTAACATTAGACCGAGCAACAATGACACTTTCTGGCGGAGAAGCTCAAAGAATTAGACTAGCAACACAAATTGGTTCTGGTTTAACAGGAGTTCTCTATGTTTTAGACGAACCAAGTATTGGTTTACATCAGAGAGATAACAATCGTCTCTTGCAAACTTTAACCAAACTTCGAGACTTAGGAAATACTTTAATAGTTGTCGAACATGACGAGGAAACTATTAGAGCAGCCGATCATATTATTGATATTGGTCCGGGGGCAGGGGTACATGGCGGGCGGATAGTTTCTCAGGGAAATTTTCAGACATTATTAGCAACAGCAGAGTCAGTAACGGGTGCTTATTTATCTGGCAAAAAAGTTATTGCTACTCCACCAGAAAGAAGAGAAGGAAATGGAAAGTCTCTAATTTTGAAAAATTGTCATCGAAACAACCTCAAAAATATAGATATAGAAATTCCTTTGGGGAAACTTGTCTCTATTACTGGAGTTTCTGGTTCGGGAAAATCCACCTTAATTAATGACTTACTTTATCCAGCTTTGCAAAATCATCTCAGCCGTAAAATTCCTTTTCCCAAAGAGTTAGAAAAAATCAAAGGATTAAAGGCAATTGATAAAGCAATTGTAATTGACCAATCACCTATTGGTAGAACTCCCCGTTCAAATCCGGCAACTTATACGGGAGTATTTGATGTAATTCGAGGAATGTTTGCTGAAACTATTGAAGCCAAGGCAAGAGGTTATAAACCAGGAAGATTTTCTTTTAATGTCAAAGGTGGCAGATGTGAAGCTTGTAGCGGACAAGGTGTAAATGTAATTGAGATGAATTTTCTGCCAGATGTTTATGTGCAATGTGAAGTTTGTAAGGGAGCAAGATATAACAGAGAAACTTTACAGGTGAGGTATAAAGATAAGTCAATTGCTGATGTTTTGGATATGACTGTGGAGGAAGGTTTAGAAGTATTTAAAAATATTCCGAGGGCAGCGAGTCGATTACAAACTTTAGTAGATGTTGGGTTGGGTTATGTGAAATTAGGTCAGCCTGCACCGACTCTTTCTGGTGGAGAAGCTCAGAGAGTAAAATTGGCTTCGGAGTTATCTCGGCGGGCAACTGGAAAAACTATTTATTTAATAGATGAACCGACCACTGGTTTATCTTTTTATGACGTTCATCAGTTATTGAATATTTTGCAGAGGTTGGTAGATAAGGGAAATTCAATTGTGGTAATTGAGCATAATTTAGATGTGATTCGTTCTGGGGATTGGGTGATAGATTTAGGACCAGAAGGTGGAGATAAAGGAGGAGAAATAGTTGTTTGTGGAACGCCGGAGGATGTGGCGGATAATTCTCAGTCTTATACTGGGAAATATTTGCGAGAGGTGTTGGAGAAGTATCCGCCCAAAGTCGAGGAAAATTGAGATTTATTGAAGTGGCAGATTTTCTCAGTTAGTAATTTTCTAGTTTTTGGCAGACATATCCACTCAGAGGTGAAAATTGCACTTCATATCATATAAATAGATAGTCAAAAATTTGTGGGAGACTTTGCCAGAATATTTGTTCTATCTCCAGGCAAGTCGATATTTTTTGAAGTTGAATAACTGCCTTTTAGCACTTCTCAACTTTTGGCACTTTTCCTCAGAAGCAAAAATTTAACTCCAAATAAATAGATAGTCAAAAATTTGTGGGAGACTTTGTCCGAATATTTGCCCGATTCCAGGCAAATCGATATTTTCTGAAGTTGAATAACTGCCTTTTAGCACTGCTCAACTTTTGGCACTTTTCCTCAGAAGCAAAAATTTCACTCCAAATATAGATAATTGTGTCAGAATATTTGCCCTATTCCAGGCAAGTCGATATTTTCTGAAGTTGAGTAACTGCCTTTTAGCACTTCTCAACTTTTGTCAGTTTTCCTCAAAAACCAAAATTTAACTCCAAATATATAGATAGTCAAAAATTTGTGGGA